>CAJGDJ010000013.1 GCA_904502025.1 uncultured Muribaculaceae bacterium
TCGTATGCTTCAGCTTCGCGGATAGCTTTGAGTGTTTGAGCTTGGTCGGCACCCATAGCGATTTGTGCTACGTAAACATAACCGTAGGTTGAAGCGATAAGACCGAGGTCTTTTTTGCGTACGCGTTTACCAGCAGCGGCAAATTTAGCGATAGCACCGATTGGAGTAGCTTTTGATGCTTGACCACCGGTATTTGAGTAAACCTCAGTATCGAGAACAAGGATATTTACATTCTTACCTGAAGCGAGAACATGGTCAAGACCACCGAAGCCGATATCGTAAGAAGCACCGTCACCACCGATAATCCATTGTGAACGTTTTGCGATGTATTGTTTTACAGAGAGGATGTTGTTACAAGTATCGCAACCGCAAGCTTCACAAGCAGGAACAAGTTTGTCGGCGATTTCGCGAGTCTTAGCTGCATCTTCTTTGTTTTCGAGCCATTCAGCAGCGAGAGCCTTGATCTCTTCGCCACATTTTGGACAGTTGAGAGCATCGTTCATATAACCTTCGAGACGAGCACGCATCTTTTCGTTAGCGATTGTCATACCGAGACCGAATTCGCAGAAGTCTTCGAAAAGTGAGTTAGCCCAAGCAGGACCATGACCACGTTTGTTAGTAGTATAAGGAGTTGAAGGAACTGAACCAGAGTAGATTGATGAACAACCGGTAGCGTTAGCAACCATTTCGTGGTCACCGTAAAGTTGAGTGATGAGTTTTACATAAGGAGTTTCACCACAACCTGAACAAGCACCAGAGAACTCAAATAATGGAGTAGCGAATTGGCTGTTCTTAACGTTAGCTTTAACGTCAACGAGGTTTTGTTTTGATTCAACTTTATCTACGCAGTAGTCCCAAGTTTTTTGAACTTCGAGTTGTGATTCAAGGGGCTTCATTTCGAGAGCTTTCACACCTTTCTTGCCAGGACATACGTCAACACAGTTGCCACAACCAAGACAGTCGAGAACGTCAACAGCTTGAATGAACTTCATGTCGGCAAATTGTTTACCGATTGCAGGAAGAGCGTCAGAAGAAGGACATGCAGCCATTTCGTTAGCATCGAGAACGAATGGACGGATAGCAGCGTGAGGACAAACGTAAGCACACTTGTTACATTGGATACAGTTTTCTGAAATCCATTCAGGAACGAATGCAGCTACACCACGTTTTTCATATTTAGCTGTACCTTGTGCCCAAGTACCATCTTCGATACCTTTGAATGCAGAAACTTTCAAGAGGTCGCCATCTTGTGCGTTGATAGGACGAACCACTTCGTTGATGAATGCAGGATTGTTGTTTGCTGCAACTTCATCATCAGCGAGGTTAGCCCATGTAGGATCAACAGCGAGAGTTTTGTATTCGTTACCACGGTCAACAGCAGCGTAGTTTTTATCAACCACGTCTTGACCTTTCTTACCGTAGCTCTTAACGATGAATTTCTTCATTTGTTCTACAGCAAGGTCAACTGGAATTACTTCAGTGATGCGGAAGAATGCACTTTGAAGGATAGTGTTGGTGCGGTTACCAAGACCAATTTCGCGAGCAATCTTAGTAGCATTGATGTAGTAAACAGTGATATCGTTTTGAGCGAAGTAACGTTTTACTTTGTTAGGGAGGTTTTTAGCAAGTTCTTCACCGTCCCAGATAGTGTTCAACAAGAATGTACCACCCTTGCGAAGACCACGAGTTACATCATACATATTGAGGTATGCTTGAACGTGGCATGCTACGAAGTTAGGAGTAGTAACCAAGTAAGTTGAACGAATAGGATCGTCACCGAAACGAAGGTGTGAACAAGTGAAACCACCTGATTTCTTTGAGTCGTAAGCGAAGTATGCTTGACAATATTTGTTGGTGTTGTCACCAATAATTTTTACAGAGTTTTTGTTTGCACCTACTGTACCGTCAGCACCGAGACCGAAGAATTTAGCTTCGAAAGTGCCTTCGCCACCAAGAGCGATTTCTTCTTTTGGAGGAAGTGAAGTGAAAGTAACATCGTCGATGATACCTACAGTAAATTGGTCTTTAGGTTCGGGCAATGCGAGGTTCTCAAATACAGAGATGATTTGAGCAGGAGTAGTGTCTTTAGAAGCAAGACCGTAACGACCGCCAACGATAACTGGGGCGTTTTCTTTGCCATAGAAGCATTGTTTAACATCGAGGAATAATGGTTCGCCAACAGCTCCTGGTTCTTTTGTGCGGTCAAGAACAGCAATGCGTTTAGCTGTTTTAGGCACAGCAGCGAGGAAGTGTTTAGCCGAAAATGGACGATACAAGTGAACCGAAACAAGACCCACTTTTTCGCCATTAGCAACCATGTGGTCGATAGCTTCTTTAGCAGCTTCAGTAACTGAACCCATAGCGATGATTACGCGATCTGCATCTTCAGCACCATAGTAGTTAAACAAGCCAGATTTACGACCAGTGATTTCTGAAATCTTGTTCATGTATTCTTCAACGATTTCAGGAACTGCTTCGTAGTATTTGTTGCAAGCTTCACGGTGTTGGAAGAATACGTCGCCGTTTTCAGCCATACCACGAGCCACAGGAGCTTCTGGATTCAATGCACGAGCACGGAAGTCGGCAAGAGCTTCTTGATCTACAAGAGGAGCGAGGTCTTCGTTTTCGAGCATTTCGATTTTTTGAATTTCGTGTGAAGTACGGAAACCATCAAAGAAGTTCACGAAAGGAACGCGTGATTTGATAGTAGCCAAGTGAGCAACACCCGAAAGGTCCATTACTTCTTGAACAGAACCTTCTGCAAGCATTGCGAAACCTGTTTGACGCACCGACATTACGTCTTGGTGGTCACCAAAGATACTCAATGCATGAGATGCAAGTGTACGAGCCGATACGTGGAACACGCAAGGGAGCAATTCACCTGCAATTTTATACATATTAGGAATCATAAGGAGAAGACCTTGTGAAGCAGTGTAGGTTGAGGTCAAGGCTCCGGCTTGGAGTGAGCCGTGAACAGCACCTGCTGCACCACCTTCTGATTGCATTTCCTGTACAAGGACGGTTTCTCCAAAGATGTTTTTACGTCCTGCGGCTGCCCATTCGTCAACATACTCAGCCATGGTTGACGAGGGTGTGATGGGGTAGATTGCTGCTACCTCTGAGAACATATACGAAATATGTGCTGCAGCTTGATTACCATCACAGGTCAAGAATTTCTTTTCTTTACTCATAATTTTGTAATCTATTTATATAGGAATTATAATGATATTTCTTTACGTATATATACATTATTAATTTTAAGACTTGCAAAGGTACGAATTTATTGATTAATTGCCAAAAATATATGTCCGAAGTTGCAAATAAACAATCTAAGCGATGTTTTGGTTGGTAAAATATTCCAAAAATGAATAGTAGTAAGGCTAAAAATCCACAACTTCCGTTCTTGAAATTAGATAGAATGGCAGAAACGACATAAAGGACTATTGTATGGGAAAGCTCTCCTCTTGATTCAAGAGGAGTACCCCGAAGGGGTAAGGTGATGAAAGAAAATCGATATATTGGAGATTGCGTAGCTTTTGAGTTTATTAAAAAATCTTAAAATTAGTAGTGTTTAGAGTAATTATTGTTGCTAATTCAAAAATAGTACTTACATTTGCATGTGTGTTTTTCATAGTATTAGATTAAGATAAAGGTTTAAAGGAAAAGAGACGTCGTGATGACGTCTCTTTTTTTTGCTTGATAAGGAGTTATTTATTATTTTTGCAAATACAAAGAATAATTAGTTGTTACTTTGTTGAAAATGAGAGTTATATTTGATTCAGAAATATTGTCGGTAGCTCCACGATTCAAAGTGATTAAGATTGAGGCAACGGTTGAAAACGGTGCAACATCTGATGCTTTGTGGCAAGAATTGCTTGCAGTGGGAGAGTGGGTGCGAGTTGCGTATGATATGCCCATGATTAACAAGCGCCCCGGTGTTGCTGCTACTCGTCAAGCATACAAGGCTTTAGGGAAGGAACCTAATCGTTATCGTCCCTCGAGTGAGGCTCTTTGTCGTCGATTGGTGAAAGGAATGGAACTTTATCGCACATTGACGATGATTGACTTGATTAATTTGCTCTCGGTGCGTACCGGTTATTCGATAGGTGGTTTTGATGCCGATAAAATCAGTGGCGACACATTGTGCTTGGGTGTCGGACGTGAGGGAGAGCAGTTTGAAGCAATTGGTCGTGGATTGCTCAATATTGCATCGCTACCCATCTATCGTGATGCTGTGGGAGGGATAGGAACTCCCACGAGCGATGAAGAACGCACTAAATTAACTACCGACACTTGCCGATTGCTAATGTGTATCAATATATATGGAGAGGAAATGTCGGTGCAAGAAACGATTGATCTTGCTACAGATTTGCTCACTCGCCATGCTCATGCCTCCGATATTAACATTGAAATTATCTCAGCCCAATAATCAATAAAACCTAATATCCATGAAAATCTTAAAAATGTACACATCAAACATCAATGATCGTTTTATGGACGAAGTTATTGATACTCTGCGAGATGGCGGAATAGTTATATATCCCACCGACACGCTTTATGCCATAGGGTGTGATGCTCTTAAAAACAACGCAATTGAGCGTATATGTAAAATCAAAGGAATCAATCCTCAACGCACCAACCTCTCAATCGTGTGTAGCGATATTTCTCAAGCTTCGCAATATGCCCGCATCGACAATCGGGCCTTTCAGCTTTTGCGTGAAAATCTGCCTGGGGCATTTACGTTTATTCTGCCGGTGGCTTCCACCTTGCCAAAAGTGTTTAAGGGGCGTAAAACGGTGGGTGTTCGCGTTCCCGACAATGCAATTACGTGTGAAATAGCCTCACGATTAGGAAATCCCATTCTTACCACCTCGATAGAGTGGAACGATGACCCCGAAGATGGTTGTAATCCTCAGGCAATAGCGATGAAATATGAAAACGATGTGGACATCGTTATCGATGGTGGTTATGGCGAATTAATACCCTCGACTATTGTTGATTGTATTGATAGTTCTGCCCCCGAAATTCTCCGAGAAGGAAAAGGAAATCTAAAGTAACCCTCTGTTCAAAAATCTAAGAACAGAAAGACATAATTTTTCAGAATGACACAAATTATGTTTATATTTTTGTCTAAATTATGCGTCAGCCCAGTGCCCACCTGTTTTAGGGGTTCGTCTCTAAGGACTCTAACGATTGATAAACCTACGGATAAGGGGGCAATCCGGAGGATTGATTTTTTGCGTAGCCGGGAATAGCCACGAAGTGGTTATTCCCGGAATGTGATTGAAGCAGATTGGAATCTGGAAGATTCGTTATTTGTGACAATTAAAGATTCTTCCAGAATCACATTCATTCTTATCCTTTCCCGGGCATAACCACTTCGTGGCTATACCCGGCTATCGAGAAACATTACCTTCGGCAATGCCTACCCCACGCGTCAGCCCTTTTGTTCTTATGTTCTTGTGTCTTAATATATTATGTTCATTCTGTCATTCTGTCTAAAAACAGGAACAGAAAATGCGTCATCATGAAGTAGGAAGCCCATATATAGAGGCAGAGTTAAGATGTTATTAGCAAATCCAACATTATAATTGCCTAATTTTATTGCGTGATATACATGATATTTTTCAGGGTGATTCAAGATTGTTTTAGTGCTTTTGGCATTCCCCGATGTCGCTTTACATTCCAATAATGTGCAGTTACCATTCAATCTAATGACAAAATCCACTTCAAGTCCCGACTCTTTATGAAAATAATATAATTTTCTACTATTTTTAGTTAGAAAATCTGCTATCAAGTTTTCAAATATAGCTCCTTTATAACCCAACAATGAGCCATTCAAAATATCATAACTTGTTCCATCTTCAAGCATACTGATAAAAAGCCCTATATCAGCCATATATACCTTAAAAATTCCGTCTATCGCATTGCCATCTAATGGCAGTTCGGTTATGCTTAAATTATAACAACGATTTATTATCCCGGCATCTTCAATCCATTGTAAAGAACCTGCATACATTGATGCAGTACCTTTCTTTTTTATGACTGAATATTGAAACTTTTTGTTCTCTTTTGCTAACTGCTTGGGTATAGAATCAAAACATTCTCTGATTCTCGCTTTATCACTTGCTGAGGCATACTTTATCATGTCGTCGCGATAGCCATTGATGATGTCACGTTGCATTCGTGTTACGTTATTTATCATCTTTGAATTGACAAATTCGGTTACTACTGCCGGCATGCCTCCTACTACCACATATTGCAAAAGCAGGTCTCTCATGCGATTATGTAAAACGTCAGGTACCTTAGATATTGTAGTTATGCAGTTTTTTAGCTCCTCGACAATCTTCGGAGTAATCCCATTTGCCCATAAAAACTCTTCAAAATCCAGTGGATACATCGTAATAATTGTTTCATATCCTACCGGAATTGATACCGGTTGCTCTTTATAGCCACTAATGCCCAATAATGAGCCGGTGCATATAACATCATATCTACCATCTAACTTAAAAAACTTAAGAGCAGCTCTTGCTTTGGGATATTCTTGGATTTCGTCTAAAATCAAACATGTATCATGTGGTTCAAATTTAATTTTATCACCCATTAATGCCGTTAAATACATCACAATGTCATCTACATTAAGAGCTCCATCAAAAACGGTTGAATATAATGGATTCTCAAAAAAATTCACATATACCACATTTTTATAGTTCTTGTTTGCAAAATCAAGAACCGAAAATGTTTTACCACATTGTCGGCACCCCTTTACGATAAGTGGATTATGCGACTTGGTATTTTTCCATTCTATAAACTGTTGTTCAATTTTGCGTTTGAGCATATATGTCTGATTTTATGGTTGTTCTGCTATGGGACGACTTTTTCAAGCCACATTTTGGTGTTATGTGCGACTTTTCTAAGCGACTTTTTTGTGGCAAATATAGTATTTTCCTAACGACTTTGCAATTTTTTTGAATAAGAAAAAGACATAAGCACATAAGAACAAAAGATTTTTCACGCGTCAGCCCTTTTGTTATGTCTTTGAACCCCCATGCGTTAGCCCTTTTGTTTTTATGTTCTTGTGTCTAAAAATGCCTCATTTTGATTTTTTTATATAATAAATTTGTAGTTGTGCTAATTAATTCTTATATTTGCTCAATTAATATGGATAATTGTCTATATACAAATCAAATAAGAAATTAATAATAACTAAACCATATTTATTATGAAGAAAAAACTTTTACACCTTTTTGCCGTTTGTATGGCAATGGTTACGGCAATTCCAATTGCCAACGCTGCAGCAAGCGATTACAAAATCAACACTCCCACTAAAAACTGGACTACAGAATTTACTACTCCTAATGACAACTCTCGTCAGTTGGCAATTTCAAAAGATGGGGTACCTTATACTCTATCAGAAACTGATAAAGCTTTTGGTTATGTTTCAACATATCGTTTAACTTCATCAGGCAACACACTGGTCAACCTTGGTTGGACTTCAACAGGTGCAGCAAATGCATTTGACGATGCAGGCAACTATGTTACACACTCGGCAGGTTCAGCTGGTCCAACACAAACCGTAACAACCAGTCCGGCTTCTAAATTTTGCGTCAGAGAAGGTCCAATCAACCATACTGATAATAATGGTGTATTCCTAAATGGTTCTGGCGTTGAGATGAATGGGTACACCGCCGAAAAAGTTACTCTTTATCTTGATGCTACTGGTAATATTCGTCATGGCAATGGATATATTTGGTTTGCTCAAACAGGAACAAGTACAGATATCACTTGTTTAGTAATTAGTAATGTGAATGGTGTCCCAACCGTATCGGGAAAGAAATCATTCAATACTGGCATTGTATCAGGTGGTGGTAATGACAACTACCTTCATTTCTATGACACGTCATCTGAAACCGCATTAAAAGGTATATTAATAGTGCGTGGTGTGGGAATTTATGACGTAACATTAAATGCTTCCGCTGGAACAGTAACATCTGTAAATGAGATTCCAAGTACTGCAAACGAAGAATTCAATAGTCTTGGTGCTCACATTTTTACAATGCGAGGCCGTAAACTATTATGTCGCAATACTCGTAGAGTTGGTGTAGATGGTCTAGCAAAAAACCGCTATTCAGAATTTGAAATTTTAGATATTACCGATAGCTACACTAACCCAACTAAAATTGCAACTATTGACCACTTACCCGGCAAGTATTCAAATGGTCCTTCACTTGGTAATGGACACAATACAGGTTCATTTATTCAAACACATAAACATTCAGAGGACAAAGTTGAAATCTTCGCTTATGTGCAAGGTTCAGGTTGCTCTTCTTATATAATCACTGCTTCGGCAATCACAGCTCCGGTTTCAAACTTAAAAGCAGAGATTGTAAGTGGCACTGCAAATGAAATTAAAGTTTCATGGGGTGCACCATCGCAAGGTAAAGCTACAAAATATGCCATAAGTTATTCTATCAATGGCGGAGCTTATTCGGCAGAAGAAGAACTAACAGCTACATCTAAAACATACTCAAATCAAGCTGATGCTACATATAAATTTAAGGTTCGTGCTTACTTCGGTGGCTCAAGTACATGGGGTGCTGCTACTGAAACAAATAGTGTAACTGTTACTAATTACACCGACCCGGTAACTAATATGCAAGTGCAAACCGGTAGTGGTATGCCTTATAGTGCGATTGTGAATTGGAATGCTCCAAGTGGAGAAGGCACTCCATCAAAATATGCTGTAAGTTATTCTACTGATGGTGGTTCTACTTGGTCAACAGCTATAGAAACTACCGATAAGACAAAAACATTAACCGATCTTGCACCTGGTCAATACATATTCAAGGTAGCTCCATACTATTCAATGTCGTGGGGTGTGGATGAAACAGTAAGTGCAACCGTTTATGGTGTTACAACTCCTGTTTCAACCGTAAACGTTGCATACTACAATAATACAGGTAACAGTGTGGAAGTTTCGTGGACTGCACCTGCCGCAGATGTTACTCCCGACAAATACCAAGTGTGCTACTCAAGCGATGGTGGCTCATCATGGTCAACAGCCGTTGAAACTACCAATTTGTCCTATGTATATAGCAATTTGCCATTAGGTACTTACACATTTAAGGTAACACCTATCTACAGTGGCATTGCCGGCGATGCAGCTCTCTCTGAAGATATCAAATCCCTCGCCCCAACAGGCTATACATTCACAACTTCAAAACGTTGGGAAGTGCGTGGTACATTAGGAACAGCAGCTGCTCCGGCAGGTAAAAGTATTGCAGTGTCAAATAATATGATGTATGTTGCAGCACCTGAATCATATGGTACAATGTCATACGTGAGCCAAAGTTTAGGTTCAAATCCAGCTTCGTGGCCCAACTTTGATACAGGATTTGCCAGCTATAAATGGGGATATGCGATGGATAATGATGATTCCGGAAATATTATAGCAAAAACAGGTTCCGGTCCCGGTTCTACAGCAACTCAATTCTCGGTATATCCGGCAGGTGCGACAAGCAATGCAAGTAAAAAGGAAATTACCTTATCGGGAGATTATCTTCCCGGAGGTCGTTTTGACTTTATGGCAGCAACAGGAGATGTATATAGTGGGACTGGCTATATCTGGTTTGTTCCAAATGGTACAGGTTCAATTAAAAGATTAAAGATTGAAAATAAATCAGGAGTCCCCACTCCAACCGAAGTAACTACCTGGACTATCCCTCTCACCATAAATACTCAAGTTGCGATTCGCCCTCTTGAAGATGGTCGATTGTATTACCATTCTTGGGGAAATTCTTGTGCAATCATTACCCTACCAGAAGGTGGAGGGGAAGTCACTTCAAGCATGATTGAGAACTTGTCAATCAGTGCAACTGCCAAGAGCAATATGAATTCCGATATGTTTATGTTGCATGGAAACACTTTCCACGTAAAGAATGATGGTGGAGAACTCAAGAGTATTGGTATTGAGATTAAGAACTTGACCACTGCAGGAAATGGTGACGCAACATACATGCCATTTGAAGGATTAACTTCTGCCGATGGAAACAGTACAGTTTCCGGAGTTTCTGCGTATGGCTCATTGGTTCGTGCCGTGAATGTAGATGAAAACACTGCCGATATATATTGCTATTCTCCTAATCATGGTGTAACAGTTTATCGCGTAACCTCAAGCCCTGTTTATACCATAACAGGAGCGATTCAATCACTTGATTATGAATATACCACAGTTGCAACCGATGAGGGTACTCGTCAAGATGTGGTATTGACATGGGAAGCCCCTGAAGAAGCTACTCCTACAAGCTACAAGGTTTATCGAGATGGAGCACTTATTGCAACAGTAGCTGCTCCTGCACTCACATATACCGACAAAAACGTAAATGCTAACCACACTTATTTAGTGGTGCCTTACTTTGCCGGTGTTGCCGAAGATGAATCTCTTGGATTGAGCGTAACAACAACCGAAGTGCAAACAGTGCTTTGGGCTCCTGTCATCACTGAAACACGTAGTTATGATGGTTATTCAATCGCACAAATCTTCTTCAAGATGCCATCACTCTCTAAGGTGGCATCGAAACATTACTCATTCAATGTATATCGCGATGGTATATTGCTTGAAAGTGGCATCACTCAATTAAACTTTATCGATGATGACTTGCCTAAATTAGAAGAGAGTCACAATTATGTTTATACAGTAGAAGCTGTTTATAGCAGCACCTACGACAATGCTAAACGCATGAGCGAAGGAAAGACTGTAACAGTTTCTTATCGCGACTGGGCATTGGCAGGTTATATTCTTCAAGATGTATATAATGTGCCCATTAACCCAGCATTAGGTAGTATGCCTACTTACTTCACAAATCACGACTATTATCGTCAAGGACAATTCTATAATGGCAGTTGGTATATTGCAGAACGCTCAGATGCACTTTGTCAAAAAGACCAAGACAAAGCCAATGGTATTGACGATTCGGTGCGTGATGATATGAAATCTGACGATGCAAATGCAACAGGAGGTGTAATTGTGTTTAACGCCACTAATGAAATTGATGTGCGAGAAGGCATGAAAGGCAAAATTATTACCAACGATGCATTTGAGAACTTAGGTATTGCCATGGACGACAAAGGAACAATCTTTGTTCGCAACAACAATATCACCAAATTGGCTGCCACTACTCCATCAGATGGCAATCCTACTCAAGTTGCCGGCTTGCACGATGGCTTTGGTCGTCGCATAACTGAAGGGGCTCTTTATACACGCAATGACGACGGAACATATTCAACTACTCCTACAATTGTTGACCTACAAGCATTGTGGCTCGATAATGATAAATTTATTGATGATATGGTGTTTACCAGTGGCAAAAGTTACGGACAAGTAGCAGGTCGAAGCGATTACTATCACATGTCTGGCGACGTAATGAGTGCCGAAGGTGGATATCTTCTACTCTCTCCATCATGGACTCGCACAATCTTCAAAGTGAAAATCGTTAACGGTGTTTACGATAGCCATGAAGTGATGGAATTCCCAAGCAGTTATACCGAAGAAAATCAATATACAGGCAAAACTGAAACACATACTATTGCTACCGGATCAGAAAACTATGGATTCAAGATTGCCGGTCGTGAAGCATGGATGGCTCAGATTCGTTCAAACGGTTACTTTGGTATCCATGGAGTGGAAGAAGGTCATGAAGGTGAAGAGCATAAGCATGAATGGCACGCAATCTTTAATACTGATAGCCGTATCAACAACTCAGGTGGTACATCAATCGTAGCATTTGACAATCCTCTCACTACCGAAGTGAACGACGGTGAAACATTCTTGATTACCCCGGCATGTATGTATTCAAGAAACCAAGGAGACTTTATCGTAACTCGAGGAATTAAAGATGCAGTTGATGAAGATGTTGCCGATTCGAAACTTTCACCACCTATGCCTGTTGCTCAATACAAGCAAGAAACTCAAAACACTAATATTGCCACAAACGCCAATGGTAACTGGTTCCATGCCGAAACTGGCACATACGAAAGTGTGAGTGGTGAAAATGAAGAATGTGTATATATCTATCAATATGTTCCCGGTGTGCGTTTCGCAAAATATCGTTTGGTGCCCGACAATCAATTGCCGGTAGTTTATCCAACGTTAGACATCGCAACAGTATATGATAATGCTACCAACCCAACCGAAATTACACACTTCAATGGTATTTCTACTTGGAACCGTCCGAGCGGATTTGGTGAAGCTAATCCCGAAAACTCTCGTGTGTGGATTAAGTCATATACTTATCAATTGATAGATCCAAATGGTAAGAAAATTTATGAAACAGAAGTTCCTGAGCAATATGATGCCGAAGGTAAGCCTGTTACATCTTATAGTATCTCTACCGAATTGATGGATACTAAAACCGACTCTATCGCATTTAATAATTATACTGCCCGTGTAGCTGTAAACTATCAATTCGCAACAGGTTCAACACAACAATCGGTATTTAACCTTGCGATTGACAACAATGACTACCCTGCTGAACCTGTTCAAAATCTTGTTGCTTTCGCATTCAAACAAGCCAACCAAACTATCGATGAATGGGTTGAGAAAGATGGCCAATGGGTTGTAGAACAAAAACAAGTGGATAATTATCGCGTGGAAATCAACTTTGACAAGCCTGATTGTGACGAACCTGTTTCGTACTACACAGTAAAAGCGTTGGTGAACAATAAGAAAGATATGATTGACATCACCGATTTCCATTTGCATAATGGAATGGAGGTAGTAAACGGCATTGAACAAGCTATTCTTGACCGTGATGCTGATGGCAAGGTTATCCCCACAAGCGTTATCCCCGGCACATATGACTTTGAGAATAGCAAGGCTCCTTATTATCACAAAGAAGGAGATGCATTTGGTATCGCCGGACAATCTCGTCAAAATAGCGTGTTGACATGGCACTTTAGAGTACCGGCAGGATCACTCTCAAGCGGTGTGGCTACAGCTTCAAACGGTGATGAAGTTGTTATTACCGATGAGCCGCACAACTGGACATTCTATGTTGTAGCTCATTATGCAGCCCGAAACACTTATATTGACAAAGATCGTGAAGCAAATGCTAGTCCCGATGAATTAATACCAACCGGAGTTGAGGTAATAGGTGAAGATAATACATCATCGTTGGAAATCTATCCTATTCCTGCTACTACCGAAATCACAGTGAAAGCTGCCGAAGCTATCAATTCAATCGTGATCTACAATGAATCGGGTGTTGAAGTGATGAATATCGAGGCAAATGGCGAAACTCGCACAATAGTAAATATCGAAGACCTTGCAACAGGCTTCTACTTTGTGAAAGTTAATAACCAAGCTCCTGTGAAGATTGTTAAGAAGTAATCAATGCTTAAATAAAAATTTTAATGGTAAAGAGTTCGGTATTGCACCGGACTCTTTCCTTTTAGGCTCAGTTGCTGAATGTATGCGGTTGAGAGTTCTTGTTGTTTCCCGTCCTCCGGACGGCTTGGTGAGGAAGATGATTATTCCCTTTCCGGGGGTATCGCTTCGCTCAACTCCCCGGTTATTATAGACGCTTCGCTTTCATGTGCTTCGCACGTTGACTTCGTCTTAGATAGGTTTCGCCTCGGCAAAAGAAATTTAAGCAAGCTTAATTTGCATTTGCTCTCGGCTTGCACCAACGTTGACTTCGTCTTAGATAGGCTTCGCCTCGGCAAAGAAATTTAAGCAAGCTTAATTTGCATTTGCTCTCGGCTTGCACTATCTTTGCATATTATGGCTGATAATTATTTGGAACGAAAGATGGAGGACTATCGCTCGGGAAAGAGTGTAGGGTCAAAAACAAAACGTTTGTCAACAATGTCAAAACCTGGCACTATCAATGTGAAATTTCCATCACGTAGGGTGTTTATTACCGGCGGTGCTTCGGGAATAGGTAGGGCAATTGTTGCGGCATTTCGCAAGGCTGATTGTAGAGTGGCATTTTGCGACATCGATACAAAAGCCGGTAATGCAACGGCTCAAGCTACCGGGGCTCAGTTTTATCCGGTAGATGTGCGTGATGTTGATGCTTTGGAAGCGTGTTTGGCTCGGTTGCTTGATGCGTGGGGTGATATAGATGTGATTGTCAATAATGTTGGGGTGGGAGGTTTTGTGCCTCTTGTAGAGTCGAAAATCGAGGATTTCGACAATGTGTTGGCAACGAATCTTCGTCCGGTATTTGTAACATCACGGCGATTGGCAATTCATCGCACTAAGAATGTGGGTGTAGCTACCTATGGTCGCATTATCAATATTTGTTCTACTCGCTATTTGCAAAGTGAAGCCGGGACTGAAGGATATGCGGCATCGAAGGGTGGAGTTGCCTCATTGACGCATTCGCTTATGATGTCGTTGGCACCACTTGGTATTACGGTCAATTGCATTTCGCCGGGGTGGATTGAAAATGCTGAATATCCTGCATTGACCGATGCCGACCATCTTCAACACCCATCGCGTAGAGTGGGTAATGCCGAAGATGTTGCCAGAATGTGTGTGTTTCTTGCCATGCCTGAAAATGATTTTATCAATGGTGAGAATATGGTTATCGACGGAGGCATGACGCACAAAATGATTTATGTGTAAATTGCCGGTTAAAAATGCACAATTAGAATTATGTATTGTGAATTATTTTTGCTATTTTCGCATAATATTCTAAAACCTAAATTTCAAGCAAAATGGATACAGTAAAAGTCAAAATCATAAATCGTTCATCAAATCCACTTCCATCATATAGCACACCATCATCGGCAGGAATGGATTTGCGAGCCAACCTATCAGAGCCTATCACTCTTAAACCTCTTGAACGTGCGTTGATTCCTACCGGAATTTATATTCAATTGCCTCAAGGCTATGAGTGCCAAATACGTCCTCGCAGTGGGTTGGCAATCAAATATGGCATTTCACTTGTGAATACTCCGGGAACCATTGATGCCGATTATCGCGGTGAAATAGGCGTGATTTTGATAAACTTATCAAACGAACCATTTGTTGTTAATCATGGCGAACGCATTTGCCAAATGGTTGTAACCAACTATTCATCGGTAAACTGGTGCGAAGTGGAATCGCTTGACGATTCAGAACGTGGTGCCGGTGGCTTTGGGCATACCGGTGTAAATTAGTAGGGGTGTGCCGCATCGTAGGGAGGGGTAAAAACGATAGTGAAAAAGTTGTTAAATAATATATTTCGTTTTCTATTGGTTGTCATTGCAGTAACAATGACAATCGATGTTTGTGGAGCTACTAATTGGGATAAAGATGTGGATAAACGCAAAGCTGCATATATATTCCTTGAAGCGACCAAACATTATGAGCAGGATAATGTGGGTAGTTATTATTCACTGTTGAATCGTGCCTATGAACTCGACACAACCGATACAAGTGTAGGGTTTGAAAAGGGTATGATGGATATGATTTTGAATCAAAACGATTCTGTCGAATTTTTTAAGGCTCATGCTCTATCGCGGAGGCATTTCGACTCTCACCCCGAGGATTATTATTCGAGCATAAAATATGGTATGATAACCGATAAAATCGGTTGGCGTGATGAGTCGGTGAGAGTGTGGAGAGTGCTTGATTCTATTTTTACCGAAAATGTTGACATTACGTTGCGTTATGCCGATGCTCTTTCAGCATCGATTGATTCGGCAGAAATAGCAAAAGCAGTTGCCACGTATAATCGTATAGAGGTTGCCGAGGGAAAAGATGCAGGTATCACATCGCGAAAAATCAGGGCTTATTCGGCAATCAAAGATACTGCCAATATTGTCAGAGAGTTGACATTGTTGCTTGAATCGTCGCCAAACAACTCTGATTTCAATGTTTTTGCCGGAGAGATATATAATTACCTTGGCGATGATGAGAAAGCATTAGAGTATCTCAATAAGGCATGCACTCTCGACCCGTCGAATGGAAAAGCATTTTTTGAACGTGCCAATTTCTATAAAGAGATAGGGGATAGTGTTGCATACGACCAGGCTGTTTTTAATGTGTTGAAGCACGATGAACTTGACCTTGAAGCAAAATTACAATTGTTAACCGGCTATATACGTGCGTTATATTCCGATTCTACACAGCAGACACGTATTGAAGAGCTGTTGATGGTGCTTCAAGAACAGCACCCTCATCAATATAAAATACATGAGCTTTATGGTGCTTATTTGGCTACCATAAAGGATTTCCCACGTGCGGCTGAGCAGTTGTCGTATGCTCTCGACATCGACCCATCGAGCGAACAAGTGTGGTCGCAGTTAATTGCGTTGAGTGCCAACACTGACAATCGAAAACTCAAAGTTGATGCTATTGAACGAGCGTTGCATTATTTCCCCCAATCGCCAATGCTTATCTATCAATCAGGGTTGATATATTCGGTGATCGAAGAACCGGAAAAGGCGATGGAGTGTTTTTATAAAGCCCTTCCATTATCGGATTATAATCATGAATTGAAATCAGATATTTTATGCTCAATGGCTGATAGCTACTACAAAAATGCCATGAGCGATAGTGCGTTTGTGTATTATGGCAAAGCTATTGAAGTGAATCCCGACAATATGTTGGCTCTTAATAATTATGCCTATTATTTGTCGGAAAAAGGGATTGATTTAGATCGAGCTGAACGCATGAGTGCTCGCACGGTTGTTGCTGAACCGGAGAATGTAAATTCGCTCGATACTTATGCTTGGATTTTCTTCAAGAAGAAAAATTATGACATGGCACGCAAGTATATCGAGACTGCTCTAAAATATAGCGAAAAACCGTCGGCGGAGTTGAATCACCATGCCGGAGATATATATTTCATGAGTGGCGACCCACAAAAGGCTCTTGAATATTGGAAAGAAGCTCTGAAACTTGAGCCTGAGAATGAGCTACTGAAGAAAAAAGTTAAACATAAAACTTACTTCTACGAATAAACTAATCTATGCGATGAGAAAAGTTTTAGGAATATTGAGTGTGTGCTTGATGTTGATGATGGTGGGCTGTAAATCGTCAAAAAACGCAATGTCGTCAACATCTACCGAAATAGGCGACCTTGGCAAAGAGGGTGCGAACATGTTGTCGCAACGCTTTGATAGTGCGATATCGTCATATAAAGATTGGCACGATGTTGTGATGCCGGTAGATTTGTCGTTACACCAGCCCAAAGAGTTTTCTGTGTCGGGGCGTGCTACAATGGTAAAAGATGAGTGTGTGTATATTTCAATCAGAGTGTTGGGCTTTGAGGCTGCAAACATTTATATTACTCCTGATTCGATTTTTGCCTCTTATAAGCTAAATAAAATATATGTTGCCGAAGAAACCTCCCAACTTCTTGCGAATTATCCGGTTACGATTGGAAATATTCAAGACTTGTTGTTGGGACGTGCATTTATGTTGGGAAAAGGAACGTTGTCGAGTGATATGAAAAAGAAGTTGACACTTAATTCAACAACTGAGTTATGGTCGGTAATCCCCAACCAAAATCTTAAGAATGTGATTTATTCGTTTTTCTTTGACCTCAGCTCAAATGCGTTGGCAATGACAAAGGTTGATATTGAAGGAAAGAAACCGGTGGAATGTAAATATCAAAATCCACCTGTCAATACAGTTGCCGGATATGTGTCGAAAGGAATTAATCTTTCAACGACGTTGAAAAATATGCCCATCGATGCCGATTTGCGATGGAATCTTAGCGGAGCGAAATGGAATACCGGAGCAACAGCAAAATGGAAGACGCCTAAGGGGTATAAACGCATTTCGGCGTCGGATTTGTTAAAAGCAATGTAATTGATTAATGAAACGTCTGTTAATCATATTATTGATGTGTCTGTCGGTGGGAGCAGTTTTCGCCGATAAATCACAACGTAGCATAAAACAAGAACAGCAACGCACCAAAAAAGAGATTAAGGAAACGGCTCGCAAGATTGATTCAAACAAGAAAAAAACACGAGCACAACTTAATTTATTGGAGAAATTGTCGGCTGAAATTAGTAAAAACTCTCAAGAACTCAGCGACTTAAAAGTTTCAATCGATTCAATTGATACGTCGATAGTGAAGCTAAACGATTCGATTAATATCTTGGAATGTAAATTGAAAGTGCTTCGCAATAATTATAAAGATGTGTTACGTTCGGTGCGAGCCTCACGACATTCAACGAGTAGATTGGCGTTTTTGTTCTCGTCAAAGTCATTTGCCGATGCTTATCGCCGAGTGCGTTATTTGCAACAATTTTCATCGTGGCAAAATGCTAAAAATGATGAGATAAAAAGTGCTATTGTTGCGATTAATGAGGTGAAAACAGGTTTTACCGAATTGCAAACAGCACGCACTGAGTCGTTGAAGAAAATTATGGTTGCCCAACAATCGTTGAGGCAGAACGAGGCAAAGCAATCGCAAGTGGTTGCCGATTTGAAAAAAGAACGGAGCAGTCTGGAGGCTTATATGAAAGCGAAGCAAAAGGAAGCTAAGCAACTTGACGACCAACTCAACAAATTAATCGCAAAACAACAGGCCGAGGAAAAACGTCGTCGTGCCGAAGCCGAAAAGAAACGCAAAGAGGAAGAGCGTCGCAAAAAAGAACAAGAACGAGCTCTTGCCGAAAAACGTAAGAAAGAAGCCGAGCAAAATAAAGGTAAAACCGAAACACCACCTCAAGAAAGTGAAAAGGATATGGCTAAGAAACAAGAGTCGAAGCCGGCTATCGATGTTGAAACTGATGCTTTAATTGCCTTATCGGGTAAATTTGAGGAAAATAAAGGAAGATTACCATTTCCGGTTGGAGGCAGCTATAATATAGTGGGGAAATTTGGTCGCCACAAGCACCCTCAATTGCAATATGTAGAGATAAATAACAATGGCATCGATATAGAATTATTATCAAATAATGAGGCACGAGCAGTGTTTGATGGAGTTGTTTCGGCGATTTTCCAGCAACCGGGTTTTAATACAATTGTGATGGTGCGTCATGGCGAGTATATCACTGTTTATGGTAATATCTCATCGCTTAACGTTAGACCTGGCGATGAGGTTAAAGCAAAGCAAAAGATTGGTAGCGTATATGCCGATCCTGATGACGACAATCGTCGCATACTTCACTTTGAGCTGAGAAAAGAAACCGAAAAACTTAATCCTCAACATTGGTTAAGATAAAACTAAATGGCAAAACTCTCACGTAGCAATCTCACTCAAGGAGCATTAAAAGCTCTCGGAATTTTTGGAGGAGTGCAGATGATTAACATCATTTGCTCAATTCTACGCACAAAGTTGATTGCCATTTGGATTGGAGCAGCCGGAGTGGGATTGTTTGGCTTGTATAATTCGGCAATAGAATTGTTGAGCGTGATATTTAACCTCGGAATGAGAAATAGTGCAGTGCGAGATATTGCATCTGCGACAGAAACCGAAACATCGCGAACCGTAGTAGTGGTGCGACGCTGGGCGTGGATATTAGGTTTGATAGGTTTGCTTGTAACAGTTCTTATATCTCCACTTTTGAGCGAATTTACTTTTGGCGATGGGAATCACACGGTAGCATTTATGATTATTGCTATTATAATATTGCTGTCGTCGGTGCAGAATGGGGAGCTGGCGGTGTTGCAAGGCACACAACAATTACGCCGATTGGCACGAGCATCGGTGAGTGGGGTAGTAGTGGGTGTTGTTATTTCTATTCCCATGTTTTATTATTGGGGAATCGATAGTGTGTTGCCGGCATTGGTGGTGTTTTCATTGGCTACTACGATTGCGGTTTTGTTGCAAAGAGTCTCAGTTGCAAAGCCTTCGCCAAGTGTTACAATAAAAGAAACTGTCGAAAGAGGTAGGGGGTTTATGATTCTCGGCATATATCTCACTGTGTCGGCTATTGTAACCAATCTTGCATCATATTTATTTATGTCGTATCTCAATCACGTTGGTGACACTGAAGTTGTAGGGCATTATCAGGCGGGATTTACTTTAGTGAATAAATATGTAGGATTGATATTTACGGCAATCGCAATGGAGTATTATCCTCGATTATCTCAAGTAGGAGTATCGAAACGTCGTACATCGACGTTTGTGTCGCATGAAATGTCAATAGCTCTATGGATTTTATTTCCTGTGATAGCTATATTTGTTGCATTGGGAGAAATAATAGTAACAACACTTTATTCGTCGGAATTTTTGGTTGTTGTGCCATTTATAGTGTGGGCAATAGTAGGAACAATATTCCGGGCTATTTCATGGTGTATCGCATTTGTGATATTGGCACGTGGAGATGGTAAGATATATTTGTTGACCGAAACATTAAGTGCCATAAGTTGTATTCTTCTCAATATTGGTGCATATAAATATTGGGGGTTGGAAGGACTGGGAGTGGCTTATCTGGTGTGGTATGTGATATATACCATTGATGTATGGGTTGTGTATCGTTATCGCTACGGATTGTCGTTGGGCAATGGAATGATACGATTGATATTGCTCGTTGTTGTTTCGGCAACAGTAAGCACACTGGGATATATTTATATGGGGTGGTGGATTCCGGCTATAATAGCATTAATTGCCTTGCCCTACACATATAAACATCTTATTAGAAGAAAATCAAGAATTAAACAGCCGGTAGGCTCATGCCATTGAGCTTGCGATATAAATCGAGAGCATATACGTCGGTCATTCCCGAAACATGGTCAATGACACCTTGAATGCGACCATATAGTGTGGGGGCATTAATGTCGTATTGTTGTGGAACTTTTGATAATAATAGTTTTGAGTAATTAAGCTGTGGATTGGTTACGGCATAGATAAATTTTCCCAATAGATACGTGATAATCTGGTTCCCGGCAAGCTCAATGTCAACAACATCACCGGCTTTGTAAATTTTAGCCCACGACATTTCGTTGCAACGATTGTAACCTTCACGTTCAAGACTTGGGATATGATCAATTAACGACCCATTGAAACGACCTTCCAATATTTCATCTTCGTGTGCAACAAATGCCTCGGCACAGCGACTAACCAATCGCCCGATAACACATGAACGCATATAGGATACTTTTTCATTAGGGTCGGCAACGTTTTTCATTACTTCTATCATGTGCTGACGGCGTTTATCTTCAAAGAATCCCATTAATAAGTTGGTAACTTCTTCGGTAGTGAGGATTTTGAGTTTATGTGCATCTTCAATGTCCATCACTTCATAGCAAATATCGTCGGCAGCTTCAACGATATACACTAATGGATGTCGCACGAATGCCACCTCTCCATTTGAACCATATCGAGGCAGTATTCCCAATTCATTGGCTATGCGTTCAAAATCGTTTTTTTCCGATATGAAAAACCCAAATTTATTGGCATTGCCTGCCAACGTTGACTCGTAGGGATATTTTACGATCGATGCAAGCATAGAATAAGTCATGGCAAAACCACCGGGACGACGTCCCTCAAATTGGTGTATGAGCAATCGCAAAGAGTTGGCATTTCCCTCAAAGTGTATCAAATCGTTCCATTCTTCCTTTGATAGCTCTTTTTGCAATCCTACGCCTTCCCCTTCGGAAAAAAATGTCGATATGGCCTTTTCGCCCGAATGCCCAAATGGAGGATTTCCCAAATCGTGAGCGAGACAAGCAGCAGCGACAATATCGCCCAGGTCATTTAACTTATTACACCAGGGCTCAGATTTATAATTTATTTGCAACGCATTGCTGACCTCATTTGCCAATGAACGTCCCACGCAAGACACCTCCATACTATGAGTTAATCGATTGTGAACAAATATGCTCCCTGGCAAGGGGAATACCTGTGTTTTATTTTGCAATCGGCGAAATGGTGACGAGAATACCAATCGATCATAGTCGCGTTGAAAATCACTTCTTGCCCCGGGAGTGGGATTGTGATATTGTTCCAACCCAAATCGTTTATCGCTGATGAGCTTTTCCCATTGCATTCTTTTTGTCATATCGATTTTGTTACTTTTTATATACGTGCCAACGTTAATAATGCGATTGATATTATTCCTAATACGAAATTACTAAAATATCCCTTTAATCGCAATCATATCATAGATTATTTTGATGACCATTGGCATATTTTTGCTACAAAATTCATATAATTAGTTAAATACCTCTTTTTTAGACAACAAAATGCCTCTTAAAATTGTATTATTGAATAATTATGACTACCTTTGCAGTACAAAATAACATTAATGGACAACAAAGGGGTCTCACCGGTAAAGTGAGATTCTTTATTTTTTTACTTCATAAAAAAACTATACCACTATGGCAATCACTTATATGACCAAAGAAGGTTATAAACGAAAAATGGAAGAAATTGCATATCTCGAATCGGTTAAACGCCCTGAAGTTTCACGTGCAATCGCCGAAGCAAGAGATAAAGGCGACCTTTCGGAAAATGCAGAGTATGACGCAGCTAAAGAAGCTCAAGGCTTGTTGGAGATGAAAATCGCTCAACTCAAAGACCTTGTGGCTAACGCTCGTATCATCGATGAAAGCAAACTCAACACTGATGAGATTCAAATCATGAACAAGGTGAAAATCAAAAACCTTGTAAACAACATGGAAATGGAATATACTATCGTTGCCGATAGCGAAGCTAATCTTAAAGAAAAGAAAATTGCATCAAGCACTCCCATTGCTCAAGGTTTGCTCGGACATAAACTTGGTGATGTGGTTGAAATTAAAGTTCCTTCAGGCTTGATGAAATTTGAGATTGTTGAGATTTCATTCTAATTATATTAACCATTAAAACCTATTATCACAATGCCAACTATTTTTAGTAGAATTGTAGCAGGAGAGATTCCAAGCTACAAAGTTGCCGAAGACGAAAAACATTTTGCATTTCTCGACATCAATCCAGTTGCTGCCGGTCATGTGCTTGTAATCCCAAAACAAGAAGTGGATTATATCTTTGATTTGAATGATGATGACTACCTCGCATTGCAATTGTTTGCAAAACGTGTAGCTGAAGCTATTAAACAAGCATTGCCATGCAAACGTGTGGGGGTAGCAGTAATGGGCATGGAAGTGCCTCATACTCACATTCATCTAATTCCTATTAACGAGGAAGCCGACATGAATTTTTTCAAAGAAAAAGCTTCGTTGTCGGTTGAAGAAATGACTGAAATTGCCACTAAAATCAGTCAAAATATTGCAAATCAACACTCTGAAGTGTATTAGAATTAAAGAGGCGTCGAATAAATATTACTATCAATATAAAAATAACGAGCTTGTAATCCCATTACATGCTCGTTATTTGTGTTTCGGTAAATTCTTTCCAAAAAGAAAGATTGCGAATCACCCACCAAGCTATCATCAAAATCACAAGTGTTGCAATTGTTATTGGGTGAGATAATATCTTTTTTGCATTTTGGACAATATCCCAATTTAAGAAAGAAGTGAGAATTAATGTTGCGAAATAAGGCAGCATTAGTGTTAGATAAGGGTTATGCCAAAATGCTTTATTAATTTCCCCAGAAAATAGAGCTATTATTGATCGTTGCATGCCACATGTGGGGCAATCAAAACCGGTTAATGTGCGAAATATACACTTAAAATAGAATGAGTCAAAAACGATATAATTTAGGAACAAAAGAAAAGTGGCAATTATTAGTAACCACAAAAGATAGTTGACTAATTTGCCACTTTTTTTATTTTTCACGATTGAAGTATTATTCGCTGATTATTTTACCTTCACCATCGGTGTATTTTTTAGTTAGAAGCATAATGAAGTCAATCAAAGTCCAAACTCCACAACCTCCACATGTCAATAATTGAATAATACCATTAACTGTTTTGCCTGCATAAAAACTGTGTATTCCTAAACCACCTAAGAAGAAACATAATAGCACAGTGGTTAACCAACTTTTTTCACTTTGTTCCATAATTTCAATAGTTTTATTAGTTAGGGTTATCGATTTGATTAATCATATACAAATATAATGCAATTTATTATTAATTGCCAAATATTTAAGCCTTATTTCAACTTTTTCTTAAAGTCTTCGTAATCTTTTAATGCGTCACTAAAAGATTTAGATATGTAATCTTTATCAGCAAGTACTTTTAGTTTATACCATTCGAAAAAACCTTCTAAGTCATCATATTTTGTGTGATCATAAGAGGATAACTGCTGTTTTAAGTTCTCCAGGTGTTTGTTTACACTTTCTATCTTTCTCTCCAATTCAATGATAGCTATTTTGTGGGCTTGTTTAAGTTCTGTAATCTCTTTTTCTTTTTGTGCTTTAGCTTGCTTGCAGCGTTTTAATAATGAAGAACCCCAGTCAGCAATAATTATTACAATCATAGTTATCCCAAAGAAACAAGTCAAAAAATGAGGATATTCACGACAACAAATACAATCTGTATTTGTAATTGAGACTACTACAGTGGCAATAAGAAAAGCAATTGCCAAAATTAGATTTTTTAAGTTCATAATTACTAAAATTTAGATGTTTATAAAATTATAATTTGATTTTCTATTTCAAATAAAACTTAAAGTGCAAAATGTAAAAGTTGTAGATCCATAATCACTTCTTTCCCTCATTTATCACATAAATGCCGGTGGTGGCAAGGAGGGCGGCGATGAGGTATTCCGGGTAAAATGGCTCGCCGAGGCATAGGCATGAGGTTATTGCACCTACAATGGGAATCAGAGAGTTGAATATCGCCACTTTGCCCACAGGGTTGCAACTCAATAGTTTGTTATATAGTGCAAATCCAAGTGTGGATATTGCAATGAGTAGCCCCAAGATTATCAGCCCTTGAGTGGTGATGAGGGGTAGGGTGCCTCCTAATGCGAGCCCGGGAATGATGAGCAATAATCCACCTATGGCAAGGCTATAGCCGGTGCCTACAAATATATCCACCCGTCGGCCTAATCCACGAGTCATCAATCCGGCAAAAGCCGAGCAAAGAGCGTTGAGGATAATCATTCCATCGCCCATGAGTGTAAATTGACCACTATCTCCTCCACTTATGTTTAGTGTGAGAATGCCGGTAAATCCTATTACACACCCTATGATTTTACTTGGCGTGAGTTGATCGCTTTTGAATACCATGCACGCCAACAGCACGAGCAAGAAAGTGCCTAATGAGTTGAGGATAGCTGCTCTTGCTCCTTCGCTGTGCGACAAACCGATGTAGAAGAAAGTGTAGTGCAGGGTGGTGTTGAGTAGGGCAAATGCGATGAGATAAAGCCAATCCCAAGAGGCTGCCATTTTGAAACTTTTGTGAGAACTTCTGCCAATGGCAAGGATTATTAACCCCGAAATGGCAAAACGAACTCCGGCAAACAGCATTTTGCTACCGGTCATATCTTGCGTGATACCCCATTCGCAAAATCCGAGTTTGATTAAAGGGTACGCCCACCCCCATGCAATAGCCGCAGTGAGAGCGAACACCACCACCCACACCGGCCGTTGAAAAATGCTTATAGATTGATTTTTTGCCATATTACTATTAACGAGAAAAATTCTATGAAATTACACTTCTCAATACTTTATTTGCAATATCCACTTGTTGCAAATAAGGTAATAGATCTGTTTTATTAATATTAAGTAAAAAAGCATTTCGTCGTTTATATAATCGTATTAACAAAATTAATTTTCAAATTATGGCTACAGTAAAAGTTAAATTACGATTTTCAAAAGTAGAAGGTAAAACCGGTGTTATTTATTATCAAATTTCACACAATAGAAAAATTCGGCATATTACAACAAATTTGCATGTTTTCCCCGAAGATTGGGATTCTAATGCTGAGATGGTAAAAATAGGGACTCCTAATTTTTTGACTATTCAACAGAGGGTAACTGAGGATATATTGAATATTTGGAGAATAATAGATGATTTTGACGAAAAGGGGGCAGAATATTCGGTATTAGACATTGTTGATCGTTTTTCCACCCCAAAACTATTATTGATAGATTATATATCAGCACAAATAGATATTTTAAGAACAATGAATAGGCTGGGAACTGCATTAGCTTATGAAAAAGTGATACATAGTTTTTCTCAATTTTTGGGAGACAAAAAAATACCACTTTCAGAAATCTCAGAGCAAATAATAATTGAATATAACGCATTTCTGATACAACGAGGATTGGTGAGAAATTCAATATCGTTTTATATGCGTATATTACGAGCAGTTTATAACAAAGCAGTAAATCAACATTTGATAACTCAAAAATATCCGTTTAAGGAAGTTTATACCGGTGTTGATAATACACGAAAACGAGCAGTATCAGAGGCTACAATTATAAAAATACACAAAATAGATTTACCAATAGGTTCCCCAATCGCATTTGCCCGAGATTTATTTATATTTAGTTATTGCACACGAGGAATGGCATTTGTGGATATTGCTTTTTTGAAAAAATCAAATATTCAAAATGGTAATATTTGTTATGCACGTCGTAAAACAGGAAAATTGTTGACAATAAAAATAGAACCAAGTATCCAGCGTATAATAGATCGATATGCAACATCAAATACTCTATATGTTTTTCCTATAATAACCTCTGCAGATGAGGTTGTTGCTTATAATCAATACCACATGGCATTGAATACTTATAATAGATGGCTGAGAAACCTGTCAGAGATAGTAGGTAGTGAAAGCAAATTAACATCATATACTTCTCGCCATAGTTGGGCAACGGTCGCACGGAATCATAATGTGCCAATATCAGTTATCAGTGCAGGAATGGGGCATGCTTCAGAGCAAACGACGCAAATTTATTTAACAATGTTAGAAAATTCGGTAATAGATCAGGCAAATAAAAGGATTATTAATAGTATATCTTAAGAGTTCTATAAAAGAACTCTTAAGAATTGCTTAATTGTTTAATATTCCAATATATACGAAATTTAGCTTCTCTTTTTTGAAACTAAATAAGTATAAGTGCTGTTTGTTTTAATTGATTTAATAAAACTTTTAAGTAAAAAAAAGATAATAAAATCACATTAAATGACATTAACTGGTTGAAATATTTCATTAAATCATATATTTAATTTATACTTTTTTTATATCTTTGCCTTTGAATTGAGTTCTTTTATAGAACTTAGCTTAACTCATTATCTATTTGCAATGGATTAATTATGGCGAATAGCAATGAATTTGACGGATGTATTTCGGTTGACGATGGGACAACCGACCGCGAAGCGTACCCAAAACGTTGGATTGCCGTACTTGTTCAAATGTGTACTGAAAAAAAGGTAGGTGAAAAATTAAATAGGCTCAATATTGAAAATTATATTCCTACGCAGAGGGAAATACATCAATGGAGTGATCGAAAGAAAGTCATTGATAGAGTAGTTATTCCAATGGTTGTATTTGTAAATATTGATGAAAAGACAGAGAAACAATTAAGAACATATTCCTATATATATAAAGTATTGACTTACCCGGGACAAAGAGCGTCGGCAGTTATTCCACCAGAACAGATTGAACAATTAAAATTTATGCTCAATTATGCAGATTCAAGGGTTGAGCTTAACGACGAATCCTATGAGGTAGGAGAGACCGTAAGAATCAGCAGAGGTCCATTAAAAGGATTAGAGGGGTATTTAAGTTTGGTTAAAGATGACAAACCGGTGGTTGCTATACGATTAGAATGTATAGGATATGCATGTGTAAGTGTATTGAAATGTGATATCGAGAAAATAAGAAATTAATAATTAAAATATGGATAAATACATTGAACGATTAGCAAATTTGTCTTTTGATTTGTTGCATATAGCACAATCATACGCAAATGATAATAGTTGTCCTCAAATCGAGCCTGCTCATATTTTGCGAGGCTTGTTACACAAAAGTGTCGGATTGTTTTCTTTTATAGAAGATACATTAAATTCAGACTATTATTATTTGGTGGATTGGGCAGATATGCGAATTCAACAATGTGATAAATCGCCATACAAGATGAAAGGGACTGAACTTTCATATGAAACAAAGGCGGTAGTAAAAGAAGCAATTAATATAGCTGAAAAATATGGTTTAGAAGAAATTACTCCGGCATGTATATTAGCTGCACTTCTAACACCAGGTATTGCATATTCTTTTGAGCAGTTGAAGACAATGCCATTGAAAGCTGATAAAGTGTTGAGCACAATTGATACCGGCTTGGCTGTTAAAAATACCCCAAATGAAATAGGAAAAAGTTCTTCAGCTTCATTTGAACCTTCAAATGAATATTATTATCCATTATTAGATGAATTGACTGATTCTGCAATTATAGGTTTTGATGCCGAAAAACGTTCAGTTATTGAAGTTTTGGCAAGAAAAGATAGAGCAAATATTCTAATAGTTGGAGAGTCAGGTGTCGGAAAAACTAGTCTCATTGAAGCTCTTCTTCAATTAATCCGAGATGCAAAAATTCCACAATCATTGTCTAATCTAAAACTTTATGAACTTGATTTAATATCATTGAGTCAAGGGGTAAGTTATAAAGGCGAGATAGAGGATCGATTTAAGGACGTTGTAAAAAATATTCTCAATGATTCACAGCCTGTTTTGGTAATTGAAAATTTCCATCGAGTTGAGGATAAACAATCTGTATTAAATGGGATTCTGCCAATATTAAAGAAACTATTGTCAAAGAATCAGATACAAGTTATTTGTACAACAACAGTAGATGGTTATACTAAGGACATTGAGAATGATAAAGAGTTAATTGCTTATTTTGAGAAAATTACGATAGATGAGCCTTCAGAGGAATTAGCGATTGAAATTCTTAAAAGTAAATGTGAGGCTTATGAAGAGTTTCATAATATTCCTGTAGAAGAAGATGTGCCATCTGAGATTGTTCGATTGGCGAAACGATATATGTCGGAGCGAAATCTTCCATCTTCTGCGATTGATTTGCTCGACCGTTCTATGGCATCAGTTAAAATAGAAAACGAGTTGAGAGAAATTGAAAGTGATAACGATCAAAGCACGAAAATCGAACAGTTGCAAAAAAATACGATTCGTGATGTCGTATCAAAGATGACCGGAATCCCAATGGGCAATATTCAATCAGAAGAACGCGAAAAATTGTCGAATGCCGAAGATATACTTCATAAGCGAGTTGTTGGTCAAAACCATGCGATAAAGAGTATTCTTGACGCAATATATGAATCACGGTCAGGGCTTAATAAAAAAGGTCAACCAATGGGGTCTTTCTTCTTTTTAGGTCCAACTGGAACAGGGAAAACCGAACTTGCAAAATCATTGGCCGATTTCTTATTTAATGACGAAACGAGCATCTTGAGGTTTGACATGTCGGAATATAAAGAAGAACATTCGGTTGCACTATTATATGGAGCACCTCCGGGATATGTTGGTTATGAAGAGGGCGGATTATTGGTAAATCAAATTCGTCAAAAACCATATTCAGTAGTATTGTTTGATGAAATTGAAAAAGCTCACCGTTCAGTATTTGATTTGTTCTTACAAATATTAGATGAAGGTAAATTACATGATCGATTGGGTCGTGTAGGAGATTTTTCTAATGCCCTTATTATATTCACATCAAATATTGGCAGTGATTATATATTTAATTCATTTGCTGAAAATAAGGTGCCAACTCACGACCAAATGTTGGAGGTTATGCAAGGTCAATTCCGACCTGAATTTTTGGCTCGTTTGACCGAGATTGTTCCATTCTCGCCAATTACTGAAGAAATGATTGATAAGATTTTTGATATACATATTAAAAATCTATTGAAAACGCTTAATGAACAAAATATAGAATTTGAGATTGACGAATCGGCACGTAAGTATGTAACAAAAGTTGGATTTAATGCACATTATGGAGCTCGCCCAATACTTGGCATTATACGTAAAGAAATTCGTCGTCCACTATCAAAACTTATCATTTCGGGCGATATTGAGCCGGGCGATAAAGTAATTATGAAATATGATGAAGAAAATAAATCAATCAATTGGGAAATTTCCAATGATAAAGATGCATAATGGGATTTTTTGATATAATCAAAAAAATCTTTGGAAAATCAGCCAAAGAAGCATGCAACAAAGAAAATAATAATTCATTAACTAATAAAAACACAATTATGGCAAGAAAAACTGTAATTACCAAGGTTTTGGACGTAGATGCTCAAGATGGCATTATCGAGTTTCCACAAAATAGAACTCTATATGCCGATCAATTTACCGATGACGCACCAAATTCTGATGAAGACCGAGAAGGATTTAAGGCAAAAAGTATGAAAGAGGTTTTTGAACATTATCAACCATCAAAAGAAGGTATTGCACTTGAAACCGAAGAAGGTGGTGCTGTTTATGAAGATTTTTCATTCAAAAGCATCAAAGATTTTGAAGATGAACAATTAATTGCTCAAAGCAAACTTTTAAGTAGCAATAAATCAAAAATTGATGTGTATAATTCAGTTATACGTCAATTGGAAAAGAATAAAACATTGCGAAGTACTCTCAAAGATAGTGAATCAAAAGATAATCTTAAAAACGCTTTATTGGCATTGCTTTCAGAGCTTGAAGCTGCTGAATAATTGCTAAATACTATAAAAATAGAATATTATGGCAACAGAAGAACAAAAAATAGCAGCCTCTGAATCATTAGAATTAAAAGAGAGAGGCAAAGTCGAAAATCCTGCTGAATTATTACAAGGTAGTATTAGTGGTTTAAGTAAATTTGGTGGATTCCAAATTCTTAAAGGTCTCATCAAGGGGGTAGAGAATATGGATCCACGCAAAAAAGCGGTAAAAAACATATTCTTATCTGATTCGGCTTACGCAGATTCTCGCAAAAAGTTAAAAGAAGAACTTTCATTGTGGATTGACATCTTGGAAAAGGGTGGCGAGGATCCAATGGAAATTATTGACGCATGTAAAGAAGATTGCGAAAAAGCTAAAGAAAACTTAAAAAACAATTTATTTAACATTCACGAAGAGGTTAAGAATCTTGAAGTTACATATCGTGCACTTGATTCATTCTTTGCAAATGCAGGTCAAGGTAAGATTGACTGCATCACATTGATGAATGTTAATAAAGAAGAATTAGAATCTCATGACTCTGAAGATACATTAGCCGTACGAGATGAGTTGGAAAAATATTATGACCGTCTAAGCCTAAAGAATAACTATAGTATGCTTGTTGTCCCCGGTTATTTAGGTGATGCCAATACCGTGAGAATGTGGGCTCAAACAGCATTCCGTAACAAAGTTATGATGGTTACCGACTTCAAAGACAGCTTGAACTTTGAAATGCTAAAAGAAGAATTGGAAGATGCAAATCTTCAAGGACAAGAAGCATATCTTGGTAATATCATTATGACTTGTAACTACATTTTAGGTAGAAAAAAATCTGAATTAGCTGATGAAGATGATGATGTTTATATCCCGGCATCGGCTGCATTAGCTGGCAGAATGTCAAATACTGAAGAACTTGTGATAGCACAAGGAGCTGCAGGTAAAAAACATGGCACATTGGGAAATGCAATGGGTGCACGTTTGGATTTGCGTAAATCAGAAATCGCATCACTTATTGACCAAGGTGTAATCCCAATGGTTGAAGAAGATGGTCGCACAATGGCATTCTCAAACCGCTCATTATATAATGGAGCGACTCAAGGTCTCCAAGAATATCCAATCGTTCGTGTGTTTGACTGGATTGGCAAGGTGTTCCAAAACTTCTTCAATGATGAAGCATTTACAAACTGGAACTCTCAAGTAAAACAAGAATTAACTCAAGCTATTCATGATTTCTTGAGCGATTATAAAGGTCCCGGCAAATTGATTGAAAATTATAATCTCAAAGGAATCGAACAAGATCCAAAAACTAAAGATATTAACATTAAGGTTGAATTAAAACCATTTTTTGCAGCAAAGAATTTCTTGATTGAACTCTCCGGACATAACGGAACTGCCGGTGTTGAATGGGATCAAAATGTTCAATAACATAAATCACTTAATTTTTTAACTTTTAATTTTTAATTTATTATGGCAACAAGAACAGTAACGCTTAACGCTGATGGTATTGCGGAACGCGAAGTAATGTATGTACGTTACGAATTGAATCAACAAACTGATGTTGAAGGTCAACCAACAGGAACAACTCGTGGTGGCAAAATCTATTTCAAAGTTAAATCACATGATGATGGTAAAACAGACCTTCTTGAATGGATGTGCGACACTTATATGAGCAAAAGTGGCACAATTTCATATCCAAACCGTCAAGGTGGTGAAATGAAACATCTATCATTCAAAGAAGGTTACATGGTTGAGTATGCTGAAACATACGATGATAAAAATGAAATGCAACAATTTGAAGAGTTTACCATCACTTGCAAAGAAATTCAAGTAGGTAATGCTCGTCACAATAACCGTTGGACTATTGACAACTAATTGAATAATTTTTAAACTTATGCTTGGAGATTACATTTGGTAGTCTCCAAGCTTTAATCCTAATAAATATGGCACTACAAGGGAATCTAAAAATCGGAGGAAAAACCTATGGCATCGTAGAGTGTGAATATGAATTTGTTCAAACTGTAGATGAAACCGGAAAACCGACATCACGCACAATGGGTGGGCAAATAACTTTTGTTATGCCGGCAACAAGTGATGATGATTTGTTTTTCTATCGTTGGATGATGAGTAAAACCGAGGTTAAATCCGGCATTTTCCGTTTTCGCATATATTCCCACGAAAATAAAATCAGCTATAAAAGTGTTGAATTTATGAATGCTTATTGTGTGAGATTGAGAGATTTCTTTAATGACCATGATAGCAAATTAATGTACACCACTATTACAATCAGTGCCGAAGTAATTCGTGTGGGATCACTTGATAGTGTAGTTCACTTTAATGAATGGGGTGGCTCATACGGTGGTTGATTATTTCATATATAGTGAAAATCAAGACAATGAAGTATTGAAAACTCTAAACTTATAATTCAAAAGTTGGCAAAATGTCTATTTCGGTTAAAAATATTGTAGTTTCAATTGATGGAGTTAAATCTAATGAATTTGATATTGAATTAGATGGAGTAACTTGGCATCTTGATAATTTTTCACTAACCCAAAACTTATTAACATCAAACTATTTGTCATTTTCGATGCACAAAGGTCCCGATGAAGATGTTAGCGAGACCATGTTTGCAATATGTGGACAAATAATAGGTAAAGAAATAACCCTTTCACTTCAAACCGAGATAATAACGCCAAATAATCCGGGAGAGAAAGTGGACGAGATAACATTTAAGGGTGTTATTTTATCAGCGTCGGGAAGCCGAAGTCGAAGCGAATACTATATTCATGTGAATTCGGGCTCTTGGGACGCATTATTAAATGATAATCCCACGTGTAAATCGTTCGAGAATATGACATTAAACGATATTGTAAACGACGTGGTAGAAGATTATTCAGATCATCTTGAAACAGAAATAGATTCAAGATATACCGAATCAATTCCTTATTGTGTGCAATATAACGAAACAAATTTCCAGTTTCTTTGCAGATTGGCACGTCGATACGGCGAATGGCTATATAACACAGGCGAAAAACTTGTATTTGGCAATATTCCGCAAGGCGATTCGGTGAGATTGGCTTATCCCAGTCAGGATATACCATCATATAATGTTGACTTAAAAATGCAGCATGTGGCATTTAATCATGTTGCTTCATCATATAACTCATTTGATGCTAACACAAAAGAAGGTATCGAGGAGATGCAAAAGGAGTATAATACACTAAATGAAAGTGTATTTAAGGCTTCACAAGAAAATTTCACAAAATCGACACTTCAAAATTTGCATTCGGGTGGATATGCCGATGCCGATGGACGTGAGAAGATATTAAGTATTTCAACTAAAACGCAGGCTCGAGGCGAAAAAGCAACAATGCTCACATATTCGGGCTATACCTACTGCTCGAAACTTAAGATTGGTGGCACATTGGTTATTGAGGATAATTTTATTGCTAATGAGAATACTAATGTAAAGAGTGCTGTAGATCAAGATGAAATTCTCATTACCGAGCTATGTCATTCATTTACAAAAAATAAAGTATATAGCAACCGATTTATAGGAATTCCGGTGGTATGTGATTATCCACCTTATTCAGATAGCGACATCTATCCGATAGCACCATCATGTCGTGCCAAGGTAAAAGACAATGAAGACCCAAAAAATCTGGGGCGTGTGAGAGTGCAGTTTGATTGGCAGGCTCAACTTGACGACTCGATGATGACTCCTTGGTTGCGTATCGCACAACCTTATGCCGGAGGTGGGAAAGGTTTTAGTTTTATCCCCGAAATCGACGAAGAAGTGATGATCGACTTCGAGGGGGGAAATGCCGAGCGTCCTTACGTAAAAGGTACGTTGTATAATGGTGTAGGCGACCCCGATTCAAAATGGTTGCCTAATAACAATAGCAGTAACCAAATTAAGGCTATTCGCACTCGAAACGGGCACACTATCGAAATTCATGATGAGGGAAACGATGGATATATTCGCATATATGATAATGAGAAAGAAAATTATATATTGACATTCTCAACCGATGAAAAACTCATCAAACTTGAATCGACAGGAAATATCGAGCTATATGCTAAAAACGATATAATAATGCATGCAGGGCACGATATAAATGCAAGTGCCGATAATGATATATTTATTGCTGCTTCACACGATATGCAACGCACTGCCGACAATGATATTCGCGAGCATGCCGGCAATGACCGTTCTACGTCAATAGATCGTAATGACTCGCTTACCGTTGAGGAAAATCAATTTATTCGCATCAATGATAATAAAGATGAGCAGATAACTCATAAATTGCAAATCACTGCCGAAAACATTCGAGAGGAAGCACAAGATAAATTTTTGCAATATTCTACTACTCATCAACAAAAAGCTTCAGATGAAATGGCTCTTAATGCCGGTAATCGTATTGATATTAAAGCAGCGTTGGTAAAAGTTAATTAATAAATTGAATTAAAGGAAAATCCATAAAAATGTCTGATTCTTACGTTACATCGAAGGCAGTATTGAAATGTACGTTTGGGAGTAAAACTTCCAATCTTACGGTTTTGCCCAGTCGTACAGTTAATTTGACCGGTAAACCCGATGCCAATGTGAGTGATCACATACCAATGACAAATATCGCTCCGTTTGGCAAATGTCACACAGTGACTTTCCCTCCTACCGGAGCTGCTACTGCTGCCAATCATGGGCGATTAACTCCTATGCCCTGTGTGCCGGGAACAGTGTCAGAATGGATGAATGGAAAAAATGATTACCTAATTAAAGGTAAACCGGCATTATTGAAATCGTCGATATGCCGATGCCAATGGGGTGGGGTGATAAGTATTGTCTCTGATGGACAGGTCGATACAGGTCCTGCCGATTTGAGCAAAGAAACTGCAAAAAGTGAAGAACAAATAAAAGCCGAGACCGAGGAAAAACTAAAAGTTGATCCCGAGGCCGTGCTTGATGGCATTCAGTTGGCATTAGACGCAGCCGGATTTGTACCGGGATTAGGGGCTATCCCCGACCTTGCAAATGCCGCAATCTCGGCATGTCGTGGCGATTGGGCAGAAGCAGGATTATCGGTTCTTGCAGCAGTCCCTTTAGTTGGAGATGCTGCAGCCGGAGCAAAACTCGCTCGAAAAGGCTTAAAAGCAGCTAAGGCTGCAAAGAAAACAGGCACACCTGTAAAAGTTGCAAATATGGGACAACCATTCGGGACGGTAACTGCAAAAACGACTCCATCTATGCCCAAAGCACCTGCCTCATCAGCGTCAGGAAAACCGTTCCTATCTATGACTGCTAAATCTCCGACAACACCGGCAAAAACTGTTGATACTCCTAAGTTTGGTTCTTTGACAACATCGGGTCGAAAGCCTTCAACTCCATCAACATCATCGACTTCAAGAATACAAGAATCGGTAACAAAAATTGATACTAAGCCCTCAAATAACGATTCATTAAAAGAGGTATTTAAGTATAAAGGTAACAATGTCGGCAATAACGTTAAACCTGATAATGCCGGCGATAATTTGGATTTAAGTTTCTAAAAAGCATATTATGGCAACAATAGGAGAAGTTGGTGCAGATCCAAAGGATAAAGAAGACCCAGATGAAAAAACAAAACTACCATTAAAATTGTATTTTGGTGTTTTCTTTGATGGGACAAGCAATAACATGATCCAATCAGAAATTGCTAAAAAAATTAAACAGAAGAATAAAAGTAAAATTGAAAATCAAGACAAAAACAAAGAATATAAATTTTATAACAGCATAAACAAACAATATAAAGAAGATTCAGATGAATGGGAATTGGTAGTTTCAGAAGATATTGCTAATGAGTTTGTTGACGGAGCAAACCAATTACAAGCAGTTGAAAATGGGAGTATTCAAAAAACGATAGAGAAAGGATATTCTAACATTGCTATTCTGCATTCAATTTATAAAGGAGTAGAAAAAGAGCAAGAATCAGGCTCTAAAACTAAGATTTATAATATTTATGTAGAGGGACCGGGAACAGAGCATGATAGCGATTCTAAGTTCGCAGGACCTATGGGTTCACTTTTTGGAAAAGGAGAAACCGGTGTCACACGTTTAGTACAAAAGGCAATGGACATGATACACCTTCGAATGTATGAGTTATTTGGAACTGGTTATGATATTTCAAATAGTGAGATTCATTTTCATGTATTTGGATTTAGTCGAGGGGCAACAGCTGCGAGATTATTCTCATATTGTGTAGCTGAAGAAAATCGTAAAGTATGCGATGGTGTTCCAGAGAAATATGACAAAGACAACGAGATGGTGTTTCTTAATGATTTTGTTGAGCATGGGTTGAAGTGGGAGAATATAAACGTAGATATGTTAGGTATTTTTGATACGGTATCGTCCTGTGGAGGTATTTCGATTGATAGTTATGAAAATAACACAACAGAATATGGATTATATTCACCAACATTTAATCGAGTAAAAAATGTAATGCACTTATGTGCATTAGATGAATTTAGATCTCATTTTGCGATAACAGATATAGGCAGTGCAGCAGAAACAAAGGGCCCTGAGATTTTTTTGCCTGGAAGTCATTCTGATATTGGAGGAGGATATATTAATGGAGTAGAAGATTATTCGGTTACAGTTGGTAGAACAACTACTCCCATTCCTAGTTCGGCAAAGCTTTGTGTAAATGTGTTAAACCCTACGTTTTCCTCTCTTTTATATCAACAATATTCAATTCCTCTTGAAACAGTGACATCAGAGACTTCAGAAAGCATTTCACTTGAAGATTATCTTGTTAACGGAGGTTGGGGTGGAATAGTGGAAAGGAGTAAATTACAACCAGAAAAGCTTCTAATAGGTCGCAATTCAATATCGGGATATAGCAATACTCCATTAAAATTAATGAAAGACTATTCGATGCAAAAGGCTAGTGGTTGTTTTAAAGAAATTCCACCATTTTTTGGGGAATTAGCAGTCGTAAAACAACTTTTAGGAAATATAGATGTTTCGCCAGGAAGGAGAGCTATATACCCTGGAAATTCATTTTATTCAGAGAGCTATAGACAGTTACGTCGTTATTTGCATTTTTCAGCAAGGGATTCCATTGGAAAGGATATGAGTTTTGACCAAAATATAGTAAGACGATATCGGTATCGAGGTGAAGAAAATGATGCAACTCGTCTATTTGTTTCATCATGTAATGTGTAATTCAAACCATGAAAAACAAACGGTATAAAATATCGGTATTGGCAAATGCTCCTTTGTTATATCCAACAGATTCGGTATATATATTGATGCATTGTGATGCAGATGAAATTATTGAGGTTCCCAAAGCATATCCTTATTCTGGAGAATGGGGACAATGTAATAGTGAATACATCTCTTTTGGAGATGATAATTATCCAATGCCAGAAGTTTTGGATATGATATACTTATCGATTGTAGAGCGTGTTTTTTATGAATTGGAGATTGATTTATCAACATTAGAATTGATTAAATTATGGGAGTCTCAAGTAGGAGATGCTTGTTTCAGTCACATTTATATTGGTATGGCTCCGTTTGGTGGTGTTGCATTGTGGGCACATAGTACAAAAAAACAGATTTTGTTAAATTGGGCAAAGGGAAAAGAAATATCCATTGATATGGAAGATTATTTGCCGATGGCTCCCAATTTAACACTTAACGAGGTCTGTAATCACTATATAACCAACGATACATTAGTAGCACAAAACTTAAAGGAGAATGGGTTGCCTCCACGTGATTTGTTTGATAAATATATGCGTCAATATACCTATCGTTATTATCCCATGTTTGAGAAATGGAATGAAGATGATGAGAAGTGGGAAAAATATGATGAGGAAAAAGATGTGGTGCCACAATTTGAATATATCGAAGAAATGCTTACCGATGGCACTCATGACAAACTTCACGATGATGGGTTATTAAAGTATCACGAGGCAGGAAAACCCAAGAAGTTGGCGATGAAATGGTGGGTGAAAAAATCGGAATATGTGGCGTATTTTTGGTTTGACGACGAGGTGTTGTGCCCTATTTTTGAGAAATTTTATGGAGCACATCGCGACACAAAGGTTGATTTCAGGCTTCGCATAGATGCACAAAAGAAAAAATATGAGTTGACACTATTTCGTCAAGGATTAAAAGAACCACAAGTGTTGCCCGAAGATGCCTATCAATTATTAGTATTTAAGAGCCAATTTGAAAATTATCGTTCCGACAATTACAATCAAGAATGTGGAGCATGGATTTGGTAATCAAGAAAATATAATTAATAACAAAATAAAAAAATAAGAATTATGTCAACAGAAGAATTTTATGATGATGAGTTTGTCATTGTATTAACTATTGATGGAACTGAATACGATGAAGTAGAAGTAAAAGTTAATGACCCACACAAAACTATCCGAGATCAAATCAGTAGTATAGTGTCGGTATTTGAACTTCCAAAGATTGATAATGGAGGTAATCCTATCACTTATCTCCTTGGACAAATAATGGACGATGGCGATGAGCCTCAAATATTGGAACTTGTCGATGCTGATGGTCGCGAACAAGCATTGATTGATTATAATATAGAACCCGGTGATCATTTGCATCTCATTTCAGTTCCCATTGCAGGATAATTTGAAATAACTCTTAAAAAGAAAGAAAGAGATGAACGAGATGATCAATAATTTTAATCAAAAGGATCTTTCGGGTCGTGATGCTCGTTTGTGGAAAGAGTGGAAAGAGTTAGACACTTTGTGTGCTAAACGCAAAGCATCGAGCCCCAACCCACGCAAGCCATCATTGTCCTATATCATTCGTCGCAAAAGTGTGATGGGACTTCCCACCGAATATGAAATTTGGTATCGAGTGAAATCAATAGTAGGGGTAGATGGAGATACTGTGCCACGCAAACCAATTTTTGGTGATTTGCATAAAATGAGCATTGTATTGCCAAACAATTATCCATCGGCCGACGGTAATCCTATATTTACGTTTCGCACAGATATTTGGCACCCGAATATCCGATATTCGGGAAGTTTTAAGGGACATGTGTGTCTTACAATAAAAGAGATGGGGGTTATGGCATCGTTGAAAGACTTGGTGCTTCGAGTGGAGCAATATTTGAAATATCAGCTCTACCATGCTCAAAACACTTATCCCTATCCGGAGGATCAGAATGTGGCAGAGTGGGTGCGTGAAGAAGGAGAACCTAATGGTTGGGTGAGATTTGGTCAAGATGGTTCTACAACAGCTGAAGTTGCTCCTACTCCAAAAACTATAGTGGAAGAAAAGAAAGTTGAAAAACCGGTTATAAAATCAAGAACGATATGATAAAGAAAATATTGGTGTTATCGGTGCTATTGCATTCGATGGTTTTCTCGGCTTATGCTGATATGGAAGAGAAAGTAACGTTTAGTGAAACTGGGTGTCGAGAAAAAGTAATTGAAACCGCAAATTTCAAGATTTTCCTAAAATTGGAAAGCATCGAAAATGGCGAAGCAGAGATTGGCTTTCGTTTAGAAAATGATGATGATTCAAAAACATTGTGCATTTTTGATAAGTCATATAGTGAAGATGCATTAGATGCTCAAAAGATTAAGTATGATAAATATTTCCCCGGAGAAAAGTATAATCGAAGAATTGATCCTTGCGAATATTTTAGATATTCATATCTGATTAAACCATCAAACGATGTTTCAACGACTATTACAATAAATGTTGAGGATACAACTACAGTGCGTGTTCCTATTTATCTTTCAGAATTGCAAACGAGACGTGTCATATTTTGTAAAAAGAAAGAACAAGTATTGATGGATAAAGTGGTTGTGGAACTTGTTATGAATATTGAACAAAAACCTGATGAAACATATTTGCAATTATCAAAAGAATGTGATGACTTGATTGCTGAGTATCAGGGTGTAACGTTCTGTGCAAATAGTCGCCACAAACCATCGCTGGAAAAACAGAAAGCTAATTTCCAAAGCAAAATTGATGCGATAATTGAAAAGATCGATAATGCGATTGAGAGTAAAGGCCTCTTTGAGAGGGATAGCCTTTATAAGTTATTTGCCGAACTGAAAACAAAATTGACTTCATTGAATTTGACTGATAAAGAGGGAGATTGTGGACGTCATAAAGTGTCATCAACAAATTCTCACAGATGTAATTATTGTAACAAGTCGGTGCAACAAATTTATCACAGATTAGACGACATTTACCAATCAATATATAGCAGTCAAAATCGAGCAGAAGCAAAAGCAAAGGTGATGAGCGAGGTGAAATCGATGTATAATTGTGCGAAACGCCGCAGTGAGTGGAATACCAGTGGGTATAGCACAAAAATTTCAAAACTTTATAATGGCATTAATAACTTCTAAGATAAAAATTTGTAGTGGTATATTATTTTTAATCGGTTGTTTTACAGTCGGTAGTGCTAAGGAATATAAGGATACAATAAGGACTACCGACGATGACCGGATTATAATTACCTATGACCTAAAATATAGTAATGATGAAATAAAGATTGATTTTATCAGTGCTAAAAAGAAATTGAGTCTTCGAAATGAAAGACGTTATGAAGAACTCGAAAATGTTGAGGTAGTATTTTTTGACCGTACAGGAGTTTATAGGGATACAAAATTTACCAACTTAACTCCTGAAGCATTTATGGTGCCATATGGGTTGAAATATAAGGCATCGGATTTAGGTTATTTTTGCTTCCATCAAGAGCCTTCAATCTCGTTTAAGGTAACAGAACGAGGTGATAAAGTTTTGTCAATCCCTATTTATTTAGCTTATTACGAGGGAAAAGGAAAATATAAATTGTTTAGTTGCTGTAAAAAATTCAATATCTCTATCAAGAATTCAAATATAAAAAAAATAGCTCAACCAAAGGGTAATGATTCAGAGATGGAGATGGTTTCAACCGAAATTGAGCTTGATGCTGATAATGAATTGGCTATTCAAGTTACGACATCGGTAAATTCTATAAAAGAGCTTTTGGCTAATCAAACAGAACTTCCATTTGGAATTGTGTTGCAAGGAGAAATTAATACTTTGTTGGATTTGCAAAAAAAAGTTTCAGATGAAGAATTAATAGGAGTTATAAAGAAGACGCTTAAAGAGTGTGAATTAAAAGAACAAGAATTAAAGGCAGCAAGTGCAGCAGCGGCACAACAAGCTCAAGAAGACGCAAAAATGGAAATGGAGCGTCAACAAAAAGAACAACAAGCTCGGGAGGACTCAATTGCCGCAGTGCAACAACAGCAAGCTGAAGCTGAAAAGAAACGTAATATTTGGATGATAATCGGAGGTATAATTCTTGCCATATTGGGATTTATCGGGAATCAAGTGTTGCAACATTTTCGCAATATCAGAAGTCAACGTAGCATGATGGAAATGCAACAAGATATTGTTACACGTGCCGAAAATGAGGCAAAACGACACGCTCAAAATTATACTCGAAATAAAACGAATCAGATGGTAAATAGCACGCGAAGAAAAGCCAATGATATGGTGCGAAATAAAACCAAGCAAATCGGAAATAAAAAGTCTAATAATTTTTCAATTTGAAAAAATGAAAACGTTGTTAAGCAGATGCTTTTTTAGTATCCTAATGATATGTGTTGTAATCCCATTATGGGGTCAAGGAACTAAACGTAATATCAAGATTGATAAAGAGGTAATATCAGAGTCAGTAATTAAGTTGAAAAGTATTACAAATAATAATGATTTTGATGTTGAGATAATAATTAAGACAGCTAATGGAAGTGAGAGAAGAGAAATTATCTCTCAGAAAGGATCTATTCAATTTGAAGATTTAGAGAGTCATAGGATTTTAGCCTACCCTAAAGGTACACCACATCAAGACGGTGGTGTGATTTGGGGGACAACAGATACACGAAAGGAGTGGGAAAAACTTCACAAAACTGAGGAAAATGAAGCTGAAGAAGAATCAGTCTCAGAAGAAAAAGGAGAAGAATCAAAAGAAAAAAATGTAGAAGAAAGAAGTTCAGTAGAACGCTCTAAATCTCCAATCGAAGATGTTGCAAAAGAGAAAAATAAGAAGTCATTTCGCATTTTAGATGCTGTGCTTCGAAAATTAGAAAAAGACCCTTATTTATCAGATAATGCAATTGAAAATGATATTGCCGAAATTGAAAATTTTATTGAAGATTTGAATAATTGGTCGGATAAGGAGGCTTATATCGAAAAATATAATCTTGTAGATTATGTAAAAAATGCTGGTCGTATTTTAGAGGAAACGAAAGATGAAAAAGATGAGATAATCGAAAATCTATTCTCGGAATATGATAATTATAATAGTGAATTATATAATAGGATAGAGGCTATAATTGACGATAAGTTAGAAGTACGTGAAGATGCTTTGGGTAGATTGTGTGATGCAATCGACCCAAAGCAGCAATTAATAAAAAGAGGTGGAGTTGACATGCTTGCAATTCTTAATATTGTGTTGATTGTATTGCTTATTATCGGTTTGATTATCTTAATTGTAGTATTAGCAAAAAGAAAGAGTAGTACTCCTAAAAATGCAGCGATCCAACAAACAGCTGACACAAACACGTCTCAATCCATTGTTGTGAGACGAAAAACTACATCAATATTAAAGAAGCAATCTCTTGTTGACGTTGTTGACAATAGTGCTTATCTGACAATTGAATGTTCTGAATTTAGTGATAATACAGCTGTTAGACGAATGTATATAAAAAATACATGTATAAAGGATATTTATAATATGTATGCCGATGATTTGAGAAACCCTGATAATCCCAAGGAAGATGGTTGTATGGTTTTAGGTCGTTGGGTACATGATGAACAGCTAAATGAATATTATGTGTCTTTGGAAGAAATTGTGCGTCCCGGTGATGATGCCGTATTTCAAGAGTATGAATTAAATTTTGGAGGTAAAATAAAATTACGTATAGCTGAGAAATTGCGTAAATTACGTCGAGAAACAAACCTACAATATGATTTGACTTGTTGGGTACACTCTCACCCCGGTTTAGGTGTGTTTTTTAGTAATTCGGATAGTGGAGTGCAAATGCAACTTAAGCACCCAACTCATCCTAAATTCCTTACTGCAATAGTTGTGGATATTTTAACCCCGCAACAAGAATTTGGTATTTTTACCTTTAAGCATGATTTATCGATAAATTCAAAAGATGATTTGAAAAAAATGTATTCTTTGGAAGAGTTGCATAAATGGGCTGTAGAGAGTGAACGAAATACAATAAACATTGATGATTATTATAATGTCTTGTCAAATGCAGAATTGTTGAGCGAGAATTGCAGTGGAGTGTATCTAAGCAATGGTGCAATTATAGATATGTCATCAATTACGACTGAGCAAAATATTGGTTTGGTTGGTTGGGCAAAAGGTTTCCTTGATAAAAATAGAGGGAAAAAAGATTACATTGTTAAAACAATTTCTAAACAAGAATATTCAACCGAAGATGATTTATTGGGTTGTTTTGTAATGGGTACTCATTGTAGCATTCCTTCAATAAGACGAGCTGTGGAGGTCTATAAGGATAAGATTAAGTTTGTGATATTTTATTCTGTTACAGATGGAAAAATCACAACAATTCCTGTAGAAGATATGCAGTTAGCTATGAATGAAAAATATTATGCTGAAGAAAATATAGAAGACTTAAAGATATGGACAAGACGAAGAAGATAATTAGTCAATTATTGTTGGTAATATGGATATTGTTATTCCCATCAACTTTTTATGGGCAAAATATTACAGAAATCAATTTTTGTGATAGAAAATACGAGTATAAAGTAGGAAAAGATAGCATTACCTTATTTTTTAATGTATTAGATAAATATGGTAATAGACAGCAAGATGTTTCCATTGATCAATTAGAAGATTATTTGGATATTAAAGAAGATGGAGTGGTTATTCCAATTGATAAACGGTCGATAACTGCTGTTGTATCGGGTAAACGAATTCCATCGGAATATACATTTTCAGTTTTAATTGATTTAAGTATCCCACAGGGAGGAAAGGAGCAAATTTATAATATTGTAGGGAAATTAATAGAGAGTGCTCCTGATAGTTGTGTCTATTTATCGTTCTTTGGAAATAATGTTACCAATAGTGAATTGGTAAATGTTGAAAATTATAAATCATTAAAGCATAAATTTACAGAATCATCAGAAAATAAATATTTCTATAGTGGGATTTTTTCAAAACTATATGAATTTAGTGATGAATATTCTGATTTAGTGTCATTGATAAAAGCACAAGAAGGCTATCAAAAGAATCATGAAATTAAAAATAGAGCAAAAGTTAACAAAGATAAAAATATATTGTTTGTATTTACAGAAGGTAGTAAACGACCTTCAGATGAGGATTTGAGTTTTGTTGAAATAACAGAATATATAGAATCGGCACAAATGCTCCCAAAGGTATTTGCTCTATACTATACAGAAGAAGGAGATGAGCTAAATATTAAAAAAACATTGGAAGGAATTTGTACCCCTAGAAATGTTAATGGTGTGGAAATTACAGAAAAAAAAGGTAAGTATTTGGCTTCTAATGATATGCATCAGGTGCTTAGAAACTTTGAAGAAGTAGTAAATGAAGCATCATATGATTATGCTTATAGATATAAAGTTGGCAAAGATAAAATCTATTCAAGGAGAGTCAATTATAGTGCCGAATGGAAAGGAACAGATATTGGAAGTGCCGAGTTCTCTATTGGAACAGCTGAGAATCCATGGCCATTAAGAGAAGAAGAAACAATAGATATTGTATTAAAATATTTGTATGCAATATTGATAATGTTTGGGACAATTGCATTTTTCTTCATAATTGCAAAGATAATAGTGCCATTAATTCGTTCAAAAATATTTGCATCTAAATATTATAAGAAGTATGTTGTCGAGCCAAATATATCAAGAAGAATATGCCCATATTGTAAACAGGATATACAGCCAGGGGCAAAGATTGTGGCAAAATGTAAACATATTATGCACTTGTCATGTTGGATTCAAAATGGTTATAAATGTGCCGAATATGGACAAAATTGTAAAGATGGAATTCAAAAACATATAGATTGGAAGGATTTATTTACTATAAATTCATTGAAAGATTGTTCGCAAACTATATCGGGTATTGTGGCTGGATTCATAAGTTGGATTATATATGAATTTTTTGGCCGTGGATTTTTTGATGGTTTGTCGGAGTTAATAGTAAATATGTGTTATGGTAAAGACGCCGGAATCTCAACGCTATATGTTGATTGCTTAAATAAAACATCGGCATTCTTAACAATAGGTTTGTTACTTGGCTTTTTCTTGTCGTTAATATTCCGTTATAATGATGAATATAAAAAGAAAGATTTGAAAATATGGACTAAAATTATTGGGTTATCATTATTGACCGGTATTATAGGTTTAGTAGCATTTGCAATAGGTGCATGTATATTGTGTGTGTTATTATCGGTACTTGATATCACATATATTCCTTGGTATTGTTCATTCCCAGCATATTTGATGTTCTCAATAAGCGTATCGTTAGCATTGATAATTAAATCAACGATTCCAGTCAAGAGTGCTCTTTTAGGTGGTTTGTGCTCAGCAATAATAGGTTTTATAGTATTGTACTGCTCTAGTAGAGCAACCCACACCAATGGGTGGATGAATCTGCTGTTAGATTTTATTATCTATGGAGGAGGATTGGGTGCATCGTTAGTTACGGTGCGAATGCTCGCTGAGAAATATTTCCTAATAATTCAAAATGGAGTTAGAGCAGGACAAAAAATTCCTATTCATAAGTGGATGAATGCTGGCAATATGGTTTCAATCGGTATGACCGGAGAGTGCGAAATTCAAATGAACTGGGAGAAGAGTAATAAAGTTGCTAAAATCCATGTTCAATTATTTATTGACCAAGATCGTCAATTACCAATGATAAAACCATTGGCAACCGGTGTGATATATAATAATAGAGCAGAGTTGCCAGTAGGAAAATCATCAGTATTATCCAATGGGGATACATTCAAAATAGGAGATACAATATTCTTGTATAAAGAAAATGAATAATCATAAAATATTAATCACAAAATATTAATTCAGATGAAAAAGTTAATTGTATTGGCAATCTTATTCGCGACATTATCAAGTTATGCTCAAACACCAGATAATTTTGATGTTGGTCCATACGAAGTTTCATATAAAGGCGAAGGCGATTTTAGATTCCGACTTCGTAAAGATGTTAATCTATATGATTATTTTGGGTTAAAAAAAGATACAATTATACAGAAAAAAGAAGTTCAAACAAAACCATTTAATAAAGGTTTCCAATTAAACCTATTTATGGAGTTGCCTCGACGTAGTGTTACTCAATTATATGGAGTAGGAGGGAATTGGAAACATAAAGTAGGTGGAATAACTTATATAAATGCCGGATTGTCGTTCGCTTATTTGTTTGGAAAATATAATACTTATCAAATGGTGAAAAATGAGGCATTTATGGAAATTGGACTTCCATTGTCGGTAGAGTTTTCTAAAATAGATTATAAAAAAGCATCTCTTTATGCGGGAGTGGGTGTTGTTCCGGCGATATATACGACAGTGAAATCGGAGCAAATAGTTAATGGCGAAAAAACTGCAGGTAAAGAGTATTTTGGGGCATTGCTTTCTCCAAGAATTGATTTTGGTGGATACATTCCTGTATACAATAAAATTATAAGAGTCGGTGTTTTTGGCGAATATAAAATAAATTGTTCAGGAAGCGAACTAAATATATATAAAGATCATATTGGCTGTGCATTTTTGGGAGCTAATATAGGAGTCGTATTTTAATAAAATCTACTAAAATGCAAAAGGAAAATAAATATGAATGGGGCGATGGCGTGTATACTCTTCTTTCGTGGTTTAAGAAAGATAAAGTAAAAAATGCAAGAGTCTTAGTTGCCGGAGCCGGGGCATTGGGTAATGAGGTGGTAAAAAACTTAGCCTTATTTGGAGTTGGTCATATTTATGTAGTGGATTTTGATAAAATAGAAATCACAAATTTAACACGATCTGTCCTTTTTAGAGAAGAAGATGCTAATAACCATTCATACAAAGCTGAGATTGTTGCAAAACGTGCAATGGAGATTAATCCTCAAATAAAAGTAACACCTATTGTTGGTAATCTATTTTCTCAAGTCGGATTTGGTATATACAAGTCGGTAGATGTTATAATTGGTTGCTTGGATAGTCGGATTGCTCGATATTTATTAAATCGTTTGGCGATGCGTGTCGGTAAAACATGGATTGATGGAAGTATAGAGAATATGACCGGTGTAGTTAGGGTATATACACCCGGAATAAGTTGTTATGAATGTGGTTTGTCGAGAGAGGATTTTAATAATATAATGCTTCGGACAGGTTGCCCTGACGTTGTGAGAATGCAAAGTAGTGCAGGGCGAGTAGCGACAACTCCAATCAGTGCGTCGATTATAGGTGCAATGCAGGTTCAAGAAGCAATGAAAATTATTCATCTATCTGATGAAGAAAAAGCTCCGTTTAAGACATTGCAAGGGAAATTATTAAGGTATGAGGGATTGACAAACGCGATAAATATATATCGATTTGCTTCATGGAAAAATAGTTGTCCAGCTCATGAAAAGTGGGAAAATATAATAAGAATAGATTCTCTTTCAGCAAAAAAAACAGTGGGATATACTCTTTCAAAATTGAAAGAAGTATTAAATGTTGAATCGATAGAGATAAATATGAGAAATGATAGATTTATTGATAAAATCATTTCAGATAAACCAGAAAAAGAATTTAATGTGATGCTACCAGAGTCAAAGCTTGATGATTATATAACAGGTAGCGAAGAATTAAGACAATTAAGTTATAGAACAATATTTCACAAATGTTTCATTGAAAATATTGATGAAACTTTTCCATATTTGGACATGGCATTAAAGGATATTGGAATACCATTGTTTGATGTCTTTCAGGTTTCAACAGAAAAAGGGATTTATTATGTGGAGCTGACAGGTGATGCTCAAGTATATAATTTAGATTAATGATTGAAATGCTTCAATTCCTTCCAAATGATATTAATATAGAAGATATATTGACATATCTTCCTGCTGATTCTTATCGTCTGGCATTTAGTGGCTTGCACAAACGAAATTCATATTGTGATATTATTAGCTACGATGAATCTGAAGATGGAAAGATTGACTTTCAGATAGGAAGACGAAGTTTATATAATTCATTACCGGAATATATGTTTCATCCGGTAAATCGGTTTGATAATATCCCGGAAATAGAAAAAAAAGAGCGGTTTGCCGAAGAATATGCAAAGCAGGAGCAAGAAAAAGAGAATGCATATAGATTTTTTGCTCCATTGGATATTTTATTGTTGGAATTGAAGATAAATGTAAAAGATAAATTACGCCAATATTATTCTTCGAATAAAATTATGCAAGATGTTATTGGAGATAGTTTATCGGAGATAGAGTCTAATAATAGATTTGTCAAACGGGTTATTCCATATTTACCATATTGTAAGGCTATTCGAGGGAATAAAACATTAATAACATTATTAATAAGACAAGTATTATTTGAAGAGGGGTTAATGATACAATATGGGAATTATACATATAGGTTGAATGATGTATTCCCACAATATAATTGTGAAGTAGTTGATGAATTGTTAAATGATACGTTTGTGGGAAATGAATATGATGAACAAATTACAACATATTCAATTCACTATTGGTCAGATGATGAATGTACTGAACAATTTGATACTTTTTTAGATGAGTTAGAAGTATTCAGAGGATTCATTCAAGATTATTTTTTCTCAATTGAGGATATATTGAAGTTTCAAATAGTAACAGATGGTTATCCATTAAGACTATCGGATAATCTATTTTATAACTATCTTAACTATAATACAAATATTTAGGAGTTATGACAAAAAGAATATTTTGGAAAAAGGGAATGAGACTGACTGATGAAATTCTTATCGAGTCAGATAAATGTCATTTAGAATCATTATCCCAAGCATACATGTTGGCTGTGGCTAATAGATATGGATTGTTAACATCTAATCGAGAGTTTAGAATATCATTAAGCATTAATAAGAATCTTATAGATGTTGAAGCTCTAAGTTGTTTGGCTATAACTAAAAGTGGAGATATTATCGATGTAATGTACGATACCTCATATACAAATAGTATTGATACACGAGTAGCTATCCCATTACAAGAAGATGCAACATATATTTTAGCGATACAAGTACTTGACCGTTGGCGAGAAACACAGGAAGGTTATTGTGAGCCTGAATATAAATTTATATTAGTTCCAGAAAATACAACTATAGAGCCAAATTCTTTTCCAATTGCCCGAATCGTTGATGACCATGGATGGCGAGCTGACGAATTGAATTTCGTCCCTCCATGTTTGTATATATCTTCGCATTATCAATATATTGAATTGTCTAATCAATTTAAGGATATCTTAAATAAATCAAGCCAATTTGTATTTGGGATTACTGAGCATAAACAAACGGTAAGCATATTTTTACCTATAATTGAACAACTCAGAATAACAATTGATAAAGAGATTGATTTAATGACACCAATGATGTTATATGGCAACATTCAAAAGTATATAAGTGGTTTTTATTGTGGATGTACATTAGATGAAACATTAAATTTGTCGGATGCTGATATATATCGACAATATATTAATACCTCATATAACCACAAAGAAGTATATGCTCGAATAAAAGAGGGTCTTAAATTATGTCATCTTGTTTGTGAAAAATTAGAGAAGCTAAATGAGTTAGTTTCAGAAACTCCTAATGTAGATGTTGCAGCTCCTACGATTTCAAATTCGGAATTATTTAAGAATTGTAAGAGAAATAAAGCACTAATAGCTGTTGAAAGTAATTGTGTGGGAGCAGTGGTGTATTATTCAAGCGATGGAGGAGAACCAAGTAAAATACTCAACAGTGGAAATATTATTGATATAAATCCAGGTTTTGCTTCAAATGGATCAAATGAACCAGATAAGATTATTACAATAAAAGTAAAGGCAATACTTAATGGTGTAAGTAGTAAAACCAATACATATAAGGTAAGCTTACATAAAGATTCGAGCCATTGGAGTGGTATATCTATATAATTATGAAATTTGTCAACACTCCCATAGAATTTGAAAAGCAAGAATCGGCAGTATTTCTTCAACGAAGTATTGAAGATAAAATAGTGATGCTTGATAACTTGATAGAGCTGATAGTTTTTACTCCAAAGGGAAGTTTTGCCGCTGATTCGGATTTTGGATTTGAATATTGGAATAATGAATATTCAAATTTACATTATCGAGATTTTAATAATAATCACAATGTACCTATGTTGGGTGGATTATATAATGATATAACTCGTAAGGAATGTCAAGAGAGTATAAAATGTAGTTTAGAAACCTATGAACCTCAATTGAAACATATAGATGTGTCAATTGAGATAAATTCTATAAAAGAGGAACATCAAAGAAAAAGAAGAAAGGTTTTCTCTAAATATGAAGTTGCAGTTAAGGTCGTTGGTGTTATAGAAGATGGTTTAGGCATGGGAAAGCAGTATGAAAAACGTGTGGCATTTTTCATGGAACCAACAGTGAAGCAAATAACTATTTGATGTTTGTATGGATATAGAGGTTGAAAAAAAAATACAAGAAACGATAGAGTATCTTAAGACTGTGTCAAAAAATGAATTGGATTTACAGCACATGGATCCAATCGCAAAAATGATGTTAGTAGCAGTGCTACATGAAGGTCAAAAGATAAAAGATTATGTAGATGGCGTAGGAGATAAAATTATAGAAAAGTTTTGTGAGAATTTTATTCCTCGTCGAGAGATTCAAGCAATGCCTGCATTGTCGATTATTGAAACTAAATTTAAGCAAAAAAAAGAAGTAGAAGCAGTTACTATTGGTTCAGGAGCTTCTTTTTCTTATAAACTGGGAAATAAACAACAAATAAATTATCTGCCAATATTTAATACATTGGCAATACCATATCAAAACTTATGCGTTTTATCACATAATAAATTAGTAATTGGAGATAATGTATATGGTGTATCGGTTGATAAACCAAATTGTATGTGGTTGGGGATTGAAACAAAAGTTGAAATTGAAGCTCTTAAGGGGTTGTCAATATTTATAAAAGGGACCAAAGGCGTAGTCCCAGAACACATATATGTTGGTCTTGAAGATTATGAATTAGAGTTTGCCGATATGGCAAAGTTTGAAGACATTGAAATGGTTGAACCATTCGATGCACAACAATCATCTTTTCAATTTTTCTCTATAATTGAAAATTGGAAAGATGTGTTGTTTAATATGGAAGATAAAGCGATGCTTTATGTTACAGATCAAATTAAAGATAGAGATATCTTTAAGCAACGCACATTTCCCAAAGTGTTTCAGCATTGGTTGGAAAGTGAACAGCTTGATTATTTTAACGAAAATACGATTTGGCTACGATTAGAATTCCCCGAAGACTTTATTATTCCTGACACATGCTCGATTTTAATAAATACATTGCCGGTTGTAAATGTAGAGATTAATAATGTTACATTGACTCAAACCTCACCCATCGCAAAATTACAAAAACAAGATAATTCATATTTCTTACAAGTAGTCGAAACATCAACATCGTCATATAAACAAGGTTTTAATATGGCGAATGATGAAATAATAATTCGAGATTTTGATGCAAGTTGTTATCACGCAGGAAACTTATATCGCGATGTAAGAAATATATATAACCATTTTATTGATGATTATTATGCTTTTATAGAGTATAATGGCATTAAAGATGGTGAAACAATAAAACAACTTAGAGATGTAATAAATAGGATAGGAAAAGCCGTTGGAGTGTCAAACTCGAAATATAATTTTGATAGTGGAACGTATGTGATGAAAAATATGAACCAATATCAGCAATCATCTTCAATAAAGGTGTCATATTCAACTACTTTCGGGAAATTGGGAAATATTCCAAGTGTAGGAGAAACAATGGAAAATAAAAAGTTACCATTGATTGAAAAAGATGTAAATATCATTGTAGCAGGAACCGGAGGAACAAATAAGGCTACCGTTGATGAGCGATATGAATTATTGAGATATTATTCTTTAACGAATGATCGATTATATACCAAAAAGGATATTGAAGCATATTTACGAAAAGAAATAATTGCTGAATTTGGGAAAGAAGAATATAAACGCATTTTCATAAAAATGAAAATTGAAGGAGCTGCAGGTGAAACAAAACTTCAACGTGGACTATATATTACAATAGAGTTTAAGGATAAGAAGAATTATGAAAAAGCGATTGATAATTTACTGACACATAGGTTAGCCCAAAAAATAAAAAATAAATCTTGCATATCTATGCCGATAAATTTGTCGCTTCTTAATTTAGAGAATTAATGGTTTAATATTAAGGTAAAATGAGATATAAAAAATCAGTCTCAGCTGTAAAAAATCCCGAAGTTGCACAAATTCAAGGACTTCTTAATAAAGCTCTTGCAAATCTTCGCCGATATAATAATTCTATTCCGTTTGGATGGAATCCCATTGATGAAGATGGTATTTTTGGTCCAAAAACAGAAGAGGCTGTAAAATGCTTTCAGAAGTATTGTAATATTACAAATAATGGTGAAGTTGATGTTGTTACTTATAACAGATTAAGGAATGTTGCATCAGATGGTCAGGTAATTTATAGCACTCCTTATAAAGAAGTTTTATCGAATACCAAGTCTAAACATATTGAAAAAAATGATTTTTCAATAAAGGAAATAGCCGATAATATTGTCGATTTTATGAAGAATTTTGATGAGCTTATAAAAGATGAGATAGAATATGCAAAGAGTGTAGGTAGATTTGACGCTAAGATTGTTAGCTCTCGATTTAATTACCATATTAGTAAATTAGATCCTAAAATGAAAAAGCTTGTACAATTATCTGAGACCAAGATAGCTAATGATCAAAAAATTAAATCTTTAAAACTGGGAATAAAATCGCTTAGAGGTGATTCGATTCAAAAACGAGATTATCAACGTCAAATGAGTAAACCTCAAGAGATGAATAGATATGCATTAAAAACAGCACCAAAGGTGTCAAATAATTATATTGTAGATATCAAGAAATGGAATATCGTTCAAAAAATAGTCGATAAACTTAAGCAAATGGGAATTTCTGGAGAAATAAAAGTTACAAAATTGAAGAGTATAAAAGTTTCTTCCGGTGGTGTGTTTTATGCGTATAGCTTAAAAGATATAATTTGGGACTTATTGCAATATGATGAATGGGGAACAAAGCAATGGTTAGATGATTTAAAAAAAGATTGTTATGATTTTTTGGATGGTTTAATTATTGGTAGTGTGTCAATGGTTATTGCACAAGCTATATTATTAATTGTTGGAGCAGTTGCGGGTATTACTATCTCTGGAGGTTGGATTGTTGCAATAGTTGTGATGTTGGCTATGATTATTGGCATATTAATTAGCCTATTTATTTCTAAAGTATGTGGACCAAATGCATCTATTTCAAAATATATAATTGAAGATCTCGTTCCTGAAGTTATTTATAAGTTAAACTTGCTTTAATGAAAAAGAGATTAATATTTAATATTTTAGTTTATTGTTGTATTTTGAATATATCGGCACATTCAAAGTCTGATATAATGAACTATATATCAAAATACAAGGATATTGCACTTAAGCATGAGAAAGTGTATGGGATTCCGGCGTCAATAACTTTAGCACAAGGTATATTGGAATCGGGAGCCGGCACAAGTGGCTTGACCAGAAATGGTAATAATCATTTTGGAGTGAAGGCAGGGTCTCGTTGGAAAGGTAATATTTATAAAGCGTGGGACGACGAACCGGTGCAAAGTAAATTTAGAATATATAGTTCGGCTGAAGAGTCCTACGAAGACCATGCAAAGGTACTTAAGGGGAAAAGATATCAGAGCTTATATTCATATAGTGTATATGATTATCGAGCATGGGCATTTGGCTTGCAAAAAGCAGGATATGCAACAGCAAAAAAATATGCCCAAGCATTAATTGGATATATTGAGGCTTATAAATTATATGCACTAAATGGTGGAGTTAAATTAAAAGCAGGCAAAACGGTTGTCATAACAAAATATAATACTAAAAAACAACCGGTATTTGACGCAGAATGTCAGCTTGGAGAAGATGAACAAACCGACGAAGAACAAGCCGTAAAAAATGTTGTGAACCGATATCTTGTGGAGATTAATGATGTGCGATGCACTTTATTATATCCAGGCGAAACATTGTCCTCCATATCAATGAAGTATAATATTTCTAAAGATAGATTATTGAAATATAATGAACTTGGAGATGAAGATGCCTTAGAAGAAGGTGATATTGTTTTTTTGGAAAAAAAGAAATCAAAATATGAAGGAGCTCGTGATTTCTATAAAGTAAAAGAAAACGATGATTTATATAGTATTTCGCAACAATTTGGAATTAAAGTTGCAAATTTAGCCAAGATGAACAATATGAATCTATTTACGCAATTAAAAATTGGTGAACGATTAAAATTGAAATAAAAAAATCAATATTTACAAAATTTATAACCGATATAAAAAATATGAATATAAGATGTGTTATTTTAATTATGAGAGATTTAGTAATAAATAATAAACCATCATTAATAATAATTTTATTGTTGTCAATAGCATTAGGATTAAATGCAAAAACTGTAGAGTGGAGTGTTTATCCAGAATATGAGTCGATAAAACCTTATGCTGAAGATTTGTATCTATGTTCATTAAATGGCAAATGGGGCTTAATTGATTCAAAAGGAGAGATAATTCTTCAACCTGATTATGATTTTATTTCCGGCACGCAAAATGGGTTGGGCTTATTTGGAGTTAAAGAACGAGGACTAAACTGTTTGAAAGGAATTGTAACTTCAAAAGGGAAATACTCATTCCTTTCTGAGAAACTTTATTTGACAGGATATTCAGTATTCTCTGAGGGGAAATTGTGTGTTGCTAATGCATCAGGGAAACAAGGATTTATTAATGAATCGGGGCATATTGTTGTAAAATGTCAATTTGATGTAGTTAGACCATTTAATGAAGGATTGGCATCAATAAAAAAAGGGTCCTGGGTTTATTACATAAAAGAAGATTATGATGCCAATCACAATAATGTGGTTTATTGTCAATGGCGAAATGGTGAGATTACATTCGGTTCTTCGTTTAAGAATGGAGAGGCAGTAGTGGGTTATGGAAGTAAATATAAGGTTATAAATGCAGAGGGTAAGGAGTTGAGGAATTATAAAGCTTCAAACGTGGAGATAAATAAGTATAACTATACAATAATTTCTCCAAATGAAAGAGCTCAGCAAAATGTTGAGTATTTTGTGCCTCAATATAACAATACAATAAAAGTTTTTACAAGTAGAGGTAAATATGGTTTTAGTTCAAACGATGGAATTATATTAACCCCGGTGTTAAATAATGCCTCTCAAGTTAATGAGCAAAATATCTCAATAGTAAATCTAAATGGGAAAACCGGATTGTTGAAAATCATAGAAGGAAATATTGATGCAACATTAAATTGTAATGGAAAAGATGTTTCTTTAGTAAAACTTGGTTCAAATAGAGATAAGAAATTACAGTATTCTATAACAATTCCACAACAATATATTGGACACACTCGATTATTAATTGATAATGGAAATGGAAATATGCAAGATGTGTCATCATCGGTCTCTCAAGTGTCAAATGTATTAAGCTATGATTTTGTGCCATGTAATGATGATATAGTTGCTGAAGTAAAGTGTAAATTAATTTATGATGGCATAGAAGTATATGATAGCATTCATGAACTATCGTTTATGAATATAAAAATATCACAACCGAAAGTTGCAACATTTCAAGCCGACGAGAAGAATGGAATACAGAATATTTACTCTGTGATATCTAACGAATCAAATAAATCGGTAACAATAACTGCAACATTGACAGTTGATTGTAAATTAAATTCAGAAGTTTCTAAAACATTTGAATTGATAATACCTGCAAAATCATCTAAACGAGTAAGTGTTCCGGTTCAAGTGAAAACTGATGAAACTGTTTCGGCTACAATAAAATTAAGCACAGGAGACGAAAAATCATCTAAAGTGAAGGTTCGACGCTATGATCCAAATATGAAACCTAAAACAGACTCAACACCTAACCCAAATCAAAAAGTTGAGTCTGAGCCAAAACCAACACCTCCAAAGAAAGAAGAATCAACGCTAATTCTACCAATATAGTTATGATATGATATACATAAATTAAAAAACGAAGTGCGAAAATATGATGTTAAAATTACCATCAATGATTCAACTTTATAAGGACTGATTGGCAGTTGGGGCGTCCCAACTGCCAATCAACAGCAGAAAAAACGAGCAATACGAAAAAAGGAGA
>CAJGDJ010000014.1 GCA_904502025.1 uncultured Muribaculaceae bacterium
CGAGCATGACATTCATCGATCATAAATTGTAAAGGATCCCACATAGGAATTGGAGCAACACCGGCTTTTCCAGAAAGGAAACGGCTCCATGGCTCATAATTTGAATAATAAAGTGCATCGGCCGATGGACGAACTTGCCAAATTACAGCATTACAACCTGCTTTTTGCAAGATGTTAAGTTGTTCACGCAAATATGCTTTATTTTCTTCTGTTGATTGTTTAGCATATTGACCTTGATTAATAGTGTGCATCCATGCTCCACGAAACTCTCTTTTGGGATTAGCTGCATTCACTGTACCTGCAACAAAAGCAAGCGACAAAATTGCTAATAAAATTTTTTTCATTTTCGGTATATATAAATTGTTAGTAATTAATTTTTCATTTATAGTGCGAAGATAATAATTATTTTATTCTTTTTATTAGTTAATTGTAAAAGTTTACAAATTATAGCAATAATTTTACTTCTTTCATGTAGCACAAATGCAACATTTCGACCACTATATTTCGCAATTAGAACAAAATAATTGATTTAATAAAAATAAATTCTTAACTTTGCACCTGAAATTAAACTTAATAATTATGAGCTATAATTTATTAAAAGGGAAACGTGGTATCATCTTCGGAGCCCTCAACGACATGAGTATCGCATGGAAAGTAGCAGAGAAAGCAGTTGAAGAAGGTGCGATCATCACATTAAGTAATACGCCGATGGCAATACGCATGGGTGACGTGAATCAACTTGGTGAAAAACTCGGAGCTGAAGTTATTGCTGCCGACGCAACAAGCGTTGAAGATCTTGAGATGGTTTTTAAGAAATCAATGGAAGCACTTGATGGTAAAATCGACTTTGTTCTACATTCAATAGGAATGTCGCCAAATGTACGTAAAAAACGCACATACGATGACTTGGATTATGATATGTTGAATAAAACTTTAGATATTTCAGCAATATCATTCCATAAAATGATTCAAGCAGCAAAGAAACTTGAAGCTATAAATGAATATGGTAGCATTCTTGCTCTAAGTTATGTAGCTGCACAACGCACATTCTTTGGATATAACGACATGGCTGATGCTAAATCGCTATTGGAATCTATTGCTCGTAGCTTTGGTTATATATATGGACGTGAGAGCCATGTGCGCGTCAATACCATTTCTCAATCGCCAACAATGACCACAGCAGGGTCTGGAGTAAAAGGTATGGATAAATTGTTTGACTTTGCCAATAGAATGTCGCCTCTTGGAAATGCGTCTGCCGATGAATGTGCCGACTATTGCATCGTAATGTTCTCTGACCTCACTAAAAAGGTTACAATGCAAAACCTCTATCATGATGGTGGTTTCTCAAGCATGGGCATGAGCCTACGTGCAATGAACGCATACGAGAAAGGGCTTGAAGACTATATGGACGAAAACGGGAAAATCATATACGGATAATCGTACAGAGATAACACAAATAACGGCAATGCGTTCTCTATCGCATTGCCGTTATTATTTTAGGCTATTTTAATCTCTTACAATACTATAACCACTTGTTATAGGTAGCGAGGGTTGGTTGGGTATGCTATCGGAGTGCTCCATTAACAAAACTTTATAATCAAAATATGCAGTCAAGATAGGATAATCTTCAACATACACCGGACAATTAAAGTGCAAACGATGTTCACTTAAAACCAACTTATCGGTAGGAATCTTAATCTTGTACGGCGAGAATGGATTTGTAAACAAAAATTGACCGTCCAAGAAATAAGACACCTCTCCCATCGCTGCATTTTTATCATGCGACACAATTTCTACATTTTCAATTATCAATGTATCTCCTTTCATCACATAGATTTTGTCATTGACAAACTTGCCCCCCGATATTTCAACCTTAAAATCAACATTAGGGATTTCATCATCATCTTTACACGATAATAATGCCAACGGCAAAATAAATAATAAATAAAATAACTTTTTCATAATATCGACTATTTAGGTTATTAAAATTAATAACAATTCACACAATCATTTATTTTATGCCACAATATTGATAAATTACCAAATTAGATTTACACAATAAATCGAACACAAAGCAGATTAATTCCTAAATACTAATGTATTACCTTGTTGATCAATGATAATTGGTCGTTCTCTATCAACAGTTTGTGTAAGAATATCTTTTGAAAGTTGATTAAGCACCAATCGATGTATCACACGTTTTACAGGGCGAGCCCCAAATTCCGGGTCATACCCTTCAACTGCAAGATAATGAAGAGCTTCGGGAGTTACCTCAAGAGTAATACCGTTTGCTTGTAACATACGCTTTATTCCATTAACTTGCAATGACACTATTTGCTCAATCTCTTTTTCATTAAGAGGTGTAAACATTATGATCTCATCAATGCGATTAATAAATTCAGGACGGATAGTTTGTTTCAACATTTCAAGTACTGAATTTTTAGTATTCTCAATTGTTTCTTCACGATTATTTTCAGTTATTTTCGCAAAGTTTTCACGAATGAACGATGATCCCATATTTGAGGTCATGATGATAATAGTGTTTTTGAAGTTTACCAATCGACCTTTATTATCAGTCAATCTACCATCATCAAGCACTTGCAACAATACATTGAACACATCAGGGTGTGCTTTCTCAATTTCATCAAAAAGCACAACCGAATATGGTTTGCGTCGAACAGCTTCGGTTAATTGTCCTCCTTCATCATAACCTACATATCCCGGAGGTGCACCAACAAGACGCGACACTGTATGTTTCTCTTGATATTCACTCATATCAATGCGAGTCATCATATTTTCATCGTCAAAAAGATATTCAGCAAGAGCTTTTGCAAGCTCAGTCTTCCCTACTCCGGTGGTACCTAAGAAAATAAAAGAACCGATAGGACGACGAGGGTCATTTAATCCGGCACGACTGCGACGCACAGCATCGGCAACAGCTGATATAGCTTCATCTTGACCAACCACTCTATGATGCAATTCCTCCTCTAAATGCAATAGTTTATCTTTTTCACTTTGCACCATTTTACGCACTGGAATCCCGGTCCAACGAGACACTACATCAGCAATATCTTCGGCATCTACTTCTTCTTTTATTAAAGCATCATCACCTTGCATATCTCTAAGTTGAACTTCAATAGCCTTATTTTCTTCAACTTTTTGTTGAATCTTTGAATATCGGATTTCAGCAACTTTAGCATAATCCCCATCTCGTTCGGCTCGTTCAGCTTCAAAATTTAATTGTTCGATGTCAATTTTATTTTGTTGAATGCGATTTATAAGGTCTTTTTCAGCCTTCCACCGAGCAGTATATTCATTTTCTTCTTCTCGTAATTGGGCAATATCCTTTTCAAGCTCTTTTACTTTTGCCGAGTCCCCTTCTCGTTTGATAGCTTCTCGTTCAATCTCTTTTTGGGCAATCATACGAGTGATTTCATCGAGTTCTTGAGGCACTGAGTCTATTTCAAGACGTAGTTTAGATGCTGCTTCATCAATAAGGTCAATAGCCTTATCAGGTAGAAAACGGTCGGTAATATATCGCTCTGATAGCTGAACTGCCGCAATTATCGCTTCATCAAGAATACGAACTTTATGATGATTTTCATATCTTTCTTTTAGCCCTCGAAGAATTGCAATCGCACTCAATTCATCGGGTTCTTCAATCATAACCTTTTGGAAACGACGTTCGAGTGCCTTATCTTTCTCGAAATATTTTTGAAATTCATCAAGTGTAGTTGCTCCAATGCTACGCAACTCACCTCGAGCAAGAGCAGGCTTTAGAATGTTAGCAGCGTCCATAGCTCCCTCTCCTTTTCCGGCTCCTACAAGTGTATGAATTTCATCAATAAATAAAATTATATCGCCATCACTTTGAATAACTTCATTTACAACTGATTTTAATCGTTCTTCAAATTCACCTTTATATTTTGCACCGGCAACAAGTGCCCCCATATCAAGAGAGAAAATTTGTTTTGACTTAAGATTTTCAGGCACATCACCACGCACAATACGTTGAGCCAACCCCTCTGCAATAGCTGTTTTTCCTGTCCCGGGTTCACCTATAAGCATAGGATTATTTTTAGTACGGCGACTTAGAATTTGTAATACACGACGTATCTCATCATCGCGTCCAATTACAGGGTCAAGTTTGCCTACTCTCGCTCGCTCATTTAGATTTATAGCATATTTATTAAGTGCGTTATATGTATCTTCAGCACTTTGACCTGTAGCCTTTTTCCCTTTACGAAGTTCATTGATAGCAGCTTCTAACTCTTTTTCTGTTAGTCCTAAATCTTTTAGAATTGTTGTTGCTGAACTCTTCACTTTGAACAGCGATAACAACAAAGTTTCAAGAGTAATGTATTCATCTCCGTTTTTCTTTGCTATATCAAGAGCTTTTTGTAACACTTCATTTGATTCACGACTAAGATACGGCTCTCCCCCCGATACTCTCGGCAATGAAGCGATTTCACGATCTATTAATGATGATAATTGATGTGTATTTGCACCTATTTTTTGAAAAATGAAATTGACTAACGAATCTCCTACATGCACAACTGCTTTAAGAAGATGAACCGGCTCAATGGCTTGATTTGATGCCTCACGAGTGTATTCTACTGCTTTTTGAATAGCCTCTTGAGACTTAATTGTAAGATTGTTGAAATTCATAAGACTAATGTTTTAATTAAATTAGAAACAAAAAAGATTACTTAAAAGGTTTTAATTTTAGATTAAACTTTGTTTATTTTATACATAGTGTAGCTAAAAACTATATTTTCAATTCATGATATTCAATTCTTTATACTATCTTTGTAGTGCAAACAATATGCCAAACTTTCAAAATGAAAAAAACTATAATATCACTATTGATTTTTATATTATCTTCACTAATAGTCTTTGCTGAAGATACATTTTTTCAATATCCTCAAGCACCAGAAAACTTAACAAGTCTTACGCAACGAGCTAATTATGTGGTAGAACATTTTTGGGATAAATGCAATCTAAATTCTGCATTTTCATCACGTGCAAAAATGACAAAAGCATTCCATGATTACATCACATATATGCAATTTGCGTCAAAGGACACTACGCTTTTATCTATCAACAAACTCATTAAAGAAGTTCAAAATAAGCCAAAAAATATGCTGGTTCTTGCCCAAATCGCCGAAGAAACACTTTATGGTGATAGTGCTATATTTTGGAGTGATGAATTGTACTTGCAATTTGCAAAAGCAGTAAGCAATACTAAAAAATTATCTAAAGCTGAAAAAGCAAGATATAAACACCACGAAACGGTGTTAACTAATTCCATGGTTAGCTCAATCACACCAAATTTCAAAATTACTACACCCATTGGCAAAGAGCTTCAATTTGACTCAATCACAGCTCCGGCTATACTATTATTTTTTAACGACATCAATTGTACCGACTGTCGATTAGCTAAAGTGAGACTTGCGACTGATATTAATATGAATATATTGATCGACAGAGGTGTAATAAAAATAGTCAGTATTCACCCGGGAGATCCTGATGAAGAATGGATTGCAGAAGCATCAAACTATCCTCAAAATTGGGTTGTGGGTGCATGCCCAGATATATATGACCTATTTGATTTGCGAACAACTCCTGCAATATATCAACTTGATGACAACCATAAAATTATTGCTAAAAACTTAAATGTTGATGGCATATTAAACGTTATTGGAAACATAAATTTTTAATATAGATGAAAGTAGCAGCGTTAATATCTGGAGGTGTAGATAGTGCCGTTAGTGTACATAAACTACTTGAAGAAGGTCATGACCTCCACCTATTCTATATACGCATTGGTTTAGATACTGACGAAGGTGATTGTGCTGCAGAAGAAGATATTGAAATGTGTAGCTATATCGCACGCAAATATAATTTACCTTTTGATGTAGTTTCATTACATGAAGAATATTGGGAAAACGTAATGGAATATGCACTGCGTACGGTTCGACAAGGCCTTACCCCAAATCCTGATATTATGTGCAATAAAATGATTAAGTTTGGTTATTTTGAGCAACGATGGGGACATAAATTTGACAAAACTGCTACTGGTCATTACGCGACGACCTCTATAATTGGGGATAAAACATATTTATCTACCGCTGTTGACCCGGTGAAAGATCAAACTGACTTTTTGGCACGCATAGATTACGAGCAACTTTGCCATCTAATGTTCCCAATTGGCAGTATGCCTAAAGCCGATGTTAGAGAAATTGCAATTAAAACACAAATGCCCAATGCTTATCGCAAAGATAGTCAAGGTATTTGTTTTCTTGGTAAGATAAATTACAATGATTTTATACGTCGTCATTTAGGGGAAAAGAAGGGACCTATAATTGAACTCGAAACCGGAAAAAAAATTGGCGAACATAAAGGGTTCTGGTTTCACACCATAGGACAGCGTAAAGGTCTTGGTCTAAGTGGAGGGCCCTGGTATGTAGTAAAAAAGAACATTCACGACAATGTGATTTATGTGAGCAACGGATATGACACAGAAAAACAATATGGCAAAATTCTTCATCTTGATGAAATGCACTTTATTTCGGGTAATCCATGGGAAGGGAATTGCAATAGTGTCGAAATAACGTTCAAAAATCGCCACATGCCCAATTTCTTACCGGCTCGCTTAACACATTTAGGCAATATGGAATATTTAATTGAATCAGAAGAAAAAGTTCAGGGCATTGCTCCGGGACAATTTGCTGTCATATATGACAAAAATAAGAATTTGTGCTATGGTAGTGGCATTATAACCGGACAAAATATCAAATAATAATTATGGAGAATAAGGTCAAATTAAAAATAGTTGGCATTTCGTATAGTCAAATACAAACAGGTGCCTATGCCTTGATTCTCGCAGAAGAAGATGGGCAATATCATATTCCCATTGTAATTGGAGCTACAGAAGCTCAATCAATTGCACTTAAAATGGAGCATATAAATATGCCACGCCCTATCACTCACGATTTAATTGTTAGTATATCCAATGCTTTTGGGATTAAATTAACGGAAGTCTTTATATATAAATTTGAAGATGGTATATTTTTCTCAGAGCTTACTTTTGATGATGGTAATAGGCAAATTGTAATTGATTCTCGAACTTCTGATGCAATTGCTATTGCAATTAGAACAAAAACTCCTATATATACTACCCCTGAAATAATTGATAAAGCAGGATTTATATTGGAAGCCACAGGCGAAAACTCATATTCATTAGATAAAAAAAACACTTCTAAAAAAGAAATCAAATTGGAAAATTTAGCAATTGAAGAATTAGAAAAAATGCTAAATAAGCATATTGACTTGGAAGAATATGAGAAAGCCGCTGAAATCAACAAAATAATTAAACAAAAAAAACTTTCAAAATGATACAATTCTATGCTCCCAACATAGAAAATGTGCCAATTCTACCCGAGAGCGACTCACAACATTGTGTGAGAGTTTTACGCATGAAGTCGGGAGATATAATAGGAGTAATCGATGGAAAAGGTTATCGCTATGAGTGTAAAATACTTGACGCTCATCAAAAACGCACATGTGTTGAAATCCTAAGCAAACAATATATCCCATTGTCATGGGAAAATAATATCACAATCGCAGTTGCACCCACAAAACTTCTCGATCGCATGGAATGGTTGGTGGAAAAATTGACTGAAATAGGTGTAAATCGAATAGTTCCACTACTTTGTCGCTATTCAGAACGGAAAGAAATCAAGATTGAAAGATTAGAAAAGATTGCAATTGCAGCAATGAAGCAATCATTAAAAACTGTTTTGCCTATAATTGAGCCAATGACTCCAATAAAAAACTTCATTTGCGAATGTGATGCACAACAAAAATTTATAGCCTATTGCGACCAATCAATCCCAAGATTATTATTCAGTAACGAATACACTGCCAATAAAAATACAATTATATTAATTGGTCCTGAAGGCGACTTTTCGCATGAAGAGATAAATCTTGCTCTCGATAATGGTTATAAACCCATAAGTCTGGGAGACAACAGGCTACGCACTGAAACTGCAGCATTAGTAGCATGTAATACATGTCATATCATTAATCAAGTAAATAAATAGCCCAATGAATACATTAAAATATTTTTCAAAATATCAAATATTGATTTTTATCTTGTTTATCAGCGTTTATCAATTAAATGCTCAAGATGGTCTTGATAATCCTATCACCAAAGCGATGATGAAAGTTTATCAACAACAGCTTGATGAAGACCCACAAGATTATGAAACATATTTTAAACGTGCAAATGAATACTATAATCATAACCAATATGCAAAAGCATTAACCGACATAAATAATGCACTAAAATATGTACCAACAACCGAAATTGATCTAAAGTACCAATCACTTTGTTTACGTGCAAGTATATATGAAGTAACTGAAAACTATGAAAAAGCATTAAATGACTTAAATAATGCGTTACAAATTGAGCCAAATTCCTATTCTGTTATATATCGAAAAGCAAATGCAGAATACTTGCTTATGAAATATGATGAAGCAAAAGCGGATTATCAACGAATGCTTCGCTTAAATAATCGTAGCATTGAAGCTTTAATTGGACTGTCTCGTATTGCTGTCAATGAGAAAAATTTAGGTCTTGCTAATGAATATGCCGACAATGCAGTAGCATTGGCTCCAACCGAGGCAACGGTTTATTTGCGTCGTGCATCAGTTAGGAAATTAATGGGGAATAACACTGGAGCAGTTGACGATTTAATTCTCGCATTAAGTACTGGCAAGGAAACCACTAAAGCATTACAAGAACTTGTTGATATGGGTAATACTGATTATAATGCTGTCATGACCGGCTTAAGCAATGCAATACGCCAAGCTCCAAAAGTTGGAATGTATTATTATATTCGTGGCACTATTGCTAAAGCACACTATAATTATGTTGCTGCAATGGCTGATTTCAAAAAGATTATAAATGAAAACTTATATAACTATCATGGCATACATCGAGAATTAGCCGAATGTCAATATTGTCTTGGTAAATATGACGAAGCTATATATGATATAAACTACGCAATCAATGCAACATCAGAAAATAGTGAATACTATGTTATCAAAGCTAAAATATTACGTGCACTTGGTCAAGCAAAAGAAGGCTTAGAGTGTTGCAATATAGCATTAACCAAAAATCCAAACTTAACCGAAGCTATTTCAATCAAAGGGCTTTGTTTAACTGATTTAGGAGACTATGAACAAGCTGTGATTTTATTTGGTGAAGCAACGCTTAACGAAGCAAATAATCCATATTATTATATGTTGCGTGCTAATATTATCGAAAAACATCTTAAACAAGAGGAAAACGCTAACACTATATATGAGCGTATAATTGATATGGATAACAATCCTAATGATGTGAAATCACTAAAAGGGTTTGCGTTACTTGCCCTCAAAAGAAATAACATAGCAAAAAATTGGATAGAAAACATTCTTTCCACAACAACAGACAATGATGGCATTGTTTATTATTATGCCGCATGTTTATATTCTCAATTAGGAAATATTGATAAAGCAATCGAATGTATGAAAGTGTCACTCCAAAAAGGTTATGCCAATTATTACGACTGGACATTAAATTCAGATACTAACATAAATATAGCACCAATTCGTGAAAATAAACAATTTCATGAATTATTATCACAATACTCATTAATTTTCAAATAATCCGAGCGAAATAACATTAATATAAAAAATGGTGCTATAAATATCTTTGTTTTCAAAAAATACTCATAATTTTTGTAATCACATAAAAAGTTAATAACTTTGAATGTGATTAAATCATATTTATTATTTAACCTTAAATTCACTAATTACTCGTATGAAACGAAATTTTGTATTAGCAATTTCACTTTGCTTATGTGGTGCGAGTCTGTTAGCTCAGCCACGCTCTGCAAGTGAGCCTCAAAAACTCATTGAGTATTCAATAGGCTTGATGGCTCCAGTTTGGTCTCCTGATGGATCTCAAATCGCTGTTACAACCGACAATTACACAGGTATTTTAGTTGCAAATGCCGATGGTAGTAACTTAAAATCTATTACAACTGAATCAGGAGCCGGCTACAAGATGAAATGGAGTGTAGATGGCACTCAAATACTTGGTCGCACAAATATAATCGAGTCCAACCGAGTATTACACGAAGTAAAAACTTGGAATGTTGAAACTGGCAAAGCTCAAACATTAATCAAGAAAAGTCGCAACATTGAAGGTACTCCAACTTGGAAATCAATCAAAGCTACTCCATCACTTGAAACATCAGGGGTATATGAGTTGATGGTTGCAGAACCTGCAAAAGCTACATCAAAAATTGCTTCGTTGAAAGAATTTTCAGGAAAAATGATTATAAATCCTGCATTGTCGCCCGATGGTACAAAAGTTGCTTTCCAAATTCCAGGGCATGGCATGTGGATTTGCGATAATTACGGAGAAAATCTTAAAAGCATCGGTAAAGGCTCTAACCCACAATGGTTAGCTGATAATCAATCGTTAATTTATACATTAGTAACTGATAATGGTTCTAATTTTACATCGTCTGATATATATTCAATTAATATTAACAATGGTGTAAAATATCTTCTCACAGGTAATTCCGACTTAATTCCTTTGACACCATCGGTATCTCCTGACGGTAAAAAAATTGCTTTTGAGAATGCAATAGATGCGTCAATTTATGTTATTAACCTCAAATACTAATTACTGCCATGAAAAAAATGAATATAATTAAGAAAAGTGCAGTAATAGCTGCAATATGCTTAATGGCAATGCCTTCGTTTGCTCAAGAAAGTTCAGAAACACCTGCAAAAGAAATAACCGGCTGGGACGATTTCAAATTATTCCTTGACCCTGGTCATTCAATGAGAGAAAATCGCGGACTTTGGGGCTATTCTGAAGCTGAAAAAGTATTTGTAATTGCTCAAACAATGAAAGAATACCTTTTGACATATACCGATATGCCGGCTGACAATCTTATGCTTTGTCGCGAAGATGAAGTTACAGAAGTTGGACTTGAAGAACGCTCTGATATGGCAAATGCTTAGGGTGCCGATTTCTATTACTCAATACACTCTGACGCGGCTGCCGAAAATAATACAACAGTTACACTTTTTGGAGGCTGGATGAAAAATGGTGTTGAAGTTGAAAAGACTCCTAATGGCGGTAAAGCATTTGGTGATATCCTTTGTCCGAACCTCACCGATATGATGATGAACTTTGCTTGTACAGGAACAAGAGGCAACTGGTATGACCGTTGTTTCTATTTGCGAGGAGAAACAACACATGCTAATCAATATCCTTATCTATCTGTAAACCGCCGTTCAAACATGGCATCTTTGTTGAGTGAAGGAGCTTATCATACTATTGCTGCACAACAACAACTAAATATCAACAAAGAATACAAACGTCTTGAAGCACTTGCCGGTTTTCAATCAATTCTTAAATATCGTGGATTGAATGTTCCTTCTCAAACATTCCTTGCAGGTATTATTAGTAATTCTGAAAATAACACTCCTATTAATGGTGTGAAAGTTTCTGTTGATGGCAAAACATACACAACAGACACTTGGGAATCTGTGTTTAATATTTACACAAAAAATGAGAATTTGATCCACAACGGGTTCTATTTCTTTGAAGGATTAGAAGCAGGGAAAACCTATGATGTGACATTTGAACTTGATGGATTTGAATCAAAAACTGTCCAAATTACAATAAAAGATGGTGGTCAAGGAGCGACAAATGATTTCGTCACTGTTCAACATGTTGAATTGACAAGTACATCTCCAGCTAAAGTTGATGCTATTTCTGTTGAAGATCCAACAAATGTATCACCTATTTATCCTGTTACAATCACATTCTCTCGTAACATGGATAAAGAATCAGTAGAAAAAGCTATTTCAATTAACAATGGAGGCGAAATTACTTTTGCATGGGTAAATGATTATACACTGAATCTTGACATCTCAAAACTTGATCCAATGTGGACTTATGATATCACTATCGATGGATCTATTGCAAAAAATTCACAAACTAACCAATTCTTTGATGGTGATGGTGATGGCGAAGAAGGTGGTAACTACGTGCTTTCAATCACTATTGCAGAACCCGATGTAACTGCTCCCCAAGTTGTAACAACATATCCTGCAGCTGATGAAACTGCTGAATTCGCGATTATGCCTCCTATCCGCATTGAATATGACGAAGAAATCATTTGGAACTCAGATAAACATTCTGATTACATCACTGTAAAAGATAGCGATGGTAAAATTTATGAAGGGACTGCTACTCATGCTGTAGTATTTGGAAAATCAGTTGTTCACTTCTACACTAATGATACTATTCCTGCAGATAAATGTTTCTTAGTATCTGTAAAAGCTGGATTACCCGATATTTCTGGCAATGAAACTGAAGAATTCAATTTCCGTTTCCTTTCAGAATATCGCACAAAAACATCTTCAACTGTATTATTCCCATTAACAAGTGCTGATGGTTTCTGGGCTCCTAACGGTTCTGGTTCAACATCAGGTCTTACCGACGAAGGGAACTCTACAACTACAAGCTCCCTTGCTCCTAACAAAAATACAGCAGGTTCGGCATTGATGACTTACTCTTTTGATGAATATTTTGCAAATGAAGTATGGCAAATTCGCGAATATACACCAACTCAATCAGGAGTTAATGCTAACCGCAATATCTCAGATGGCATTCTAACATTCTGGTTATATGGTGATGGTTCTAATAACGCAGTTTCAGCAATGTTGCGTATCAACAATTCAGAACTTAAATATCAAGATCCTCAAACAACAATTGATTTCCGTGGTTGGAATCTTGTTAAATGGGATATTAAGAACGAGCCATTTACACATTTCACAGGAGAAGCTACAACAATCTCAACATGGCGTTTTGATAGTTTCTTCTTGAGACATGAATGGACTGATATTGACGACGAAGAAACTCCATATCAAGCATGGAATGGAGCAATTAATTTCAACAATCTTGAATTTAGTCAATGGAATGACGCTATTCAAACTGCTAAAATTGATGATATAAAGCTTCCTAATGTTGGTATTGAACCAATTTCAAAAGATAATTCGATAAAGATTGCTTGCAATGGTGAGGTATTGAATATTAGTGCTTCTAACATAATTTCATCAGTAACTATTTATAACGCATCAGGGACGTTAGTGTTAAATGAAATGCCATCATCTGCAAATGCAATTATATCTGTCGCAAACTTAACTAATGGAGTATATATTGCACAAGTAACAACCGGAGCAGATACCAAAACAATTAAATTTATTAAATAAAATTAATCAATTTACTTAACAAAAAATCCCGGAGAAATCCGGGATTTTTTGTTACATTAGTTTTCTTTATAAAACCTGATTTTTGTTTTATATAATGGAAATTCCAATGTCAGTATTGAGTTTTCTATTGATGCATGTGCATCAGTATTGATAACATCAAACATTGAGTCATACCACACTAAATCATAATGATTCTCAAAAATTGTCGGGACCAATCTCCCTTTTATCATTCCTTGGCTCCAATTATTCAAATTGGTTTGTGCTCCGGAAATATAAATAATTAAATAGCCTCCATTATTTTCCACTAATGCAAAACGGTAACGACCTCCTAAACGAGCAAACTGAGGATCATTATCTCTGTCTAAATAGCTCCAAAAGCCTTCATTAGTATCTAAAGGCGTTTTATACTTTTCGATTAATTTTTGTTCAGTATAAGATGTTATTAATTTCTTATTTATATCATTAGTTGATTTAATTATAAAATTAGAAATTTTAGACTGTACAGATGACCATAATCCACACATTCCATTTAATGGAGTTTCTATTGTAAAAGTACCAATATATTGCAAATATTCTTCACCCACAAAAATATTGTACTTATTATTAGCAACCTCTAACAATACTGTATTATCTCCTCTATATAAATTTACACCTTTTTCTAATTCAACTGTTTTAATTAATATATCATTGCCATTTACTATTTTGCCTACATTAACATGTAATTGACGTTGATCTAAAATATCTCCATAGTTTGTATTTAGCCATTTTAGCTCTACATAGTTATAATTGTTTTCAGATGTATAATTCCAAAGCAACTTCCAGTTAGATTCGGAGAAACCACTTCTTTCTTTGTTCTTTGTAAGGGATATTCTTGCTTCTAATACTAATGACTTAAGAGTGTCACCTTGAGCTTTTATAAAAAGACTGTCTTTAGGTAACAACAGATTTCTATAATATTGCCGTTTTATGTTAGCACTCATTAATAATGGTATAAACAATATAATAATTAATAATATATTGCTTATTTTAATATCACTTTTATGCTTCATATTAGTTTCGTAACAGACTTGATACATTATTAATAAATGAAGTCGAATCAATATCCCATGGGAGCCAATTAATCTTAAATCCTCTACGTTTCTCCATTCCTCGAAACCATGTCATTTGACGTTTTGCAAACTGATGAATTGCAATTTCTAATTGAGAAACCATCTGTTCGAAATTTAGTTCACCTATTATATACTTAGTTAAATATTTATATTCTAATCCATAATATATTAGGTCATCTGGGGTAATTCCTGAATCAAGCAGTTGTTTAACTTCTTCTACCATACCCTCATCTATACGAGTATGCAATCTCTGAGTAATACGGTCGCGCCGATTTTCTCTATCAATATCAATCCCAATAATTACAACATTATCAATCGGTTTTGGAGTAGTATTAATTAATTTTTCGGGATATTGAGCATAATATGATTGAATCTCTATTGCTCTGATTGCCCTTTTAACACTATCTACATCGGTTGTGTTATGCAATGTTTTCATTGATGCTAAGATAGACGTTAATTCTTCTAACGTTTTATCTGCAAGAAAGGCTCTTAACTCTGAATTTTCAGGAACGTTTGGCAATTCCAATCCATTTAATACCGATTCAATATAAAGTCCTGTACCTCCACACAATATAGGTAAATGCTTATTATTTAAGACTTGCTTGTATGCTACATTAAAGTCTCTTAGATATTCATATAAATTATATTTGTAACCTGCATCACATATATCAATTAAATGATGTTTAATTGAGCCATATTCCTTCAAATCTTTTCCAGTCCCGATGTCCATTCCTCGATAAATTTGTCGAGAATCAGCACTAATTATTTCACCATTAAAATGCTTTGCAACATCAACTGCTCGAGTAGTTTTTCCCGATGCTGTCGGACCTAATATAACAACCAAATTCGTCTTTGTCATTTTATGATACAAACGCCACAAATATATTTATTCCAAAATTTTCTTATCCTAAAAAACAATCTATCTTCATTATTTGAGGATACAAATAGCCATGATATATCGTTAAAATCTACATTCCAATTCTTAAAATCACATAATCTAAAGGTAGGCTTGTAGTTTTTTATATTATATAAGCGATATCCCCTCTTATCGTAGCTCTTCCACGAAATTACAACTTTATATAATCTTTCTAACTCTGATACGAATTTTATAGATAACCGATTCTCCGATACTAACTTTTTAATTTGAGGTAATGTGTACCAATCTCCCACCAATCGTGATTGATTTATTACCTCAAAATCATCAACAATATACGCATAATGAAAAATATTACACTCTGTATTAAAATTTGTATTTTCATATAAGAACCGAATATCAGCATTAGATATGCCCGACATCTCATTAAAATACATCGAAGCATCTTGATTTGTTATTTGTTCCTTATATTGTATATACAATCTCGCAGGCGTATCAATTCTATTATCATCAATTGTAATATCATCTTTATTGGCATCTGGTGTGTTAAGAAAAATATAATCTCCACACATTATAATAAATCTAATGTAAGAAGAACTATTGTATCGCAAAGACTGTCCATCAATAGTTTGGCAATAATAAAGCCATAATGTGAAATATCTTAATATTAAATATATCAATGATACAACATAGAATATTACAAACAACCAAACAAACACAAATCTATCAATATCATTAATGTTAGTGTTGATATAAAAAATTATATAATAAAGCCACGATATAATGGATAATATAAATCCAAATATTAAAAATAATTTAGTCAAATAATAACCTTCTTGACTATATAAACTACCCAAAAAACCACGTTCAGACACTACTCCATTATGAGCTTGACAATCAACACAAATTGACGAATTATTTCCTAATCGCAGATTATACATCGCTACAATTACCATAATTGGAGAAATTATCAATATAGCGATGTATAGAATCACATTATTTTGTTGATTATTCCAAAATATTTTAGCAATATCAGGCTGCAAAAACATTATATTAATTATCGACATCATTAATGATGACCAAAACAATGTAAGCATTGCTAAATAAGGTAATCGCATACATGTCGGCACTTTTGATATAGAATTAAATCTAATTACAAAATACAACAGCGATTCAATCAATAAAGTCGATAATGGCAACCAAAAATTAGACATATATAACGAGAGAATTGGCACAGCAACAAGTGCCCCAATAGAGATAGCCCAATTAAGCCATAAGCTATATATCCCTTCTGTATTTGCTATTCTCCTCTCGTTTTTCATATCATATTTTCATCGTTTCCCAAGATTTTTATCAAAATAGTTTAACATTTTAGTATAAACAACAGCTCTTGCTCCACATTCATTAATAGAATGATTCATATTTGGGAATAAAAATAAATCACAATATTTTCCTGCTTCAACCAATGAAGAAGCATATTCCATTGTATTTGATATATGAACATTATCATCAGATGTTCCCGACATTATTAACAACGGACACTTAACATTGTTTACCAAGTTTAATGTAGATGAATTAATATAACCATCTTCATTTTCTTGTGGTGTTAACATAAAACGTTCAGTATAGGCTGTGTCATAAAAACGCCAATCAGTAACCGGAGCAATAGCTACAGCTGCACTGTAAGGATTTTCATTTTGTGATATTGCCATTAAAGTTTCGTATCCTCCATAGCTCCAACCATAGATACCAATGCGATTTGAATCCACATATTGTTTTGTTGACATATAATTTGCAGCAGCAATTAAATCAAGCGTTTCATAATAGCCTAAATTCTTATATACAACATTTTGAAAACTCTGACCTCTACCTCCTGTTCCTCGACCATCTACACAAACTACTATATAGCCCTGCATAGCAAAATAATTTTCCCAATCAACAGACCATTTATTAAGAACAGTTTGCGATGAGGGACCGTTATAATGAGTCATGATTAATGGATATTTCTTGTTTTCGTTAAAGTCTATCGGTTTAATAATATAAGCATTCAAATCAATATCTCTATGTGTAATTGTAAAGAACTCACGTTTTGGCATCATTGAATATTTTGACAATATATCTTTATTTGACTCCAAAATTCTAATCTCTTTATTCATCGAATTATACAAGGCATATATAGGCGGTTGGCTTGAATTGCTATAATTCAATACATAATAATTCATCAATGGCGAAAATATAGCTGAAGCACAACCGTCTGATTTTGACACATCTACAATATTACCTTTTTTATCAATTTTTGAGACCACGCGATTTATTGCTCCACTTTTAGTCGATAAAAAATAATGAACTCCTTTTTTATCATTACCATAATAATTTAATACATCATAATTCCCATTGGTAATTTGTTCTAACTCAACACCTAAATATGAATATTTATATAAATGATTAAAACCTGAACGAGCTGAACTTACAACAAAATAATCATCATATAATTTTATATTAGTATAGCATATCTGATCTATCCATGCGTTAGTTTCATCTTTATATAATGACTTAACTATAGTTGTTTTAGGATTCGCCAATAATAATTCAAATTTATTTTGATTTCTATTTAGAGTAGCTATCACTAACTTATTAGGATCATTAGTATATGAAATCATAGGAATATATTCAACTCTACTCATATCAATTCCGATTGACATAGTTTTTCGAGTTTCGATATTATAACAATGAACTGATACTTTTGCGTTATTTGTTCCTGATTTAGGATATTTATATTGATATTGAGAAGGGTAAAGTTGGAATTCTGTTTTTTCACAAATACCTCCATATATTGGCAAAGAATAAGTTTGGACTTCATCCTCATTATATTTTATATAACATAACATTAGGTTGTCTGGAGACCAAGCGATAGATGAATCAACACTAAACTCTTCTTCATAAGTCCAATCAGGAACACCATTTATTATCGAATTTAGCCTACCATCAACAGTAACAGCTACTTCACTATCATAATCCAATTTCTTTATGTAAATATTATTTTGTGCAACAAACGCAACCATTCTGCCATCGTTTGAGAATATAGGTGCTCTTTGCCTTTTGTGATTAGTTGATAATGGCTTTAATATATTGCGTTTAATATCAAATACATAAAATTCTGCGTCAAAAGAGCGACGATATATTTTAGATGCATTATTATATACAAGAAGTTTAGTCCCACATGGGCTGATTGTAAAGCCTTGGATATTTTTTATAGTATTCTCTCGTGTTAAAGTTACATCTAAAATCGTACCAAGCAACTCACCATTATCAATTCCATATTGCAATATGGATTTTCCATCATCTGATAAAATTAAATATGTTTTTTCATCAGGCATATAAGAAAACAATTTTGGCGACTTTGCGACATTTTCAGGATATACATAATTTTTAATGTCATTGTAACATTTATTTGTAGCAGACATATTAATAGCTACAAATAACACTAACAAAAACAATTGTATTTTATATCTCATACTTCTATATTATTAAACATTAAATTACCATAATGACATTTGAGCCTCATTCTCTGGAGTATTTTTCTTTGGAGGAGCTTGATACCCAAAATCTTCGGGATTAGTTGATGAAGCCGGACGAGTAACAGTTCCTTCGGGTGGTATTGATATTAACCAATCAGCATCTACTATTGACTCATCTATTGCTGATATTTTAACTGGCGACACATCTTGTTTCTTTCTTGACTTCCTATTTGATTGACTTTTTTGGAGTTCTTTTAATTGTTTAATTTCATTTTTCAATAAGTCTTCAGAAATAGCTTGATTATATAAATTATTTTCTATAGTACTTTTTAATGATTCAGTATCTTCCTCTAATTCTTTTACTCGAGCTTTATGGAAAATCACTTCTTGTTTTAGATTAGCGATTTCTTCAGCATTTTTCACTTTTATAGCCTCGAATTTAGCCATTTCTGATTGAATCTCTTCAATAATTTCTAACTCTTTATGAGCATCATTCAATTCCTTTATTTTAGATTTTAACTCGTCATTGACACATTCAAGTTGCTTTTCTAAAGAATTAACTTTACATGATAAATCATCTATTTCTTTCACTTCTCTATCATTATTTTGAAGTTGTCGTAAGGCATTTGATGCTTTTTCATTCAACTCATTTATCATAGCATCAGATAACTCTTCTTTTACTTTCAATTGCTCTATTGATTGTTTCAATGAATTATTTTCTTCAGTTAATTTAGATATTTGAGAGACTAAATCATTGACTTGGCCATTATCTGATTGTTGCGATTTAATTTTAATATCTGATAATTCTCGTTGAAGCCTAATATTATCATTTCTTAATGCTTCAATATCTGCATCGATAACATTTGAGGCCTTCAATTTATTAACTAAACTTCTATTTTCTAATTCATATTGTTCTTTTTCTGCCTCAAAAGACGTTACTTGTACTTCTAAATCATGTAATCGAGTTGATAAGGCTCGTTTTTGACGCTCTGCACTCAATAGTTGTTTTTTAAGATCTTCTTTTGCGTTTTCAAGTTCTCCACATTTAGATTTAACTTCTTTAATTTCGTTTAAAAACAACAATTTTTCCTTACTCCATAATAACTCACTGTTGCGGCGAGATTCTTCACCTACATTCTCTATATATTTTCTAATAGATTCTTCTAAGGAATTGAAAATATATTCTTTTTGGGCATCTTCATCAATGCTGTTTTTTATAAAATCAGGCAGTGAATTATTGAAAATAGCTACAACTCCATCAAAGATTGCTAATTGCATTCTTTTTAGTTGCTCATCTTTTGCCAATTTATCGACATTTGAATCTGCTTCTATATTTATTGGTATTTCTTTTTTTAATTTACTCTCTTTTGAATTTGAAATATATTCATTTTCAACGGAATAACTTACAGTTTCCTCTGAGACACTAAAACCAAGAGATTTTTTAATATTATTAAATATTGACATAACAATTATTTTTTACTGAGGTTTAGCAACAACTCCTATCCCTTTTAACCCATTTATACCAATAGATAATGGTTTGTTAAACTTGACTATTCTAATATAATCACTTTCATAGGTTGCAGGTAATTTATTAAGATAGTCAATATCATATATTCCATCAGATGATGAGGGATTTATTGTAAAATATCCAACACCAAAAGATGTCAAATTTTGAAAGAAATGAGTTCCTTGACTTGGTTCAATTCTATAATTACTCAAAGATGATTCTACAATCAAACGTGCAGCTGATATATTGGGCCACTTTACTGGAATTCCCAACGCAGTATCGCTTGAACCCCAACGTCCAGGGCCGATTAATATGTAATACTCATTATTTGCGACAAATGATTTATTTATTTTTTCAATTTCACGAGCAATTAAAGAATTATTCGATGGAGAAAAATTTTCTGGTCTAACATATAATATAGTGCTAACATTTTCAATATTTCCATGCCCTAAGGCAGTATTACTCTTTAGTAATGCATCATCATTATTAATTTGTAAAATACTTTCATCTACCAAATCTTTTTTATCGATAATGGGTCTTATTTGTAACCAATATATACGCCCTTTAGAATCTCCTTTTTCATCTACAACTCCGGCAAATTCTATTTCAATTGGGCGACACATCTCCTTTTGTCCATTTGTTAACATAAAATCAATACATGGAGCCAATGGATATGCCTTATGTTGCAACATATTTGTAAATGTTACAACTCTACGTCCATCACCAAATTCATTATCAATCAATCTCTGATCAACATAATCATATGTTGAAACCATATATTTCAATGAGCCTGTTGATGCAAAATCTTGTATTTTATTTTTAGAAATATTAAAACCATCATCAACATTAAACTCCTGTTCAATTTTATGCATATCTAAAGCATAAAATCGTGTTTGTGTATCTCTTAAAGCCAAATCAAGAGTAGATGTTTGAAGCACTTTATCTGCATGACGTGGAGAAAATCTCAAACTTAACCCTCCATCAACAATATATTTTCCTAATCCCACAGCAATCTCAGCAACACCATCTTCGGGCAATTCATCATTTATTGGATAATAATTTAATGACCGACCAACACCACTAAATGATGGAAAATAATAGTTATTATGATAATCACCAACAACTTCCTGAATTATAACTGCCATTTTTTCTTGGTCTATAACATTACTTGTTGCGGTCATATATGCCTTACTATCTGAATAAAAGACTGATGCATATACACCTTTAATCGCATCACTTAACATTCTTAGCATTTCATATTTGTCATCAACATGTGGAATCATATATGTAGAATAGATGCCAGCAAACGGTTGATAATGCGAATCTTCTAATAAACTTGAGCTTCTAATTGCTAATGGTTTATCAACAACCTCAAATAATGCAAAAAAATCTTCTATTAAACGTTCTGGTAATCTTGCTTGTAAAAAAGATTGTAAAATTTTCTCATCAGGAATATCACTTAATGCTATTGGGTACAAATCATTTGACGACATAAACTCGTCAAAAATATCTGTACATAATACTACGGTTCGTGGAATCGATATTGACACGCCATCAAGATTATCACATATAGGATTTTTCTTTATAATTGAATCGATAAACGCTAAACCACGACCTTTACCTCCTAATGAGCCCTGCCCTATACGTGCAAAATTTGAATAATGGTCAAATCTATCTTTTTTGAATACAGCAACAACTCCTCGATTCTTCATTTTTCGATATTTTACAATCAAATCAAAAAATAGTTGTCGCACTGCAGGAGCCTCCTCAAGTGAATCAAATCTATGATGCTTAACGACTTCAGCAATCGGAAACATGGCTCTCGAATAAAGCCATCTTGAAATATCGTTTGATGACGCATGATAATGTAATGCTTCAGCCGGTATATCAAAGATATGATCCTGTAAATCTTTCAATGATTTTATTCTGATTATTTCTTCTCCTGTATTTGGGTCATTCATAACAAAATCGCCAAATCCAAAGTTTTTCATAATAGCTTTGCCCAAATCAACGGGAAGTTTCTTTGAGTTCTTATCTAAGAAAATTCCATCAAACTCTTTTACATGATTAGAATTTTCAATTTCAGATGATTCTACAATAATTGGAAGAAATGGGTCTTTTTCTCTTAAAAATTTAGCAAACCTAATCCCGGCTTTTGCATCTTTTTCACTTCCAACCTTAAATGACACATCGCTTATTACTCCAAGCATATTGCTACCATATTTTCCATAAATAGCCATAGCTTCTTCATAATCACGAGCCAACATTACTTTAGGTCGTCCACGCATTCGCAACATTTGCTCATGTTCATTTAACGCTTCTGTCGAAAATTCCTTTGATTGAGTTAATAGAAACTTATATAAATGAGGTAATATCGAGGAATAGAATCTAACAGAATCTTCTACCAGCATTATCATTTGAACGCCAACATCTAACACATCATTATCAGCATTCATTTTATCCTCAAGCAATTTAATTATAGCTAATAACAAATCGACATTACCTAACCAACTAAACACATAATCAATCCCGGAAATATCTTCTTGTGAAAGTCGTCGTGATACTTCTTTTGAAAATGGCGTTAACGCAATAATAGGTATTTGAGGATATTTTTCTTTTATAATACGAGCTCCTGTAAATGTCTCACTAATATCTACACCTGGCATGGCTATTATTAAATCAAAATTTTTAATAGCCAACATTTGTAAAGCATCGTCGATATGAGAAACCTGTACTACACGAGGGGGGGAGCTTAGATTTAATGATACATACTCAAAATATAGTTGTTCTTCTACTCGCCCATCCTCTTCCATCATAAAAGCGTCGTATGGAGATGCGATAAGTAAAACATTGAAAATACGGCGTTGCATCAAATTCTGAAATGCCGTATCTTTTAGATATAATTGACTTAAACTATTCTCGCTCATTTACTCAAAATACTATTTTTACAAAGTTACAAAAAACAAACGATTCAATCATAAATATGACCTAATTTTATACGTATAAAATCAATAACTGCTAAATCAATTTTTCATCAATATCAAAAACAAAAAAAAGCCATACCGAATCGATATGGCTTTTTTAATACATAAATTATCTAAAACAAGCTCCACGAGACAGTTAACCCGGCCATTACAATTGCCACCATAGACATCAATTTTATTAAAATATTTAGGCTTGGTCCAGAGGTATCTTTGAATGGATCACCTACGGTATCACCAACAACCGTAGCTTTATGAACATCGCTACCCTTACCTCCAAAGTTACCTTCCTCTACATACTTTTTAGCATTATCCCATGCACCACCGGCATTCGCCATAAAAATAGCTAAAACAAAGCCTGCTGACAATCCTCCTACTAATAACCCTATTACTCCAGATACTCCAAATATCAAACCGGAAATAATAGGCACAATTATAGCCAAAACAGATGGTAACACCATTTCTTTTTGAGCCCCTTTAGTTGAAATTTGAACACATCGAGCATAATCAGGTTCAGATTGACCGGTTAATATTCCATTAATTTCTCTAAACTGCCTACGAACTTCCTCAACCATGCTTTGTGCCGCACGACCAACTGCATTCATTGTTAATCCACAAAATAAAAATGCCATCATGCTACCAATAAACATTCCTGACAAAACTTTTGGGTTCATTAATGAAACATCGAAATACACCATAAAATCAGTAAATGAGGCTTCATGCAACGGTTTAACAACACCACCAGGCAATTCTAATACCGTTGTACCGATTCTTTCTAATCCAATTCTAATTTCTTCTACGTATGATGCTAACAATGCTAATCCTGTCAATGCAGCAGAGCCAATAGCAAAGCCCTTGCCGGTTGCAGCAGTAGTATTTCCGAGAGAATCTAAAGCATCAGTCCTTTTTCTAACTTCTTCGCCTAATCCACTCATTTCAGCATTTCCTCCTGCATTATCAGCAATTGGTCCATAAGCATCTGTTGCTAAGGTAATTCCCAATGTTGACAACATTCCAACCGCAGCAATACCAATACCATATAATCCCATACCTACATTTGCCATATCAAAATTTGCAGCAAACCAATATGAGAGAATTATACCTGCAACTACAGCTATCACTGGTATTGCTGTAGATACCATACCTAAACCGACTCCGGATATTATTACTGTTGCCGGTCCGGTTTTTCCACTATTGGCTAATTTTTTTGTTGGGGTATAGGATTGTGATGTGTAATATTCTGTAGATTGACCGATAATTATCCCAACTATAAGCCCTATAACTACAGAACATGCGATTTGCCACCAATTTGTGATTCCTAACAACCATAATATCCCAAATGTAGCCAACACTATCAATGCTGAACTTAAATTTGTCCCAAATGACAATGAAGATAACAAATCTTTCATTTTAGCATTCTCTTTAGTTTTAACCGCAAAGATTCCAATAATGGATAAAAATATTCCTACTGCAGCAATTAACATTGGAGCAATAACAGCCTTATATTGCATTTCCACATTACCTGAGGTAATAAACGCTGCAGCACCAAGTGCTGATGTCGCTAATATTGAACCACAATATGATTCATACAAATCAGCTCCCATTCCGGCTACATCACCAACATTATCACCGACATTATCTGCAATAGTTGCCGGATTTCGTGGATCATCTTCAGGTATTCCTGCTTCAACTTTACCAACCAAATCTGCACCAACATCAGCTGCTTTTGTATAGATGCCACCTCCAACGCGAGCAAATAGTGCTTGTGTACTTGCACCCATTCCAAATGTCAACATTGTAGTTGTTATTATGCATAACTTCGTAGTTGGATTAGCTCCTTCTGGAATTAGATAATTTAATAATAGATACCAAAATGATATATCTAATAATCCCAAACCAACTACAACCAAACCCATTACTGCACCACTTCTAAACGCAACCTTTAAGCCTCCATTTAATGATTCACGAGCTGCATTTGCTGTTCGAGCCGATGCGTATGTTGCCGTTTTCATGCCTAAAAAACCAGACAAACCGGAAAAAAAGCCACCAGTTAAAAAAGCAATTGGTACCCATGTATTTTGAACACCAAAACCATAAGCCATTATTGAAAATAGAATTACTAATACTAAAAAGACAATACCTACAATCTTATATTGCTGTTTTAGATAAGACATTGCACCTTTTCTTACATGAGATGCAATTTTTGCCATAATGGGAGTCCCTTCACTTTGTTTTTTCATTTGACGGTAAAAATACCACGCAAATAATAAAGCAACCACCGATGCTACTGGTGCTAACAAAAATAAGTTCAAATTCATGAGTAGTATATGATTTAAGTTAAAAATAAAATTCACTACAAAATAACAAGATTTTTTTATATTTAATGCTATTTTTGAGTAAAAATATATCTATTATATAAATATTATTCTCAAAAGTTTAATTAACAACATGAAATTCGTATCTTTGCAACATAATTAGATACAATATTTCTGATTATAAAATTAGATTTTTAATTCAATTAAATTTATATTTATGGCTACTACAGCAGATTTCAAAAATGGCATGTGCCTCGACATTGATGGCAACTACTTTTTTATTGTAGAATTTTTACATGTTAAACCGGGCAAAGGTCCTGCTTTCGTTCGCACTAAACTAAAAAACGTAAAAACAGGTCGTGTGTTAGACAAAACATGGAACTCAGGTGTAAAAGTTGAAGAAGTAAGAATTGAACGTCGTCCTTACCAATATCTTTACAAAGATGATATGGGTTATAACTTCATGCACACTGAAACATTTGAACAAGTTGCTCTTCCCGGAGAAAGTATTGAAGGAGTACAATTCCTCAAAGAAGGTGATATTTGTGAAGCAATGGTTCATGCTGCATCTGACACAATTCTTACATGCGAAATGCCAATTAGTGTAGTTCTTGAAATCACATACACTGAACCCGGCATTAAAGGAGATACTGCAACAAACACATTAAAACCTGCTACCCTTGAAACAGGTGCTGAAGTTCGTGTTCCTCTTTTCTGTAATATTGGAGATAAAGTTAAGATTGATACTCGTGATGGTTCTTATGTCGAACGAGTTAAGGCATAATCTCTAAAATATAGACAAAAAAAATAACCTCTAAGTTTTAGAGGTTATTTTTTTAATATTCTTATTTTGGCATCATTACCCTTATTTTTTACATTTTGAGCAACCACCTATTAATTTCCATATTGCAGTAGCTAAAGAAGCACCTCCAAGTGGACCAACAATAAATACCCATAGTTGACTTAACGCATCTCCTCCTTGAAATACTGCTGGAGCAATTGAACGAGCAGGATTTACTGATGTTCCAGTATATTTAATACCAACAAAATGAATTAGGATTAAACTCAAACCAATAGCCAAGCCCGCAAAATTACCTGCTCCTTTTTTATCATCAGTTGTACCTAAAACAACTAAAACAAAAATAAATGTCAAGATAAATTCAACAAACAAGCCACCTGAAATACTTCCACTACACACATTTGCACCAGTAGTTGTCCCTTCAAATACAATGCCCGAATTAGCCACAAACGCATATAATAAAGCTGAGCCTATAAATGCACCTAATATCTGAAATACAACATAGCTAATTGCGTCTTTTCCACTCATTTTTCCTGAAGCCCATATTGCAAATGTTATTGCAGGGTTAATATGACAACCTGACACTCCTCCTATCGTATAGGCCATAGCAACTACTGCCAAACCAAAAGCCATAGCTGTGCCAACGACTGATGCTGTATCAACACCACAATTAAGACTAACTGCTGTACCACAACCCATTAATACGAGAACCATAGTTCCCACCATTTCCGCTAAATACTTATTCATAAATATTGATTTAATGTTAAACCATATTTTCATCAATCTTTAACAAAACTCACACTATATTAAATCTTAATTCATCGTCGCTTTCCGCCAAATTCTTTTAATTCTTGACTTAAGCGAAGGTGTTTCCATGTGAGAATAACCATATCCATATCCGTAGCTCTTACCATATTTACCATAATAACCATAGCGACGATAATTATAGGAACTGGATTTAACGTTTACGCCATTTAATACCATATAACAATTGGGTAATCTCCCTGAATCTATCGCTTGATGCATAACTTTCAAACATCTCTTTGTTGAATAATTTGCTCTTGCAACATACAATTCCATATCAACAAATGGAGCGATAAGATAACTATCAGAAACAACTCCAATCGGAGCAGAATCCACTATAATATAATCAAATTGTGTTTTCAACTGTTCAAACATCAACTTGAGATTTTCGCTAAGCAACAATTCATTAGGATTAGGAGGCACTGGTCCACCTGGTATCACATATAAGTTCTCAATAACTTTAGATTGGTGTGAACATTCAAGTATATCAGAGCAATTACCAGACAAGTACGATGTTACACCGCAATCATTATTTAAGTCGAATAAATGTGCTAACACAGGGCGTCTAATATCCATACCAACAACAACGGTTTTTTTTCCGGTTAACGCAAAAGATAATGCAAGATTTGACGCTATAAATGTTTTACCTTCGCCAGACAATGAAGATGTTACTAAAATAACTTTTTTTGTATTTCCAGTTAAAGCAAACTGCATGTTATTTCTAACTAATCTAAACATCTCTGCAATAGGTGTAGATGAATTTTCTCCTATTACAAGTCTCCCCTCCTTCTTATCTGCCAAACATATTTCACCTAAAATTGGAATATTAGAAACACGTTCAACATCTTCTTTATCCTTAAATATAGGAAATATTAATCTTCTTATGAATATCACCAACGCAGGGAGTAAAAAACCTATTAAAATTGAGATTCCATATATTGTCATCTTTCTTGGAGCAACCGGACCACTACCCAATGGATTATCAATTAAACGAGCTGTAGGTGTCGCCAATGTTTTTTGCAGTGCAATCTCTTCTCTTCGTTGCAACAAAAATGTGTATATATTTACTTTAACTTGTTGTTCACGGAAAATTTCTTGTAAACCTTTATCTATTGGAGGTAAATTTGCAAGCTGACCTGCACTTTTACTATCCATCGCAACTATACTACTATGCTTAACCGACAAATTAGCTTTTGCCGATTGAATATTTTGAAAAATCCTACTCTTCTCGCGAGCTAAATCATCTTGCATTGATTTAATTATTGGATTATCCTCTGTACTGGATTCTTTTTGTCGTTCCAATTGGGAAACCTTTTTATTATATCCATCAATCAATGAACTCAAATCCGAATCGTCAACAATTTGAGGAATATGTGCATAGTCATCCTGCTTAGAAATTGCATTCTCAACCGAACTGATAATTTTTTGTTGAGCAACAACATCTGCGATTTGTCCTTCAGTTGTACTCTTCTTTGCCAAACTCATCTGAGCTTGAGCACTCAAGTCTGTAATATTGTTTGCTTTTCGATACTCCTCTAATCTATTTTCAACATCTTTTAATTCACCTGAAATCAAGACTAAACGATCAAGAATAAATGCTTCCGTTTGCATTGCCGACCTATTCTTATCTGCAATTATATCTTGATTATAAAATGAAATTAATGTATTTACAACATCAATACCTTCTTGTATTATGGGAGTAGAGCATGTTATGCGTAAAATTGTTGATGAATTTTTTGCAAAAGAAATATTCAAACTACTAGCCAAACGTGCTGCCACTGAATTAGGATTCTTGATTTTAATTTTTTGTGTTCCTTCAAATTTATTAGTTACTTTTGATGGCGATAGAACCAATGTTCCTTGACTTAATTCAATAGTTATCGGCAACTTATCAGTAGTTACATTTTTCACTTCTTTAACACCACCATAATGAGTTGTTACATCAAATTGATATTCATTTTCAACCTTGTTTACTAATATATCAATTGGTGATGATAGATTTTTAAGACTTACCGAATCTAATTTAGCATTAACTATATTTGTTCCATATATTGGATAATCTCTAAGTTTCTTAACATTATAATACGAATACGCCAACCCCAAACTATCAACAATCTTAATTAGATTGTTTCTTGATTTTAAGATCTCTATCTCAGTTTCATCAATAAAACTTTTCTGATCTACCAATGGAGACGAAGCATTTAATGACACTGCGTTAGTATTAGCTGCATTATCATCACTTAAGAAAATAGAAGCCGTCACCTCATAAGTGGGAACTATTGTAGCTATTAAATAGTATGCAACTGCAGCTGCGACCAAAACGCATGCTACAAACCACTTCCAATTAGCAAGATAATCAAGCAACAATCCTACTAAATCAAATACATCTTCCTGTTTTTCCTGATTATCTATGTTATTATTCTTATCTACCATCTTATTATTATTTTTACTTTACCAAATTTGCAATACCAACCACTAATGCAAGAATAGAAGAAATACCGCCAACAATTGTTATTGTTGCATTTACAACAGGATTTAATTGCCATGCCGCATGTGCTGCAGATTCATTAGGTTGAACATATATTATATCATTCTGTTGCAAATTAAAATAAGGAGACAATAAAATTTCCTTGTCATTTAGGTTTAATCTATGTATTTCTCGTTGACCATTTTCGTTTGTTCTTATTAGCATTATATTCTCTCTCTGCCCCTTAATATCTAAATCTCCAGCAGATGCAATTGCTTCAAGGAAATTCATTCGTTCTGTTTTTGATTCAATTACACCAGGAGATTTTACAGCTCCTAAAACAGTGACCCTAAAATTCATTAAACGAACGTCTACAGCAGGCTTTTCCTTAATATACTTAGGATAAATCGCATTTTGAACCACATCAACTATTTGAGATTTTGTCAATCCTCCAACTTGAAGTTTTCCGATTATTGGAAATTCAATATCACCATTTTTATCTACTAAATAATACAATGTTGACTTTTCAGGGGAGCCACTTGATAAAGTATTATTAGCATTTGATTGTGTTATAGTTCCATCTAAAGCGACATATTTCCCTTTATTAAAAAGCGATACCCCAACCATGTCTGACCCGGTAACCTCAATATTCAACAAATCTCCAGCCGAAATTACAGGATCTGCCGCTGATGCCACTTTTGCGAGAACCTCAGTTGGAATTGTTTCAGCATCAACCATATACGGGACTTTTTTGTGGGCAGTCGAGCAACTTGAAAATAATATTAATAAAGTTAAGGGTAGTAATTTTAAATATGTTTTCATTCTTCTCATCTTATTAAATCAAATTATTATGCAAAGATAAACACTTTTTTTAATTAATCGGTATTTCAAGTGTAATAAATTCCATATAAATTAACAGACTTTATTAAGAAAATAGTTTTTAGAAAATATTGATTGATTCTTAACAAAATTTATTATATTTGTGCTATTATGAGTAACAATATTAATATCGAACGACACCCATGGACTCCATTTATTCCTGATGGTGCTAAAATATTATTTTTAGGTTCATTTCCCCCTAAAGAGGATAAATGGTGTATGGATTTTTATTATCCAAATAAAATTAATGATTTTTGGAGAGTTATTGGCCTAATATTTTACAACAACGTTCAATATTTTTGGCATACGGAAAAATCTGCATTTAATAAAGACAAGATTATTACATTTCTTGAGAAACACAAAATTGCAATTGCAGATTCAGCAATAGAAGCAATAAGGCATAATAACAACGCTTCTGATAAATTTTTAGAAATTATAACACCAATTAATTTAGTCGACATATTATGTGCAAATTCAGAATGCAACAACATAGTTTCAACCGGGCAAAAAGCGGCTGAGGTTATTGCTAACATAACAAACACTACAATTCCAAAAATTGGCAACTATGTAGAGGCTATAATTAAAAAACGAGTTATACGAATCTACCGAATGCCCTCTACATCAAGAGCATATCCCCTATCCTTACCCCAAAAGGCTTCATTTTATAAAACGCTGTTTGAAAATTTAGCGATTTTGAATCAAAATGAGTAAATTTATATTTGCTTTCTGAAAATAAACATTGTAACTTTGCATTATAATATAACCTATAACAACCTACAAAATTATGTTAGATATAATCCCCTTGGCAATTTTTGATGCAAGCGAGTTTTTCAAGTGGTTTGTTGAAAATGCAAACTACTTATTTGTTTTCATCTTCATGGTAATTGAAAGTTCATTCATTCCATTTCCATCAGAATTAGTTGTTCCTCCTGCAGCATATCTTGCCCTACAAGAAAGCTCATCAATGAATTTTTTTTTAGTAATCTTTTTTGCTACAATTGGAGCTTTAGTAGGTGCATACATAAACTATTATCTCGCTATTTGGTTAGGCAGACCTATCGTTTACAAATTTGCGAATAGCAAATTTGGGCACATTTGTCTATTAGATCAGACAAAAATCGAGAAAGCTGAAAAATACTTTGACCAACATGGCAGTATCTCCACATTTATTGGGCGTCTAATTCCCGGGATTCGTCAATTGATATCAATCCCCGCCGGATTGGCACGAATGAGCATTATTAAATTTACCATATTCACAACGTTTGGTGCTTTAATTTGGAATATCGCATTAGCAATATTAGGCTATATCCTTACCTCGATCCCTGGAATTAAAACAACCGAAGAACTATTATTAAACGTTGAAAAATACAACCACTATCTAACATATGGAGGTCTTGCTATTGGTGGGATATGTGTATTATTCATTATTTGGAATATAATCAAGCAAAAAAAATAATATTATTATGAAAATATCTCCTTCTTTACTATCTGCAAATTTTGGCAATCTTGACAATGATGTCAGAATGCTTAACAATAGTTTAGCCGACATGATTCATCTTGACATCATGGACGGGGTATTTGTCCCAAATATATCTTTTGGTTTTCCGGTTATTAAATTTGTTCAAAAAATTGCAACAAAACCACTTGATGTTCATCTAATGATTGTAAATCCACAAAATTATATTAGCCAAGTCCGGGATTGTGGTGCTGAGATTATGAATGTACATCAAGAAGCTTGCATTCATTTGCACCGCACCGTTCAAGCTATCAAAAATGCAGGAATGAAAGCTGCAGTAACATTAAATCCGTCAACCCCGGTTTCGTCTCTCGAAGATATAATCACAGAACTTGATATGGTTTTATTAATGTCGGTTAACCCTGGGTTTGGAGGACAATCATTTATTCCAAACTCTCTAAAAAAAGTCAAACAGCTTAAAGAATTAATCTCACTATCTGGTTCAAAAGCGTCAATTGAAGTCGATGGTGGTGTCAACCTTGAAACTGGCAAACTTCTTGCTGAAGCTGGTGCCGACATACTTGTTGCCGGTAATGCTGTATTTTCTGCACAAGACCCACTAAAAATGATTGAAGAACTACATAACCTTTAAGCAATTACTTACATGGAAAAAATAAATTTTTCTCCTAACGGATACAATCCTGAAAACATACACGACAACTCTTATAGTGAAACTAATGGTTTTACTAACGAATCTCAAGATGCTCAACCTAAAAAAAAGCATCAAAAGAAATCTAATAAAGGGAACTCTGATGAAAGCAAATCCTCTTTAATTAATATTTTTAATAATCGTAATACGCATATATATATAGGAATCTTTTTAATTTTCTTTGCAGCATTTGTTACTATTGCATCTATTTCGCATATCAGTTTTGGAGCAGAAGACCAAAGTATTATTACTAACAACTCCATCATTGAAGCCGGGAGTGGAAATAACGCGACACAAAATGTTGCAGGATCATTTGGTGCATATATATCACATGTCGCACTAACAAAATGGTTGGGATTAGGGGCTTTTGTCCTAATTTTGTATATTTCTATAATTGGTCTTGCATTACTTAGAAAAACAAAATTAAATTTCTGGTCTTTCACATTTAAGTGTCTTATTTTATCAATAGCAACATCTATTGTATTAGGATTTTTAACATACAATTCAACAACACCTTTATATTTAGGTGGACAACATGGGTACCATATTAATGATATATTATTAAAAACTACTGGATTATTTGGTACTGTCTTAGTTAATATCTTAATCATAACATTAGTCGTTATTATATTTCTCAATGAGATACATAACATATTTTCTACATATAAAAATCGCATTGCACCTCACATTAAAACTCCACAACGCATAAATGCCGATAGTGGATATGAAGATGAAATTACCACTAAAAAAACAACTCGCAAACCTACCGAAATAACTAAACAAATCGAAGTAACTAAAGAAGATTATAATTCTACACCTGAAGACTTTGATGAAACTATCATTATAAAGCCTAAAGACGATATTATAATTGAAAACAAGGCTGAAACAAATAATGAAGTTTCATTGAACATTAATACATCGACAATAGAAATTGCTGAAGAAATTAACTCTGATGTATATGATCCAACGGCAGAATTATCAAGATATCGCTTCCCTACTCTTGATTTATTAATTAGTCGTATTATTAAAGAAAATAGTGTAGATCAACAAGAACAAGAGGATAACAAAGAAAGAATTACAAAAACACTTAGAGACTATACAATTGAGATTTCTCACATTGAAGCTACAGTTGGTCCTACTGTTACACTTTATGAAATTATACCAGCCGAAGGTGTTAGAATTGCAAAAATTAAACGTCTCGAAGATGACATCGCATTAAGTCTTGCAGCCTTAGGCATACGTATCATCGCACCTATTCCTGGGAAAGGAACTATTGGCATTGAAGTTCCGAATAAAGATCCTCAAACAGTTTCATTCCGCTCTATCATTGCATCTAAAAAATTCCAAGAGTGCAAATATGCACTACCAATGGCAATGGGTGCAACAATATCTAATGATGTGTTTATTGCCGATTTAACAAAAATGCCACATTTGCTTGTTGCCGGAGCAACAGGTCAAGGAAAATCTGTTGGGCTAAACGCAATAATTGCATCTTTACTATACAAAAAACACCCGGCTGAATTAAAATTTGTACTTATTGACCCCAAAATGGTCGAATTTAGTTTATATTCTAAATTAGAACGTCATTATCTTGCCAAACTCCCTGATGAAGAGGAAGCGATTATTACCGACCCGGCAAAAGTGGTAACTACACTTAACTCACTATGTATTGAAATGGATAATCGTTATAATTTATTGAGAGATGCCGAAGTTCGCTCTATTGCTGAATACAATGCAAAATTTATTTCACGCAGACTAAATCCTGAAAAAGGTCATAAATACTTACCATATATTGTAATGATTGTTGATGAGTTTGCCGATTTAATTATGACTGCAGGAAAAGAAGTTGAAACTCCTATTGCTCGCATTGCACAAAAAGCTCGTGCTGTGGGTATGCACATGATTATTGCAACTCAGCGACCATCTACAAATGTTATCACAGGTATTATCAAAGCAAACTTTCCCGGTCGCATTGCATTCCGCGTATCTCAGATGGTTGATAGTAAAACAATTCTCGACCGCACAGGTGCCAACCAATTAATTGGCCGAGGAGATATGTTATTCTCTCACAATGGAGATATGCAACGTGTTCAATGTGCATTTATCGACACTCCGGAGGTTGAGGCAATATGTAATCACATTGATGACCAAATCGGCTATGAGCATGCCTACTATCTACCCGAATATTTTCCTGAAAATAATGACCCTATTACATCTGGTAGCATAACTGACCGCGACCCTCTATTTGAAGAAGCAGCACGATTTATAATTAATTCACAAACTGCATCTACATCATCTTTGCAACGTAGATATTCGATTGGCTATAATCGTGCCGGAAAAATTATGGACCAAATGGAATCTGCAGGAATTGTTGGTCCATCTCAGGGGGGTAAGCCTCGACAAGTGTTAATAGATTCTTTACAACTCGAACGCATACTTGAATCATTTAATTAAACTATTTTAGATTTTTACAATCAAATTAATATGATTAAAGAACTAAGACATATTTTATTCTTCATTGTATTGATTGCATCAACAATCTCAGCTAATGCTATTACAGCAAATGAGATATTAGCAAATGCATCTAATAAATACGTTAATAGCAAATCAATTTCTGCGTCTTTTAATATTATTGACAATGGTTCTGAAGCTGGTACAATTACTATAGCAGGAAATAAATTCGTCATAAAAACTTCTCAGCTTTCTACTTGGTTTGATGGCAAAACTCAATGGAGTTACTCTCCCACGGCAAATGAAGTTAACATTAGCGAACCAACTGCTGAAGAATTACAACAAATAAATCCGTTTGCAATTATTGGAAGTTTTCGAAATGACTACAACGCAAAGTTAATGGATAAGAATAATGGTTATAGAATCTCATTAACACCTAAGAAAAAAAATCACGCAATAACTAATATTGTAATCAATTTTAACCCAACAACATATTTCCCATCACTAATTGTTATTACAACTAAAAATAATAACAAAGCAACTATAAAAATCAAATCAATTAGTGTAGGAAACACTCTTCCCACATCAACATTTACATTTAATGCAACAAAATATCCCGGTGTAGAAATAATTGATTTAAGATAAATCTAATAACACAAATTAATATGACAACAAACCACACTAAATGCCTTATAATTGGCTCCGGACCTGCCGGATACACAGCTGCGATCTATGCATCGCGTGCGAATCTTTCACCTATATTATATGAAGGGAACCAACCTGGTGGACAATTAACAATTACAACAGAGGTTGAGAACTTCCCCGGTTATCCCGAAGGTGTTACAGGTCCTCAACTTATGACAGATTTACGCCAACAGGCAGAACGATTTGGGGCAGAGCTTCGAAAAGGGATAGTAACTTCTGTCAACTTTGATACCCGTCCTTTCGAATTAACAATTGACAATGATATTACAATTACTGCCGATACAGTAATCATTGCCACTGGTGCATCTGCAAAATATCTCGGTCTTGATGATGAAATGAAATACAATGGATTAGGTGTTTCTGCATGTGCTACTTGCGACGGGTTCTTCTATCGCAAACGCACAGTTGCCGTTGTGGGTGGTGGCGATACTGCTTGCGAAGAAGCAATATACTTAAGCAATTTGGCGAAAAAAGTATATATGATTGTTCGCAAAGACCACCTTCGTGCGTCCGATGTTATGCAACGCCGAGTTTTTGAAAAAGAAAACATTGAAGTGCTATTTAACACCAACACCGTTGGGCTTTTTGGAGAAGAATTTGTTGAAGGAGCACACCTTGTTGAGTTCAAGGGCTCTGAAAAAGAACGATTTTATGATATAGCCATCGATGGCTTCTTTCTTGCCATTGGACACAAACCTAACACCGATGTATTTGCCCAATATATCAAACTTGATGAAGTTGGATATATCAAACTTGAAGGGGGAACTTCTGCAACTAATATTGAGGGGGTATTTGCGGCTGGCGACGTTGCCGATCCACGATATCGCCAAGCAATTTCTGCAGCAGGTATGGGCTGTCGTGCAGCTCTTGATGCTGAAAAATATCTTGCCGAAAAAGAATAATCAAATATTTCTAACAATAATAAAGCCACCTTTATCGGGTGGCTTTTCATTTACACTATGCTATTGACAAACTCAGAAATCCTTGTTAATACATCGTCATCATTCAAATGTCCGTCAAGGCATGTTTCTAACGGACATCTACCCGACCCATCGCGATTTTTAATTTGTGCAACCAACTCTCCATATTTTCCACAAATACCATTCTTTTCTAACACATTAAATGCATCTTTACTAATTACATTTGTGTAATATTCTTTTATTCCTCCAAGAGCTATTAATGTCGCTGCTCCTGTCCCTATCACTTTATCAGCAATAACAGCTCCTTTAAGTATATCAGGTGTATTAATATAGAGACTATACAAATCTTTAACCCCTCGCCCATCAAAAGTATATACTTTGCCATTAGTAGCTTCAACTACCAATGAATGATTACCTGCAAGCATTTTGTCTTTCACTAAATCAGTTGTTTGTTTCCTCTGTTTTAATGCCTCAGTGTAATTATGGATTTTCTTCAATTCCACATCAATTGCAATCCCTTGAGGACAATGCGATAAACACTTTCCACACGATATACAATGACCTGCTTGACGTAATTTAGGGACTTTCCTATCATATCCCACCAAAAACGCTCGTCGTGCAGCATCATAATGTGGGTCTCGAGTATCATCAGTCATATTTCCTTCATTCACACACTTATTGTAATGTGTAAAGATTGCAGGAATATCTAATCCCTTATGACATGGCATACAATATGCACATTGAGTACATGGTATTGTTGGAAATTTGAGCATAAACTGAGCCATCTCCTCCAAAAATTGAGCTTCGTCATCTGTAATAGGCTCTAAAGGTGAATATGTCACTAAATTATCATGAAGATGTTCAATATAAGTCATACCACTTAATACCGACAATATCCCGGGTTTTGAACCTGCAAAACGAAAAGCCCATGAGGCAACACTATCTTGTGGACGACGTTGCTTCATTTGTGCGACTACCGAATCATTCAAATCGGCTAATCTTCCACCTAATAAAGGCTCCATTACCATTGCAGGAATACCACGTTTCTCCAATTCATTATATAGATATTCAGCATTTGTATTTCGCTCGTTCAACTCTTTAGCATGCTTCCAATCCATATAATTTAGTTGAATTAAGCAAAAATCCCATTTCATTTCATCATGCTGTGATAACAAATAATCAAACACTTCAATATCACCATGATATGAAAATCCCAAATTTCTTATCCTACCTATCTCACGTTCTTTCAATAAATAGTCAAACACCCCATTATCTATATATCGAGCATTAAATGCCTCCATTCCATTCATACCTATGCCATGAAGGTGCATATAATCAATATAATCTGTTTGGAGCTCCTTAAATGATTTATGATACATTTCGAGTGATTTTTCTCTCGACCATGTAGTTTCTGCAAAGTTTGACAATTTTGTTGAAAGATAATAACTTTCACGTGGGTATCTACTCAATGCGATTCCCATTGCACGCTCCGACATTCCTTTACAATATGCAGGAGAAGTGTCAAAGAGATTTACTCCATATTTAATTGCATAATCAACCAATTTATTAACCTCCTCTTGATCAATTATCTCCTCATCGCCTTCAGTTGTCAACATCGGCAATCTCATACAACCATATCCGAGTAATGAAACGTTCTCTTTAGTTTTGGGATTTACTCGATAGGTCATATTTCCTTTGATTGGGCGTTCTGCATCTTCATAAGACATATCATCAGTGGAGTTCTCACATGATGCTATCGTTGATGCAGCTGTTCCAATCCCTAAAATCTTCAAAAATTTTCTTCTATTTATTTCTGAACTATATTTCTTCATATCTTTCGATTTTTAGGCATTAAATAGAGCGATGAACTTCATTCCCATTTACATAAATCGCACTCAATGGTCTCACCGGACAATAATATTCGCAAGCACCACAACCTATACACTTCGACTCATTAACCACGGGCATATAATGTGATTTTTCATTATTTGGGTTCATTGGCACAATTTTTATTGCTCCGGTGGGGCATTTATCTGCACAATTACCACATCGGCGACCTCTTGCAGCCATAACACAAGCATCAAGTTTAACAACTGCACAACCAATTTGTATCGAACTTTTCTCCTCAACGGTTATCTTATGAAATGCACCCACAGGACAAGCCTCAGAACATCGCACACACTCCGGACGACAATATCCACGTTCATACTCCGCTATAGGTTGCATAAACGAGTCTAAATTTATAGACGGTCGCAACACCCCATTTGGACAAGCCGAAATGCATAATTGACAACCAGTACAATGGCGTTGTAAATGCGAAAGACTCACCGCACCTGGAGGCACAATCCTATTTTTTCGTTGAGGCTTCTCTTTTTCGATAATAGGTGCTAACCCTCCATCAATCGTTTTGTCTGAAGCTTTCACCGCTAATGCAGTTGTCAACATCGTGCCTACTGTCATGAAATTTCTTCTACCATCAGCTAATTTCTCATCATTTTCATTATCGACTTTTGATTTTATACCCTTGTGCCAACTATATTTTATTGCATTTGTGCTACAATTCTCAATGCAATTCATACACACCACACATCGTGAATAATCTATATAATGATTCTTTGCATCTATACATGATGTCTTACAATTACGTGCACATTTAGTGCAGCCATTACACTTCGATGTATCAATAACAGGCTTTAATAATGAAAAGCGACTAAAATAACCAAGTACAGTCCCCACCGGACAAATCATATTGCAATATGCTCTTCCTCCCAACCAAGCCATTACGCTAACAACTAATAAAGAGGCAATAGCAATTATTGTTAAAGGCAAATAATTATAACTTTCAATATGATAAAACCAATAACACTCAGTATCAACAATCGCATCGGCTATCATATTATTTCCAACGTCATAAATCGGAACAAAAAGCGATGATGCGATTCTTCCGTATATACTATAAGGTTCTAATATTGAAGCCATTGTTGTCCCAATAATATTACAAACTCCCAACATCAACAAAACAACAAATATAATCAAGATTCCCAACCTTAACCAAGTTTTAGGCTTCGCGTAATTAAATCTGTTTTTACGCGATTTCTTTTTACCAACCAATCCTCTAATATGTATTAATATATCTTGTAATATACCCAACGGACATATCACTGAGCAATAAGCCCTACCAAATATCAACGTGAGTAACAATAAAATAACTATTGCTATCACATTTAGCGACAAAAACGCTGGGACAAACTGCACCTTTGCAATCCACCCCCACCATTGTTGTGCAACGCCTGTAAAATCCAAAAACAACATAGTAATGGCTATAAAAAATAACATAGCCAATATTATTCTAAATTTTCTATACATTTTTTACTTGGTATTATTACTTAATTTTATGCAAAGGTAGCATATTTTTTTAGAGCGAATAGTTCTTTATTAAAAGAAAGTATGTAAATTTATAGTGTAATTATTATATACATATAGTATGACAAATATTGAATCTTTTCTGTTCAACATCAAAACAAGCAAACAAATGCCTTTCCAAGGTGCATTACTTATTGCTGAGCCGTTTTTAAGAGAGGAATATTTTTGTCATGCTGTGATTTGCCTTGTTGAATATTCTCCTCAAAGTAACACTATGGGAATTGTGATGAATAAGCCCACTAAATATGTGTTGAGCGATATAATTCCAGATATATATTCTCACAATGATTTTACTGTATATTGTGGTGGACCATTGTCATGTGATCGGCTCTATTTCATTCACACTCTCGGCAATGTAATTCCTAATTCACAAAAAATCACTGACGGAGTTTACATTGGAGGCGATTTCAACACTGTAATTGAATTAATTAACCAACACAACGTTTCAAGTTCACAAATTCGTTTTTTTCTCGGCTATAGTGGTTGGGATAAAGGGCAACTTGAAAATGAAATAAAGCACCATGTGTGGGCTATTACATCTCCACATAGCAAAAATGATATTTTAGATGGTGAAAACGATAAATATTGGCATCGTTATGTTAAATCTATGGGCGATGAATATAAAGGTTGGCAATACCACCCCGAAAATCCACAATTAAATTAAAAGTTACTTAACATCTTTATATTATTATCACTCATATCAAGGCTCAACAAGGGCACAGCTACATAATGGTCATTGAGATAGATGCGAGGACGTTCAACGTAAGCCTTACTTGCCACTGAGTATGAGTCATCACGATAAGTCGTTTCAATTCCAGCAACATTAAGAATTGTGTGGAAAAACGATGCACTCGACGACACTTGCTCATGACGGTTTGCCATAAGACTTGCTTGAATATTAGGGTATGCTTCACGATAACCCTGCGACAACCACACCAACATTGGCACATGCACCTGATAATATGATGGAGTGGTTGAAGAATGAAATATTACTTCACGGTCATCATCAAAAAGCTCCTCTCCATGGTCGCTTACATACAATAATGATGTATGTGCATTCTCTACACTATCTAACATCGTGATTAAATCATATATCACCTTGTCAGTATATCTGATTGAATTATCGTATGCGTTTTTTAATTTAGGCAAAAACTCCTTTTGTGGCGAGACTGGGGAGTCGGGCTTAAAATATGCCATGTCTTGAGGATAACGAGCTGCATAATTATAGTGCGAACCATAGGTGTGTAATACAACTAATTGTTTATTTGCTCCATCATTAATTACCTGCTGAGTTAATTTTACTAATTCACTATCAAGGGGGTTAAAATTAATATCCTTTGACCGATCTTTCAAATATTGCATTTTATCGGCTTCAAGAGCAAAATTATCAATCAAAGCCTCTGTATGTGCTTGATTTGAAAAAAAAGCAGTCATAAATCCGGCTTCTTTGAATGCTGTTATCAAACTTTTTTGATAATAAATTTTATCATAATCAACAGCCGATGCCGACGAAATTAACATAGGCACTGTTTTATGTGTGATATTTGATTCAGTCAATACACTATCAAACACCACCAAATCTTTTACCTGTTTCAACAACGGATTAGTAGAACGATCATATCCATATAATTCCCAATTGCAGGCTCGTGATGTCTCTCCAATAACTACCACATATATTTCACGTTGTTGAGCAGAATGCGAAGATGAGGCATTAAACTTGAAATCTCTCGATGTTGCTTTATAATTTTTAAGCATATCATGGCGTGATACTGCTTTATACATATTATAACACGCATTTATTGGATATACACCTGTTTTTACCGAATAGGCATCACTTGCAGCATAACACATCCACAATAAAGATACACCTACAAATGCCACTGCAAATGCTACACTTCGATTTTGTCGAATAAAAGTTCTTTTTAACTTCTTGTTCTTAACCAACGAAACTGTAGCCAACACCAATGGTGTTATATATAAAATAATTACCACAGATAGTATCATTATAATACTACCTAACAATTCTTTCGATTCTTTTGCATCGGTCGTTACCATATTCAAGAACATATCTGTGGCTACTACCGATTTTCCATATATATAAAGCAATACAACTTGAAAACCCGCCAATAACGACATCGGGCACAATAGCCATATCGACCACCCTAAGCGTCTCGATAGTGTAAATATCAAGTAATAACAACTTAATGGGAACACAATACTGCTCACTCGCTCCAAAGGTGTCAACGGCTCTGTAATTGCCAATATCACATTTGGAATCATCAAAACTACCAAAACTATATAAAACAAGACCTCTTGACGCATCAACACGTCAAGCCATAATCTTATCAAATATAATGCTTTATAAAATATCTTTCTTATCATATTCTTTTTTGAAATAACACAACATCATAATATTGATGTCCTCGTTTCAGCCACCATTTCATCACTCCAACTTCGTTATAGCAAAGAGAACGAAACAATGCTAACGACTGTTTATTATCAATTGACACTGTTGCTACGAGTTGGTTTAATGATAGATGTTCTTTACAATATTCTTCAAGCAAACTTAATGCCATTTTTCCATAGCCTTGACATTGATATTCATTATCAACAAGAATTCCTACCGAAGCTCGACTATTTACAGGATCAAAGTCAAACAAATCAAGAGTTCCAACAGCTTTTTGAGTTGACATCTCCTCGATCATCAATCTCAACTGATGAGAGCGAAAAATATCACCATCATAATTTTCAATATAATCCCACAACTGTTTCCGCGAAAAAGGAGCAATCGTAGCACTTGTGTGCCACAATTCCACATCATTTTCCCATCGATAAAGCACATCTAAATCGGTTGGTTCAATAGCTCGAAGCATTATTATGTTGTTATGAATATTCATCGGCTATTAAATGAATCGGCAAACAATGTTCGATTTATCAACGAACGCCCTAATGTTATTTCATCAGTATATTCTATCTCATTCCCAACCGATACACCACGTGCTAATTGAGTTATTTTTACAGGCAGAGTCCCTAATTGACGATAGATATAAAAATTAGTTGTCTCTCCTTCCATCGTGGCACTCAATGCCAAAATAACCTCCTCAACATCACCGGCTTTAACTCGATCAACCAACGATGCAATCTGCAATTGGTCAGGACCAATGCCGTCCATAGGCGAAATAACTCCACCTAACACATGATACAACCCATTATATTGACGAGTATTTTCAAAAATCATTACATCTTTCACACTCTCTACTACACAGACAGTGCTTTTATCGCGAGTAGAAGAACTGCATAACGGACACATTTCCGTTTCCGAAATATTATGACACACCGAGCAATATTTCACACCTCTTCGCATATTGACAATAGCCTCACCAAGAGCTACTCCGGTGCTTTCATCTTGTCGAAGAATATGTAATGCAAGACGCAAGGCCGTCTTACGCCCCACTCCTGGCAATCGCGACAATTCTGTTACCGCAGTTTCAAGCAATATCGATGAAAACTCTTGATTCATAAATACCTATTTTTTTCACAAAGATACATCATTTTTACCACCCCACAAAATCAACATCAACTCTCTTACTTACACAATTAATTGTTCTCTTTTGTTTAGTAACGAGCTATAATAATACAATTTTTCATTTTTCATTTCCCATTATAAATTATTATGTGTAATTTTGTAGCGTAAATAAGCTTATTACCATCAAAAAAATGGAAATCATACGTGAAGTTGCACTCCTTCGCCGTCGTGTTGAGGAGGAGAAACAATGTGGACGCTCAGTGGGATTAGTTCCCACAATGGGAGCCCTCCATGCCGGTCATGTGTCATTAATCGACCGTGCTCGTAAAGAAAATGACATTGTTGTGGTTAGCGTATTTGTCAACCCCACACAATTCAATAATCCTGAAGACCTTCGCACCTATCCTCGCACCGAAGAAGCCGATTGCGAAAAAATGATTAATGCCGGTGTGGATATTGCATTTATTCCATCGGTTGAAGAGGTATATCCCGAACCCGACACACGCGAGTTTAACCTCGGACCTGTAGCAGAAGTTATGGAAGGTGCAATGCGTCCCGGGCATTTCAATGGTGTTGCACAAATCGTGAGCAAATTGTTTGCCATGGTTCAACCACATCGTGCGTATTTTGGAGAAAAAGACTTTCAACAAATAGCAGTAATTCGTCGTATGGTGCAACTTGAAGATTTCGACCTTGAGATTATTGACTGCCCTATCATGCGCGAGAATGACGGGTTAGCCATGAGTAGTCGCAATGTGCGACTCACTCCAAGTCAAAGAGCCATTGCTCCGGCAATACACAAGACACTTGTTGCGAGTCTTGACTTTGCAAAAAGTCACACCATTGCAGAAACAAAACAATATGTAATTGACGAGATTAACGCACAACCCGAGATGGAAGTTGAGTATTACGAAATTGTAGATTCGCTCACAATGCAACCAATAGCAAATTGGAGCGATAGTGACTGCCCCGTGGGTTGTATAACAGTATATTGTGGACAAGTGCGCCTTATTGATAATATTAAATACACAAAATAATGATGCAAATAGAAGTTGTAAAATCAAAGATACATCGCGTAACTGTAACCGAGGCGTGCCTCGATTACATTGGTAGCATCACAATAGATGAAGACTTGATGGACGCTGCTAATATCATTGCCGGTGAAAGAGTATATATTGTAAATAACAATAATGGGGAACGGTTTGACACATACGTAATTAAAGGCAAACGTGGTTCTGGTGTGATATGTCTCAATGGTGCCGCTGCTCGAAAAGTGCAAAAAGGCGACGTGGTTATCATTATGAGTTACGCCACAATGCCATTTGAAGAGGCAAAAAATTTCAAGCCATGGGTGATTTTCCCCGATACAGCAACAAACCGACTTATATAATCATAGATAATAATAAAAGAATAAATATATGTTTGAAAATCTTAGTGAGAAACTTGAGAGAAGTTTTAAGTTACTGAAAGGTCAAGGCAAGATTACCGAAATCAACGTTGCCGAAACACTTAAAGATGTTCGCCGTGCACTTCTCGACGCCGACGTTAACTATAAAGTTGCGAAACAATTTACCGATACCGTAAAGGCTAAAGCACTCGGTCAAAACGTAATAAACGCCATCAAACCAAGTGAATTGATGGTAAAAATCGTACATGATGAGCTTACTCAATTGATGGGTGGCGACACTGCACCGGTAAATCTTTCAGGCAACCCAACTGTGATTTTGATGTCGGGGCTTCAAGGTTCAGGTAAAACTACATTCTCAGGAAAACTCGCTCGCAAACTCAAAAGCGAAAAAGGCAAACGTCCTTTGCTTGTAGCTTGCGACGTATATCGTCCTGCTGCAATTGAGCAATTGAAGGTCCTTGCTTCTCAAATCGAAGTTCCGGTATATACCGAAGAAGGCAACAATAACCCAGTTGAGATTGCAAAAAATGCGATTCAACATGCTAAAGCCAATCACCTCGACTTAGTGATTGTCGATACTGCCGGTCGTCTGGCTGTTGACGAGCAAATGATGGACGAAATCGAGGCTATCAAAAAAGCTATAAATCCTCAAGAAACATTGTTTGTTGTCGATTCAATGACCGGTCAGGATGCAGTTAATACAGCAAAAGAATTCAACGACCGTCTTGACTTCGATGGTGTTGTATTGACTAAACTTGATGGTGATACTCGTGGCGGTGCCGCACTTTCAATACGAACAGTTGTAACCAAGCCTATCAAATTTGTTGGTACCGGTGAAAAGCTTGATGCTCTCGACCAATTCCACCCATCACGTATGGCCGACCGTATTCTCGGCATGGGCGACATCGTTTCACTCGTTGAAAAAGCTCAACAACAATATGACGAAAAAGAAGCACGTGAACTTCAACGCAAAATTGCTAAAAACCAATTCAATTTCAATGATTTCTTGAATCAAATTCAACAAATCAAAAAGATGGGTAACCTCAAAGATTTAGCATCGATGATTCCCGGATTGGGCAAGGCAATTAAAGATGTCGATATTGATGATGATGCATTCAAAGGTATTGAAGCTATTATCTATTCAATGACCGAAAAAGAGCGCGAAAATCCTGAAATCATTAACGGTAGCCGACGTCAACGCATTGCTAAAGGGTCGGGAACATCTCTTCAAGATGTAAATCGCTTGCTCAAACAATTTGAGGACACCCGCAAAATGATGAAAGCAGCAACTGCAATGAAGAACAACCCAATGAAAATGATGCGTCAAATGCGACAAATGCGAAGAAGATAATCATTAATAACCAATTTTAATACTAAATAATATGGAACTTATTGATGGTAAAAAAATTGCCGACGATATAAAAAAAGAAATTGCAATTGAAGTTGAAAAGATGGTTGCAGAAGGGAAAAAACGTCCTCACCTTGCAGCTGTTCTTGTCGGTCATGATGGTGGTAGCGAAACATACGTAGCTCACAAAGTAAAAGCTTGTGAGCAATGTGGCTTTACCTCTACCCTCATTCGCTTCGAAGATGATGTTACCGAAGAAAAACTTCTTGAAACAATCGACGAACTAAACAACAATGCCGATATTGATGGCTTTATCGTGCAACTACCTTTGCCCAAACACATCTCAGAACAAAAAATCATCGAAGCAATTGATTATCGCAAAGACGTTGACGGATTCCACCCTATAAACGTGGGTCGCATGTCTATCGGTCTCCCTTGCTTCCTTTCTGCTACTCCGGCTGGCATCATAGAGCTTCTACGCCGCTACAATATCCCTACTAAAGGAGCTAATTGTGTAGTGCTCGGTCGCAGTAACATCGTGGGTAAACCTGTCGCAACATTGATGATGCAAAAAGGTTATCCTGGTGATGCTACAGTAACTGTATGCCATAGTGCTACAAAAAATCTTAAAGAGATTTGTGCTCAAGCCGATATTATTATTGCGGCACTTGGTTCTCCCGGTTTCGTAACAGAAGATATGGTTAAACCCGGTGCTGTTATTATCGATGTGGGTACTACTCGTGTTCCAGATGCTACTCGCAAAAGTGGATTCCGTCTTTCCGGCGACGTTGATTTTGAAAATGTAGCACCAAAATGCTCATATATCACACCTGTTCCCGGTGGTGTTGGACCAATGACTATAGTGTCATTGATGAAAAACACCTTGTTAGCAGGTCAACATGTGATTTATTAATTTTCACGACAACTCATTAATGATTACATTATTTGTATCACTCTTCATATCACTATCATCGCTTCTATTTGGGGAGCATGATAGTGTTGAATTGGTTTTTGCCGGTGATGCAATGCAACACACAGCTCAACTTAACGCAGCAAAGACTTCAAACGGGACATACTCGTTTGAAGGATGCTTTGATGCCATTACTCCATACGTGCAAGCCGCCGACTATGCCGTTGTAAATCTTGAAACGCCTATTGGTGGTGGTAATTATTCGGGCTACCCTATGTTTTGTGCTCCCGATAGTTACTCAATTGCACTTAAAAATGCAGGTTTTGACTTAATGCTAACTGCCAATAATCATGCTCTCGACCGTCGAGACAAAGGTGTGAAACGCACACTTGACATTCTCGACCAACAAGGGCTTGAACATGTGGGAACATATCGCAATAAAGCTGACCGAGAAAAGGCTTTACCATTCATAAAAGATATTAATGGATTCAAAATTGCTTTTCTCAATTATACCTATGGAACAAATGGCATAACTGTGCAAAATGATGTAGTTGTTGATTATATCAATAAAACAGAAATCAAGAAAGATATTACCGAAGCTCGTGCAAATGGAGCAGAAGTTATTTGTGTATGTATGCACTGGGGTGTAGAATATGTGTTATTACCTAATGCTCAACAAAAAGACTTAGCCGATTTCCTCACCGAGCAAGGTGTTGACTTAATTGTTGGTGGACACCCACACGTTATACAGCCAATGGAAATGCGTTGGAGCAAAACTCACAACAAAAAAGTATTCTTGATTTACTCTTTGGGTAATCTCATATCAAATATGACAACAAAAGACACTCGTGGTGGTGCTTTAGCAAAAGTTAAACTTGTGCGTGATGAGAATGGCAACCCGGCAATCGATAGTGCTTCATATCGACTTGTATTCACTCTACAACCTGGTAGCAATTCTAAAAACTTCCGCATTATCCCTGTTGAAGACTACACATCAGGACCTCTTAAAAGCAATTGCGACGTGTTTGTAAACAATGCCGAAAAAATTTTCAACAAGCACAATATTGATGTACCTCGCGACACTACTTCCATAAGAGTTAAGTAATAACGTTGATTTGCGAATTTTATATATTAGAGTTGTCATCGAAATGGCAACTCTTTTTCTTTGAGAAGATGTGATGGGAGATATAAGAGATGTTTGAGGTTATTATTTACCCGAGCCATAACACATTTATAACTTGCATGAAGTTCGTCGCGTGATTTACATATAGGCAATAGAAATGGGCTATGAGAGCAATACTTATATTTATCCACAATTTCTTGCATACATCGCTCCCACCTGATTTGAAGTTGTTGCCCTGTTTTATGACGCCGATATGTGAGTGTGTTATATTTAATATTATCGGTAGTAAGATGTGCCATATCAACAAATGACATACCACGAGTGTAAAATGAGAATAGGAACATATCACGAGCAAGGTCGAGCGATGGTGATTTCTCAAGATTTAGCGATTTGATGCGTTGCAATGCCTTGAGGGGTAATGCCCGTTTTATTGTCTTGGCTATGCCGGTATATACATGACGAAATGGATATGATTGCAATACCAGTTCCTTTTCCACAGCACGATTGTAAATTGCCCTAAGATTACGCATATAGAATGAAATAGTATTGGGAGATACACCATGGTCAATAAGATATGCTTCATAGCGTTGAATGAGTTCAGAGTCTATTGCCGATAATTCAACATCTTTATTTTGACGAAATTTCATGAAACTTTTTAGAGCTGAAGCATAACTTTGTGCTGTTCCATGACGATTGACAATTGTAAGGTGGTCGATAGTATCGTAAATAAAGTCAACAAAAGAGTGTGATCGTCGTTGGCGATAAAATGAATTTGCCACCCTAACCAAACGAAAGGGTTGACCCGACTCGCAATAATCGTGATAAATATCTTGTATTTGCATAATGTCGCATTTTATTTCGTTTTCAATTGCTTTTAGTTCGCTTTTGCGAGGGGAAGATTTGCGAGGTATACGAATGGAGTTACGATAGGAATTCCACTCATAAGAATAGATATAGTGAGAAGTATTAATGTGAGTAGTATCGCCTTGACGATTTGATAAACTATAAACCAAGCGTCCCGGCTCGTTTGGCGTGTCGGCAGGATAAAATATTGTTTTAATTTTCATAATTGAGTAGTTTTAATGGTTATAGAAATTATAGTTGTTTGCAAACATGATGCAAAGTTACAATGGGGAAATAGGGAAAAACTGCGATAATGCACAAAAATATAACTATAATTAAAAAAATAAAGAGTGAAGTTATATAGGTCTATTAGGTCAACTGAGACTACTAAGTCAACTAATTCGCAAAGAAGCTCCGTTGTGGATAGAAAAAAGGTCGTGACGAAATGCCACGACCAGTGAACAATGAAAATTCTAATGATTAATGCTAATCTTTTTTATTTTACAAACTCTTTGCGAGTAGTGCCATTGCTCATTTTGATAATGTTGATACCTTTTGTTGGTTCAGTGAGCAAACGACCATGAATATCATACCGAGCGATTTCCACCACATCGATAGAGTCTTCCACTTCAATGGTTTCAATGCCATTAGATGCGTCATATTTGTGAGAACAAATGCCGTATGCTTCCACATCTTCCACTACATATTCTACAATAGGAGTTCCTGTTGCATTCACACGCTTAATGCCTGATTTATTACCCGAACCCTCTTCGGCAATATAAGCCCAATAAACATAATTACCATCGCTTGTGAATTGACGCACATATATACCTTCATCAGATGTGGTATTCTCGGGAGATGCAGGAGAATCGTCAATCAACTCCCATGTGCTTGGGAAACTTGTTGAGCCTCCATTGCGAATAGTGCTTATCGGCATTCGATAAACTCCATGATCGCTTGCATTAACCGAGAATACATAGATAAAATCATTTTTCTCATCAAGGAACATTGCCGATGGCTTAATTCCTGTTGCTATTACAGGATATGGAATTGATGTCGATTGAGCTTGCTGAGAAGTTGCATATATGTCTGATTGTTTATATCGGATAATACAGTTTCCATTATAATTTAACGCATGCCAATAAACACCTTCTGAATCGCGTTGTAATCCGGCATGAATCGCACCATAGGATAATTGACGATTATAATATGGTAATTTATCAGCTGTTGCAAATACAGGAACCTCATCAGATGTCATATATGGGGTATCATAATATATTTCTTGCAAAGGTAACACCTTTACTCCTCCCATTGAAAAACTACGACAAGTATAATATAATTTATCTTCATCAATCATAACATGGAATGGGTCAAGAAATGCTTGATAGTTCTTTTCGTCACCAAGGTTTTTATTGTTGACGATAGTCATTTTTCTGAACCCTTTATTACTCCACCCAACAACATATAATTCGCCATCGCCAAGAGTGTTATACTCATCATTGATATAATAGTATTGTTCACCGGCATTGGCTACATATAACGCACCCTTGCATGACGCCATTTGGAAAGCGTTTGCACCGGCAGGAATTTCAGTGTCAACAATACATTCGCCATCGAAATAGCATATATTACCACCTTTTTCAGCGAAATAAAGACCATCGGGCACCGGCGATATATAATAACCCTCATATTCGCTATTGGCTATAATCTTTTTAGCACGTCCCCAGAAAGAGTGAGAGGCATAAGCATCAACACTTAACGACGGCACCACAAGTGTTGTTTTGGAAATATATTCCACTGAGTTATCTTCAATAACCTTAGGTGGAACTGATGTATATAATATGATATAGGTTGTTCCATTAGGTAATACCGTTTCGCTTAATGATTCGATTTTTTCACCCAAAAGAATGTCGGTAATTTTGGTGCCGGAGAACGCATAATCACCAATCTCAGCTACTGAATTAGGTATTGATATATAGGATAATTGAGAACAACCCGAAAATGCGGATAACCCAATCCGGGTTACAGAATTGGGAATTGTTGCCGAGGTCAATTGTGTGCACCCCATGAATGCACTATTGCCAATTGACGTTACATTAAAATTGCTATCATATAAAACTACATTAGATGGAATGACTAACGCTGGAGAAAGCTCATTTTTATTGCAAGATACAACGAGGGCTTCTGTTTCAGAAATATTTCCATAAATTACACCATCAATATTAGATAATTCACGAATGTTATAATTATTCCATGATATATTTTTGTTGTATGCAAAGATAGCTCCGGGCAACACATTTATTGTTGCTTTATAGTTAAAACTGTTCATACCTATTGTGGGTGGAATAGTAGCAAGGAGCATAATGTTATTGCAACTGCTGAAACCATATTCGCCAATCTCAGTTACTGAATTGGGGATAGTTGTATAACTCAAGCCGGTACAACCATCAAACGCATATTTCCCAATATTAGTTATTGAATTAGGAAAGTTTACGCTGGTTAAGTCAGCACAATTATTAAACGCATAATCTGCAATTACACGAGTTCCATTGGCTATGTAAAGTGCTGATGTCGGGCTATCACCTTTATATCCCAAACAACAATTGTTTAAGTACAAAATCCCATCGCCTTGATTGTTGTACCAATTGGTAGATTTGAATGCGTCTTTGCCTATCGATGTTACTGATTGAGGAATGGATATCGAAGTCAATCCACTACAGCCATTGAATGCATATTCTCCAATTTTGGTTAATGAATTGCCGATAGTTGCCGTTGTAATACCTTTACAAGCATTAAATGCATAGTTCCCAATATTGGTTATTGAATTTGGTAAGTTTACGTTGGTTATACCTGGACATCTATTAAACGCATTATCAGCAATTACACGAGTATTTGCATTTATAGATAAAGAACCTGTTGGTTTAGTCCCTTTATATCCCAAACAATAATTATCCAAATACAAAATTCCATCAGCTTGATTATTATACCAACCGGTGTTATAGAAAGCACGCTCTCCAATTGAAGTTACCGAATTGCCTATTGTTATCGACGTCAAACGACTGCAATCTTTGAACACCTCTTTACCAATCGATGTTATTGAATTGGGAATAGTAACCGAGGTCAAGGTATCACCAATAGAAAACATTTCACAAATTGAGGTTACATTATAATTTTTATCATTCACAACGATTGACGGGGGTATATTTAATGTTTTAGGGTGTAATTCCCTTGAAAAACCAACAACTTGTACATCTGATTCCGATGTAATTTCGTAGCTTATGCCATCTACATTAATTGATTGAGCATAAACTCTGAATTTACTCCATATAGGGTGATTTTTATATAAATAAATCGAAACGGCAGGTACTTGCAAATATGTATAATAATAAAAACTATTAACAGCTATTGTAGGTGGTGTAGTTGCAAAGATATTAATTTGTTCAATATTACCGTAATAGTTGTCGAACGCATATTCCGGAATATTTTTTACGTTTTTCCCAATATTTAAAGTCTGGATGTTACACCAATAAAATGAGTATTCCATTGTGGTACAATTTTCAGCATTGTAATTTACTTCTTCAAATGATCCACATTCCTCAAACGCATATTTACCAATCTCGGTTACTGAATTTGGGATAGTTACCTTGTTCAAGCCGGTGCAATTTTGGAAGGCATGGTCGCCAATTGCTGTTACTGAATTTGGGATAGTTACTGATGTCATTCCTATACAGCCTGCAAATGCAGATGGAGAAATTGAAACCGTACCAACTTTAATATCCATCGATGTTCCCTCCGGCATAGTTCCTTTATAATTATATAATACATTATTAATGTATATAACCCCATCAGCTTGATTATCATACCACTTTGTGTTGTGAAACGCATAGTACCCAATCTTGGTTACTGAATTGGGAATAGTTACCGATGTCAAGCCTGAACAATTATAAAACGCATAGTTATTAATTTTAGTAACATTGTCAGGAATAACTAAATCTGTTATATCCGAGCCATTCAGTTTGAGTTTCTTTGCATAATATAATGGATTTGCAGTTAAATCACCAAACTCAATTTTACACCATGCCGATAAATCTAAAATATTAACTTCGGTCAAACTTGAGCAACCATCGAACGCAGAGCGAATAATCTTTGATACAGAATTACCAATAGTTACTGTTTTTAGAGTTGATTTATTGTAAAAGGGGGAATAACCATATTGCTGATTAGTCTCATAACTTAGATTTCGACCAAGATATAGCTTTTCAAGAGGACAATCATAGAATTGAGCTTCTCCAATTGAAAAGCTATTAGAGCTATTATATTTATCATATCCTAAAGACAAGATTCCGGGACCATCTTCGATTATTAGTTCGGTCAAGCCGGTGCAATTTTGGAACACACTATTACCAATCTTGGTTACAGAATTAGGAATAGTTACCGATGTTAAACTATTGCAACCACTGAATGTATTGTCACCAATCTCGGTTACCGAGTTGCCAATTGTCACCTCTGTCAAGCCGGTGCAACCATAGAACGCATAATCTTTTATTTGAGAAATATTATTAGGAATAACCAAATTTGTAATTTCTTCTCCATTTAATTTTAATATGCCAGCATAATATAGTGGATTTGAAGAGGACCCATTAAAATTAATCTTACACCAAGCAGATAAATCTGCAATATTTACTTCTTTCAAGCCGGTGCAACCAGAGAACGCAAACGAGCCAATCGATGTTACTGAATTGGGGATCGTTACCGAAGTCAAGCCGGCGCAATAATAGAACGCAGAGTTGCCAATCGAGGTCACGGAATTAGGGATAGTTACCGAAGTCAAGCCGGTGCAACAAGAGAACGCAGAGGAGCCAATCTCGGTGACGGAATTGGGGATTGTAATTGAGGTCAACCCTGTGCAACCAGAGAACGCAGAACTTGGTATGTTTTTTACTTCATTTCCAATATTGAGCGTTTTAAGATTTGAGCAACCACTAAAAACTTGATACCCCATTGAAGTACAATTTTCGGCATTATAATTAACTTCGGTCAAGCCG
>CAJGDJ010000015.1 GCA_904502025.1 uncultured Muribaculaceae bacterium
CCATCGGCTGAAGCTAACCGCATCGCTTACTCTACTCCTAAGGGTGAGTTGTTTATTATCAACCTCAAATAATTGAACGCACTATGAAAAAGATTTTATTCATATTGGTTGCGCTCATGGTTGCAGTTGGGGCTTCGGCAGCCAAAAGCACAAGCCAAGTGCGTATCTACATCAACCCAGGCCACGGCTCTTGGGGTGGTGAAGACCGCCACATGGGTACCGTTACTCATGGCGCTGCCAACTATACCGATACTTGCGGGTTCTATGAGTCAAATACCAACCTTGAAAAGGGTTTTGGTATGTTGGAAAAACTCATTGAATATGGCATCCCTTTTAATAGATCAAAAAATCAAAGCAATTCAAATGCTGCTCGTCTTGGTGCTGCTCTCGATTTGAGCCAAACCAACCTCGTAATGAGCCGTGTGAAAAACGGTCCATACCCTCACGATGGATCTACTTATGGTGCTTATAGCCGTAATTTGAGTGAAATCGCTGCTGAATGCGAAAGCTGGAATGCCGACATCATGATTTCAATTCACTCAAACGCTGCAACTGAAGGTACTACAACAAACTATCCTCTTTTCCTTTATCGTGGATATACCAACTCTGAACAAAATGCTGGTAGTTCTGCAGCATGTAAAGCATGTTGGCCTCACTGGTGGAAAAACCAACACATGATGTGGACATATTACTCTGCTACCAACATGAACGTTCAAGGCGACTGGACATTTGCTTCAAGTTGGGGTACACAAGGTTATGGTATCCTCCGTCACACTGTACCTGGATTCTTGGTAGAAGGTTACTTCCACACTTACCAACCAGCACGCCACAAAGCGATGAACTGGGAAGCTTGTCGTTGGGAAGGTCAACGATACGCAAAAGGTTTTAACGACTACTTTGGTTGGGGCAAAAAAGATAGTTATGGTACTATCTATGGTGTGCTTCGTGATGGCGAACAAACATTCTCTCACACCTACTACACTCCCAACTCTTCTACTCTCGACAAATACAAACCCGTTAACAACGCTACTGTAACACTTAAAAACAGCAACGGTCAAGTGGTTCAAACTTACAAAACCGACGATGAGTATAATGGTGTATTCGTGTTTGACAAAGTTCCTGCTGGCACTTATAGCATGACATTCTCTCACCCCGATTACAAAGATTTCTCTCAATCAGTAACAGTTACTGCTAACGAAACTACATTCCCTACTCCATTGTTCCAAACTGAACAAATCGCTGCTCGCGGACACTATGCTTATGGATTGAGTTCTTCAAACAGTGGTAGTACTTACACATTGAAATTCAAATCAACAGGTGATGTTTCAAATGGTACAATCATTTTCACTAATAACACTACTGGCGCTAAACAAACAATCAAAACTGGTGCTATCAAAAAAGGTGAAAACACTGTAACTTTTGATGCTAAAACACTTGGCGAAAACGCTCAATTCTCATGGTCGGTAGCAATCGACAACCCAGTGAGTACAGGCGTTGAACTCCTTTACTCTGATAACTCTATCGTTTACAACAATGGTTCTGCCAACGCTCGTATTGGTATTGCTATCGACAACGACCAAACAAGTGCTAACTTCGGTACAATCTACACCTTAACTGCAATGGGTCAAGGTCTTCAAAAATACAACCCTGACTTCTCTAAGAATGGTGGCAAAGTGATTACCGGTATGTTTGGTAAAGATACTGATGCATCTACAAGTTCAAATAAATTCTACCGTTCTAACCGCATTGAAGTAGAAAATGGTAAAGTTTATATTGCAAACTATGCAAACTACAACACTGGTATGTGGGAATATGATCCTGCAACAAATGCTTCACCTCGAAACATCACTAATGTTTACTACGAGCGTGCACTCGCATTCGTTGGCGAAGGTTCAAGCCGCAAAGTGTTCTCTTCTCACGAAAACAATCTCCAACGCTTCGACATTGGCACTGGAACATCTTGGACATCAGGTAGCCCAGCCAAGAACTACACTACTGCTGGCGTAATGGATAATGGTGACGGCGATATAGTTGTTACAAACAATGCTGTTATCGTATCACAAACTCGTTATTCTGGAAATAACCTTGCTCAAAACCCTGTATTTGCAGTATTTGACCACAATTTGAATCTTATTTCAAAATCAGATGGCATTAATGCAACTCTCAATGGTTCTGAAAATGGTGGTATGGCAATCTCTGCCGACTATAAGACATTTGCTATTGCTAACTCTTATACAAGTTCGGGCAACTCGGGTGTAGTAGTTCAAGTTTATAGTGTTACTTGGAGTGGTAGCACACCTACATTTGTTCACAAACACACTGTACCTCTCGACGGAACTTACCGTGTTGACCAAATGGAATTTGACCTTGCCAACAACCTTTACATTGCTTCACAACAAAAAGGTCTTTTGGTATACGCTATCAAGAACCCATCTCGTCAAACAGTAACTAAGGCTAATTCTACAATTCAAGGTCAAGCACTTCCTGCTGTTCGCGGTCACTATGCTTACAACCTTAAAATGACTAAACAAAATGAATGCGAATACACTTTGACATTTACATCTACTGGCGATGTTGAATCTGCATCAGTTGTGCTTACTCCTACAAATGGTGGCACTGCAAAAACTGTTCAAATCAACGGCGTGAAGAAAGGTGAAAACACAGTTACTATCGACGCTACAACTCTTGATGGTAATGTTGACTACAAATGGGCTATAGCTATCAACAACCCTGCAAGCCCATCGGTAGAACTCATGCACTCTGATAACTCTATCATCTACAACAACGGCTCTGCTGATGCTCGTATCGGTGTTGCTATTGATAAAGACCCAACAAGTGCCAACTTCGGCACTATCTACACTATGACCGCTCTTGGACAAGGTCTCCAAAAATTCAACCCCGACTACTCTAAAAATGGTGGTAAGTTAATTACAGGTTTGTTTGGACAAGACCTCTCAACATCTACAAGTTCATATAAATATTACCGTTCTAACCGTTTGAAATTAGAAGGTGGTAAACTTTATATTGCTAACTACGGTGGCATGAATTCTGGTGTGTGGGTATATGACCCTGCAACTGGCGCTTCTCCTACTAATGTTGATGGTTCGGCTTTCTACGAACGTTGCTTAGACTTCTATGGTGAAGGTTCAAGCCGCAAGGTGTTCGCTAACCACGAAAACAATGTTCGTCGATTTGACATTGGCACTGCAACAACTTGGACTTCTAATAGTCCTACTAAGAGCTACACTACTGCTGGTGTGCTCGACAATGGCGACGGCGACATCATCGTTACAAACAATGCCGTTATCGTATCGCAAACTCGCTATGGAGGTAACAACCTCAGCGAAAACCCTGCATTTGCAGTGTTTGACCACGATTTGAATCTTAAATACAAATCAGATGCAATCAATGCAACCCTCAATGGGTCTGAAAATGGTGGTATGGCAATCTCTGACGATTACAAGACATTTGCTATCGCCAACTCTTATGAAAACTCTGGCAACGCAGGTATCCGTGTTCAAGTTTATGGAGTAACATGGAGTGGAGCAACACCTACTTTCACTCACAAATTCGCTATTCCATTAGATGGCACTTATCGTGTTGACCAAATGGAATTTGACTATGCCGGAAACCTTGTGATTGCGTCACAACAAAAAGGACTCCTTGTTTATGCAATCAAAACCGATGCTCGCACCACTACTACAAACGCTGCGTCATCTTCACTCATCAAGGGTGTAGAAGCAACTCCTGTAACCAACCTCAAAGCTACTCGTCAATGCTATGGCGAAGGCACTAACACCGAAGTTGGTACTATCGATGCTGAAATCACTTGGACTGGACAAGAAAACAATCGCAAAAACTTCAACAACTACAAAGTTTACTACCAAACAATGCGTCGCGATACCGAAAACAACCGCGTGTATGACAATGGTGGCGCTTGGGAACTTGCCGGTACTGCTTCTATCGACTTTGAAGTCGGTGAAACAGGTTCGTTCACACACAAGAACCTCACTTACGGAACTGACGACAATGGTAACTACGACCGCATCTACAACTACAAAGTTGTTCCTTACAACGCAACAACAGGTAGCGAAGGTTCTGCAGCTATCATCGAAGGCAAAAACAAAACAGTTACTGCTTTCTATCCATCAGCTCCTATTGATGTTACATTGAGTCAACCTTATGAAGAAACAGACGGTCAAAAACTTTATACTTTCGACCTCAAACTCGACATCGCCCATAATGACAACCTCGCTCGCGTTGACGACAACGATGCTGCTCCTGCCGTTAACTCTTATGTAATTGTTACCGACGAAGCAACTGCTAAAGCTCTCAATGCTGCTTCAAACATTGCCGAAGTAGGTGCATTTGTTGAAGGTCCTGTTGCAATCGTTACCAACAACTGCAACCACTCTGAAGTTAATGGTTGGTATCTCACCGTTAATAGCGATGTTCAATCTTTGACATGGAAAGATATAAACCCAAGTTTGACCTACAAGCCTCAAGTTTACCTCGCTTCAACTCGTGCATTCAACTTCATCGCTTGTGAAGCTACTGCTATTGAGTTTACTCTTCCTGCTGCTGTTTGGGTGCAAAGTGAAAACGAAAACAACATTATCCCTATTGAGGGCGAAAACATCGCTTCTCTTGCAGGTAATAATGATATGCCTATCGGTTCATTCCTCAAAGTAGGTGATATTGAAAACGCTACCAACCCGGTTGAAATTACTAAAGCTAATGTGATTGGTACTAATGGTGCGGCACTCAATCCTCTTGCAGTGAGCAACGATGTACTTAATGCTTGGGATATCTATTACACATTTGAACTCAAAGACAGCGAAGGAAACATCATCAGCACTCAAACTACTAACCCTGCCGACCAAATTTACTCTAATGCAAATAGCATCTCTGTTGATGTATTAGGTCTTGCAATGGGTTACGACGAATCAGTTGCTGCCGATGGTCGTGCTCGTTACACCTACAATGCTGAAAAGAACCAAGCTTATAAATTGGTTGTTCGCACTACTTATAGCCGCGAAATCAACGGTGAAGAAGTAACATTAAGCAACGAAACAGAAAGCAACATCGTTGTTAATCCTTCATTCCCTGTTCCAGTTATTGACCCATACAACTCTCCTGGTTACTTGTTCCTTGAAACAACTTCTCACACCGACGCTGAAACCAACACTTCTTACGAATATCACGCTGATGCTGTTGTAACCATCGCTTGGGAAAACTTCAACGACAACCTCGCTCGTTACATGGGTTACTATGCTACTCCATCGTTAACTTGTGCCGGTCACGAAGAAGGTGTAGAACGCACATTGACTCAATATGCAGCCGCATCAATAGTTACCGACGATCAAATCGAGGCATATAACGAACGTATCAGTGCTCACGATGCATCTGGATCTCTTACAAAACTCGCAGGTATTGGTTACACTGGTGCTGAAAACTGGTCATCATTGATTACTAACGCTAACGTTATTCCGATGAAAGTTCACTATGTATGGGCTGGTAACGAAAAAACTACCAACACTTACGATGCTGAATTTGCATGGGAATTAAGTGCTAACTATCCTATGATTGTTTGCAATGCCCCAATGATTGTTATTAATGCTAAACCCGAAACTGGTGTATATAACTTGACACCTCTTGATGGTAGTGATATGAAAGTTATCACCACACTCAACGAACATTACAAAACATTAGTAATGGACGGCATTATTGACCCACAAGAAACAGGTATTGAAGACATTACTATTGGCAACTCTGATGTGAAGTTTTACAACCTCCAAGGTGTTGAAGTAGAGAAACCATCTAACGGTGTATTCATCAAAGTTAATGGCACTAAGGCTTCTCGAGTTTATATTAAGTAACTTTTTTAGTAATTAAATTACTCTAAACTTAATAACTTTAATGAGTGAGCAACCCAAGATGGTTGCTCACTTTTTTGTTTTAATATTTTTTATTACTTTTGAAGTTGAAATATGTTTATGGTCTAATTTTTGAAAATCAATAAAGAATATTCCGATATGAAACAGTTTTCTCTATCTTTTGTGTTGATAATTATAATGGGCTTGTGTGCGATAGCCCAACCTCGTGCCACAAAAGTGCAACTTCATCTTGTTCCCGACCATGCAAACGCTTTATATAAAGCAGGCGAAAATGCCAAAGTTAAAATAATGGCAACAGATTGTGGAATGGCATTAAATGATGTTGTTGTAAATTATGAAGTGAGCGAGGACTTGATGACTCCACACATTACAAAATCAATTACGCTCAAGGGCAATGAGGCTACAATTAACATTGGTTCAATGAAAAAAAACGGTTTCTTGCGAGTGAAAGCCACAGTAGAAAAAGATGGTAAAAAATATTCTTCAATTTCGACTGTTGGGTTCGATACCGAAAAATTACAACCAACAGTTACACAGCCTGATGATTTCAACTCGTTTTGGAACGGACAACTTGAGACTGCTCGTAAAATTGATTTGCAACCAACGATGACTCTTATCCCCGAGCGTTGTACCGATAAAGTAAATGTATATCATATCTCATATTGCAACATCAACAACACTCGCATGTATGGCACGTTGACTATGCCTAAAGCTGATGGAAAATACCCTGCAATACTTCGTTTTCCCGGTGCCGGCGTTGGAGAAAAGTCGGGCGATGTGGCACACGCTGCCAAAGGGGCTATCGTCCTTGAATTTGGCATTCATGGTATTCCCGTAAACCTTACAGGCAGTACAATTTATAGCGACCTTAATGGTGGTGCATTAGCATCATATCCTACATATAACATTGATAATCGTTATTCATATTATTACAAACGAGTGTATGTTGGTTGTGTACGAGGTATCGACTTTATAGAAACATTGCCACAATTTAATGGAAAAATAGGAACATTTGGAGGCAGTCAAGGTGGAGCATTATCAATTGTAACGTCGGCACTTGACAATCGCATTAATGCTACTGTAGCATACTTCCCCGCCCTTTGCGATCTCGAAGGCTATGTTCACAATCGTGCCGGTGGTTGGCCTCACGTATTCAAAAATAAGGATAATCGCACTCCCGAAAAACTTAATACTGCACGATATTATGATGTAACCAATTTTGCACGCAATCTCTCTGCCCCGATAAAATATTTTGTTGGATATAACGATTTGACATGTGCCCCCACAACAACTCGCTCTACTTACAACATCATCACAGCTCCCAAATCGCTTATCGTGGGCGAAAACAATGGACATTGGCTCTATCCTGAGCAAACAAACGCTTTGTGGGATTGGATATTTGAGCAACTAAAATAGTTGCATTCTCAATTTAACCCCTATAAACATATTTAAGATTCTCGGAATCAAATCCGCAAATATTATAAGATTCTTGGAATCAAATCCGCAAATATTATAAGATTTTTGGATTTTAGAAAAAAATCGCTTAATTTGCAGTATAATCTATTATGAGAATGATTGATCGCAAAATAAAAAACTTGATAAAAAACCAACTTGGCTCGAATAAGGCAGTAATAATTATGGGGGCTCGTCAGGTTGGGAAATCAACATTGCTATCTCATCTATTTAGTTCACAAGAAAATATATTGTGGCTTAATGGAGATGAAACCGATGTGAGAAAACTATTTGAAAATATCACTTCTTCACGTCTAAAAGCAATAATAGGAAAAAATCGATTAGTGATAATAGATGAAGCTCAACGAATAAATGAGATAGGGATAAAATTAAAACTAATTACCGACCAACTGTCAGATATTCAAGTAATAGCAACAGGAAGTTCTTCTTTTGACTTGGCTAATAAAGTAAATGAATCTCTTGCCGGTCGCAAACGTCAAATACAAATGTATCCTTTGATGTTTAGCGAAATGGTTGAACATTCGGGGTTTCTTGAAGAAAAGCGAATGTTGCCTCATCGTTTAGTCTTTGGGTATTATCCCGAAGTGGTAACAAATCCCGGCAATGAAAAGGTTATATTAAAGGAGCTGTGCGACAGTGTGTTATACAAAGATATATTATCATTAGATTCAATAGGTAAACCCGATAAATTGCAACGCTTATTACAAGCTTTGGCTTATCAAGTGGGAGCTCAAGTATCTTATAATGAACTTGGACGACACATTGGTTTAGACTCTAAAACAGTTGAACGTTATATTGATATATTAGAAAAGAGCTATATTATTTTTCGTCTAAATTCTTATGCTCGAAATCTACGTAACGAATTGAAAACAAGCCGAAAAATCTATTTTTGGGATAATGGGATAAGGAATGCTATAATAGGAAATTTCTCATTCATAGAGCAACGAATGACCGAAGAGTTAAGAATGTTATGGGAAAATTTTGTTATATCAGAAAGAATGAAGATGAACTCATTAAACGGATTTTTTGGCACAACTTGGTTTTGGCGCACTATGCAACAAAAAGAAATTGACTATATTGAAGAAGAAAACGGCACAATAAACACTTATGAGTTTAAGTGGAATCCAAACGCTAAAGCAAAGCGACCGGAACAGTTTTTTGTTGCCTATCCAAATAGCACATTCAATGTAATAACACCTGAAAATATCGAAGACTTCTTATTGGAAAGATAATTATTATGGTAACAGTATTATTTCATTCAACAATATTTGGGCCTATTCACAGTCGCAGACTGGGAGTATCATTGGGCATTAATCTTTCTCCCAATGATGGGAAGGTTTGCTCGTTTGATTGTGTGTATTGCGAAGCCGGGTATAACTCACAAGGTGCAGGCACTACAGGATTGCCTCGCCGTGACCTTGTCGCTGCTGAGCTTGAACAGATGTTGGTGTATATGAACGTAAAAAGCAAACCTCTCGATGTTATCACGTTTTCAGGGAATGGCGAACCTACATTACACCCCGATTTTGCCGGCATTATTGACGACACAATCGCTTTACGTGATAGATATTTTCCCAATGTCAAAATCAGCGTATTAAGTAATTCCACCCGATTAGACGATGAAAAAGTTGTTGTGACTCTTCGCAAAGTAGATAATAATATTCTTAAACTTGACTCGGCAATAGATGAAACGATGCGATTAATCGACCAACCGGCATCTCCATCATTCACTTGCGAGAAAGTTATTGAACAGATTGCCCAATTTAGTGGTCAATGTGTGGTGCAAACAATGTTTTTGCGAGGAGAGCATGATGGAAAAAAAATTGATAATACTACTCCACAGGAGGTTGAAGCATTGATTAAGGCATATCAACGCATCTCCCCCCGACAAGTGATGATATATTCTATCGACCGAAAAACTCCCGAACAACAACTCGAAAAAGTGTCGCATGAAGAACTTGAAGCGATCGCTTCACAAATCAGAGTCAAAGGAATCAATGTAATGGTAAGCTAAATACAACTAATTATATATTGAAATAATGAATCAAGAAATTATATACCCAAAGCCACTACAAAAGGGAGACACTATTGCAATATTATCTCCTGCCGGGGTTGTGAGTCCCGAACATGTAAAGCACTCAATACCGGTGCTTGAGGCACAAGGTTGGAAAGTAAAGGTTATGCCTCACACACTTGGTCATTGGGGCAATTATAGTGGAACACCGTCGGAACGTCTTGCCGACCTTGAAAATGCGTTTCTTGACCCCGAAGTGAGAGCAATTCTTTGTTCACGAGGGGGATATGGAGTTGTGCATTTGTTGGATTCACTTAATCGTTTACCGATTGCAAAAGACCCTAAATGGGTAATTGGATATAGCGATATTTCAGCATTACATGCGTTCATGTCAACCAAAGGCATTGCAAGTATTCATGCCTCGATGACAAGCCACATTCGCAAAGGGGCTGATGATATTGACAATAAAGCCTTGTTTGAAATATTGCGTGGCGAAGCTCCTGCTTTTACATTTAACGGACACCAATATGACCGCTTGGGACAATGCAGTGGGAAAATCATAGGTGGAAATGTTGCAGTTATTGCCGAATTAATAAATACCCCTTACGATATTATCGAAGACGACACAATATTATTTATAGAAGATATAGCCGAGCCAATCTATAAAATTGAGCGAATCATGTATCAACTTCGATTGAGTGGAGTGCTACCTCGATTGAGAGGATTAGTTGTAGGGCAGTTTACCGATTACAAGCCCGATAGCAACTATGCCAACATGGAAACCATGATTTATGATATGGTTAAACCATACGATTATCCCGTTGCATTTAATGTACCCATCGGACATGTGGAACACAATATCCCAATTGTAGAAAGTGCCAAAGTAACATTAAAAGTAACCGATGCAGGTCAAAATCATCTAATCTTCTGGCCATTCCCTAACGCCGATTAATCAGAGATAATATAACACAAAAAGAGATTGCAGTGTTGCAATCTCTTTTTGCGCTTCAGGATGGGCTTGAACCAACGACCCCCTGATTAACAGTCAGGTGCTCTAACCAACTGAGCTACTGAAGCAAATATTAACCAACTAAACTTTTTTGCGCTTCAGGATGGGCTTGAACCAACGACCCCCTGATTAACAGTCAGGTGCTCTAACCAACTGAGCTACTGAAGCAGAAAAATGCAACCCTTTTCAAAATTGCGATGCAAAATTAATCCCAAATTTTGAATTATGCAATATTTTTCGCAAAAATCTCACTTTTATCTTTATTTTTAATGCTTTTTTGAGAAAAACAGTGCCTACATTGTTATAATAATGCGTAACTTAGCCGTTCAATTTGTAGAAAACGAGAAAATTCAAAAAAAGAAAATGAGAAAGATAATCCCAATTTTTGTGTTTGCTTTGTGTGCTGCATCGATTTTTAGCACTGCAGCAACTCGTAGCAACAAATCAGACATATCTCGCAATCTTAACATCTTTAATTCAATATACAAAGAATTACAAATAAATTATGTTGACACGATTGATGCTAACAAAACAATTCGCAAAGCGATAGATGCAATGTTGATGGAAATTGACCCATACACAGAGTATATTCCCGAAGAAGACCAAGAAGCATTTCGTTTGATTTCTACCGGCGAATATGGTGGCATAGGGTCAGTAATTATGCAACGCAATGGAAATGTATATATTTCAGAACCATACGAAGGTTCTCCGGCACAAAAAGCAGGATTGCGTCCCGGCGACCTTATAATGGTGGTTGATGGCGATACTGTACTTGGCTTGACCACTGATAAAGTGAGCAATAAATTAAAAGGACAAGCCGGAACTAATTTATCAATCACAGTAAAACGTCCATACGTAAATGACTCAATATTGACATTTGATATTACACGAGCAAAGATACAAGTCAATCCGGTGCCTTATTATGGCGTGATTCGTGGAGATATAGGGTATATTGGGTTGACTACATTTAATGAAAACTCTGCCAACGAAGTAAAAAACGCTTTAATTGAATTGAAAAAAGACCCACGAGTAAAATCTATTATTCTTGACTTGCGAAACAATGGTGGAGGATTACTTGAGAGTGCCGTTAAAATTGTGGGACTGTTCGTGCCTAAAAACACCGAAGTGCTTCGCACTCGTGGCAAAGGTCAATTTAACGAAAAAGTGTATAAAACAACAACTAAACCCGTTGACACTGAGACCCCTTTAGCCGTGTTAATCAACACTGGCACAGCTTCAAGTGCCGAGATTGTGTCAGGAGCATTACAAGACCTCGACAGAGCAGTAATTATCGGCACTCGCTCGTTTGGCAAAGGACTTGTTCAATCAACTCGTCCATTGCCTTATAATGGAGTGCTAAAGGTTACAACAGCTAAATATTATATTCCAAGTGGACGTCTAATTCAAGCCATTGATTATTCACATCGCAATGCCGATGGCTCAGTGGCTCGCACTCCCGACAGCTTGACAAATGTATTCAAAACAGCTAATGGACGTGAAGTACGTGATGGAGGTGGCATAACTCCCGACATAAGCATAACATTCCCCGAAAGCAACCGATTGGTGTATAATATCGTAGTGAATAATTGGGCGTTTGACTATGCCAATCGTTTTGCCGCTACCACTCAATCAATCCTTTCGCCCGAAGAATTTGAAATAACCGATTCGATTTATGCCGACTTCAAAAAATTCATAGATCCCGAAAAATTCAAATACGACAAAGTGTGTGAAATGAGGTTAAGCGAGCTCAAAAAGGTGGCTGAAGTTGAGGGATATATGAACGACAGTGTTAAAGTGCAATTTGAAGCTCTTGAAAAAATGTTGCGTCATGATTTAGATAAAGACCTCGACACTCATCGTAAAGAAATTAGCGAATATCTCTCTTCAGAGATCGTGATGCGATATTACTATCAAAAAGGACAAGTAATTGATGCGCTACGCACCGATATTGTTGTTGATTCGGCCATGAATGTGCTTCACAATGATGCAAAATACAAATCAATCTTGAATCCATTGAAAAAGTAATGTCGGCAATCAATAATTTAGGCGAAATCTTTATAAGCCGTCAACGTCGTCAAGCAATAGATAAATTGCTTGGAGGGGGAGAGCGATGCGTATCTGTTTATTCGTTATCCGGCTCTGCTCCGGCTTTGCTTTTTGCCGGAATGTCAAAACAACCTACACCTACCTTAATTATTGGAGACAATCTTGATGATGCTGGATATATCTATCACGACCTTTCAAAAATGTTGGGAGAGGACGCCGTATTGATATTCCCTTCGGGCTACAAACGAGATATTAAATATGGGCAGATTGACGCACCATCACAAATATTGCGAACAGAGGTGCTTAATCATTGGCACAACGATTCGCAATTGCGATATGTTGTAACTTATCCCGATGCCATCGCCGAACGTGTGGCATCGAAAGAAACAATAAATAAGCACACGTTACATTTAACGGTAGGAGAAGCTGTTAGTGTTGACGAAACGATAAAATGGCTTCGTGAAAACGGCTTTATTGAAGTCGATTATGTTTATGAACCGGGGCATTTTGCTTTGCGTGGCTCTATTCTTGATATATTTGGCTATTCTCATGAATTACCCTATCGCATCGACTTTTTTGATGATGAAATCGACACGATGCGTACGTTTAATATCGAGACACAACTATCCGAACAACGAATTGAGGAAGTTTCGATAACATCAAATGTGGCACAACACTCCTATGGTGAATCATTGCTTAATTTTATTGGTGATGACACACTCATTGCCGTACGTGATGCTCAATTTACATTAAATCGTATTCGCGAAATAGCGTCCGAATCATTTTCAGAAAGTTCATTGATAGCCAACGAAGGAGATAAAAATGCGATGTCGCAGGTAGTTGATGCCGAAGAATTTGTCAAAAAATTCGCTACATTCCACCAACTTCAATTCACTGCGGCAGCTAATCCCGATAGTGTAAATAAAGCATCGATTGATTTTTGTTGTTCGCCACAAGGGATATATCATAAGAACTTCGACCTCATTAGCGATGATTTCAAAAAACTTCTCGCCAACGGTTACACACTTTATATTTTGAGCGATAGCGAAAAACAAATCGAACGCTTGAAAATAATATTTGAGGATCGTGGCGATAACATAGCGTTTACTCCCATATATTCTACATTGCATGAAGGATTTGTGGATCACTCCACTAAAAGTTGCTTCTTTACCGACCACCAAATTTTTGACCGTTTTCACAAATACACACTTAAAAGCGACCGTGCCCGCTCGGGCAAATTAGCATTGTCGCTTAAAGAGTTGTCGTCAATAGAAGTGGGCGATTTTATCGTCCATGTCGATCATGGAGTGGGTAAATTTGCCGGGTTGTTGCGTACGAACGTCAATGGCAAAACGCAAGAAATGATTAAACTCACATATCAAAACGATGATATAATTTTTGTGTCGATTCATGCCCTTCATAAATTGTCAAAATATAGAGGTAAGGAGGGAGTTCCACCAAAAATCAACAAACTTGGCACCGGTGCATGGAATCGAATGAAAGATCGCACAAAGTCAAAGCTCAAAGATATTGCTCGCGACTTGATAAAACTATATGCCGCTCGTAAAAACGAAACAGGTTATAGCTTTTCGCCCGATGGATATATGCAACAAGAGCTTGAAGCCTCATTTATATATGAAGACACCCCCGACCAACTCACCACAACTGCTGCCGTAAAAGCCGATATGGAAAGTTCGCGTCCGATGGACCGACTTATTTGTGGCGATGTGGGATTTGGTAAAACTGAAATTGCTATACGTGCTGCTTTTAAGGCAGCCACCGATGGCAAGCAAACAGCAGTGTTAGTTCCAACTACAGTTTTAGCATATCAGCACTTTAACACATTCAAAGACCGCTTGAAAGATTTCCCCGTCAGAGTCGATTATCTTTCACGGGCACGCACTCCAAAGCAAGTGAAACAAATCATTAGCGACCTTGCCGAAGGTAAAATCGACATTCTCATTGGCACTCATAAGATAATTGGCAAAGATGTAAAATTCAAAGATTTAGGCTTGCTGATTGTCGATGAAGAACAAAAGTTTGGCGTTGCCGTTAAAGAGAAACTCAAACAAATGAAAATCAATGTCGATACATTAACCATGAGTGCTACCCCAATACCTCGCACATTGCAATTTTCGTTAATGGGAGCTCGCGACCTATCGGCGATAACCACACCTCCTGTCAATCGTTATCCAATCGTTACATCAGTAAATGCTCTTAACGATGATATATTGCTCGAAGCCATTAACTTTGAAATGTCGCGAAACGGACAGGTATTTATCGTCAACCACCGCATCGAGAGCCTTTATGACCTTGAAGCAATGGTTAAACGCCTTGTTCCTGATGCTCGAACAGTGGTGGGACATGGGCAAATGGCTCCAGACAAACTTGAACAGGTTATTATCGATTTTGCCAATCACGATTATGATGTGTTACTTGCCACAACAATAATCGAATCGGGTATTGATATGCCAAATGTAAATACAATCATCATCAATAATGCTCAACATTTCGGATTAAGCGAGTTGCATCAGCTTCGAGGTCGTGTGGGGCGTAGCAATCGCAAAGCATTTTGTTATCTTCTTGTGCCTCCTCACATTCCTCTATCACCGGTGTCACGTCGCAGATTGCAAGCCATTGAAAGTTTTTCAGACCTCGGCAGTGGTATTCACATTGCAATGCAAGACCTTGATATTCGTGGAGCAGGCAATCTTCTTGGAGCCGAACAAAGTGGATTTATTGCCGATTTAGGTTACGAAACCTATCAAAAGATTCTCAAAGAGGCAGTTATTGAACTTCGCACCGAGGAATTTTCAAACATTCTCACGACCGAAGATGACAATGAAAAAGAATTTGTTGCTGATTGCGTGATTGAAAGCGACATGGAATTGTTGCTCCCAGCCATGTATGTGCCACAAGAGAGCGAACGCATTATATTATACAAAGAGCTTGACGGCATTGAACGTGAATTGGACTTGCAAGCTTTTAAGAACCGATTACACGACCGTTTTGGAAAGATTCCTCCCGAAACCGCCGAATTATTGAGAGTGCCACGTTTGCGACGATTGGCTCGACAATTAGGCATCGAAAAAGTTGCATTGAAACAAGAACGAATGTATCTTTATTTTGTTGACGATAACAATAAAGCATACTATCAATCACCTATGTTTGGAAAGATTATAAACTACATGCAACAAAATGCTCGTCATTGCCATATTCGTGAAAACAATAATCGCCGTAGCATCTCAATCGAGCAAGTAAAAACAGTTGAAACAGCCGTTGAAATTCTCAACACTATACATTCAATTGAGTCGATATAGAATTTTTGATAAGATATAAAAAACTCAAAAATTGAGGTATCACTCGTTTAATGTGCATTATATTTACTACCTTTGTAGCAATTAAAATAATAATTTAATGGGTATTACCCATATAAAATCGATAAATTATGGAAAAAATTCAACAAGGCAAATATGTAGAAATGGTCTATGACCTCTATAAAGTTAATCCCGACGGATCTCAAACTCTTGTGCATCAAAGCGAAGAAAGCGACCCCGAACGCTTCATCTATGGAGTAACACCCGGCATGGTTGTCCCTTTAGAAAAAGCTATTTATGCCCTTGAGGTTGGAGGCAAATTCGACCTTATCGTAAAAGCCGAAGATGCTTTTGGACCTTATGACGAAAACCAAATAGTAGAACTCGATCGTGACCTTTTCTTGGTTGATGGTAAATTTGATAGCGAATTTATCAAAAAAGGGGCTTCAGTGCCTATGATGACTGCCGATGGTTTCCGCATCAATGGTCTTGTTGTTGAAGTTACTAAAAACTCAGTTAAGATGGACTTCAACCACCCATTAGCAAAAGATGATGTGCGTTTCGATGGTAAAATCCTCGTTGTGCGCGACGCAACTCCCGAAGAATTAAACCCATCATGTGGTTGTGGCTGCGGCTGTGGCGATCATGGCTGTGGTGATGACTGTGGTGGAAGCTGTGGCGACGGCGATTGTGGCTGTGGGTGCCATTAATATTAAACCCAATTTTTATACTTTTCGATAGTTTTCATAGAAATTCCCATAGATGAATCGCAAAGACTTTGAAATCATGGCACCGGTAGGTAGCTACGAATCGCTACATGCAGCTATTAATGCCGGAGCCGACGCCATCTACTTTGGTGTAGAAGGCTTGAATATGCGTGCCCGCTCGTCGGTAAACTTCACTCTTGATGATTTACATAACATTGCATCGATTTGTCATGAGAATGGAGTAAAAAGTTATCTCACCGTAAACACGATTATTTTCGACGGAGACATTGCAACTTGTCATGCAATCATCGATGCAGTAAAGCAATCGGGCATTTCGGCAATTATAGCGTCCGATATTGCAGCTATCACCTACGCTCGCAGCATTGGTGTTGAGGTACATATCTCAACACAAGTAAACATCACTAACATTGAAGCTGTAAAATTCTATGCACAGTTTGCCGACGTTGTGGTGCTTGCTCGCGAAACCAACATGGAACAAGTGCGAGCCATCTATGATGCCATTCGTGAACAAGATATCCGTGGCCCTCATGGAGAGTTGGTGAGAATTGAAATGTTTTGTCACGGAGCATTATGCATGGCAGTGTCGGGTAAATGCTATTTGAGTCTTCACGAAATGAATTATAGTGCCAATCGTGGCTCATGTGCTCAAATATGTCGCAGAGGTTATACTGTAACCGACCGCGAATCAGGAGCACAACTCGATATTGAAAATCAATATATAATGTCGCCCAAGGACCTCAAAACCATTCACTTCCTCAACAAGGTTATCGATGCCGGAGTGAGAGTATTGAAAATTGAAGGTCGTGCTCGTGGACCCGAATATGTAAAAATTGCTGTCGAATGCTATAACGAAGCCATTGAAGCTTGTTGCAATGGCACATACAATGAAGATATGATTGCCGATTGGGATAATCGTTTGTCTAAAATTTTCAATCGTGGATTTTGGAACGGATATTATCTTGGTCAACGCCTTGGCGAATGGTCATCAAAATATGGTTCATCGGCAACTCGCGTGAAACAATATGTGGCAAAAGGAATTCGATACTTCTCAAACATTGGCGTGGCAGAGTTTCAAATGGAAAGTGGCGAATTGCAAGTTGGCGATGAAATAATCATCACCGGTCCCACTACCGGAGCTATCATCACTACTATTGAAGAAATTCGTGTCGATCTCAAACCTGTAGAAAAAACAGTAAAAGGAGAGCGATTTTCAATCAAGGTGGCTGAAAAGGTAAGACCAAGCGATAGAATGTATCGTTGGGTCCCAACCGGACTATAATTCGCCCACACATTAACAATATTTTAACCTAAAAATATTTGCATTTATACAATTATACACTATTTTTGCATAACAAAAATAGCAAAGTGTAATTTTTTAATAATAAAAACAATATAATCACATCCCTGTATACACTTTACAATAAATTGAAGAGAATCGTGTCGTGATGACATGGTTCTTTTTTTATTGGTAGTTTTGGATTAAAAATATTACTTTTGCATTAAAAATAAAAACACCCTGATATTATGTCGAAATTGCCGTTAATAGGATTAACTCTTGAGGGCTTGAGGAAAGTTGCCGACAAATGTGGCATGCCTGCGTTTGCTGCCAAGCAAATGGCTCAATGGCTTTATGAAAAACGTGCCACATCCATTGAGCAAATGACCAATCTCTCACTCAAAGCTCGTGAACGATTATCGCAAGAATATGAAGTGGGACGCGAGGCTCCTATTGCCGAAGCTCGCTCGGTTGACGGCACTGCCAAGTATCTCTTCAAAGGGGTTGGCGGTCGCGACATTGAAGCTGTGTATATCCCCGATCATGAGCGAGCCACCATTTGTGTGTCGTCGCAAGCAGGATGCAAAATGAACTGCTACTTTTGCATGACCGGCAAACAAGGTTTTCATGGCAATCTCACAGCACAAGGCATTATAAATCAGGTTTTGTCTATTCCCGAAAGTGAGAAACTCACTAACATAGTGTTTATGGGAATGGGCGAACCAATGGACAACCTTCAACCGGTGCTTGATGCCATTGAGATTCTCACTGCTCCATGGGGATTGGCGTGGAGTCCGAAACGCATCACCGTTTCATCTATTGGCAAAATAAAAGAGCTTCGCACGTTGCTCGACGTTACAAAAGTGCATGTCGCCATTAGCGTTCACTCTCCATATCCCACCGAGAGAGCTCAAATCATGCCGGTTGAAAAAGCTTATCCCATTGTTGATGTGATAAATTTGCTTAGTGATTATGACTTTGCTCATCAACGCAGATTGTCGGTTGAATATATAATGTGGAAAGGTTTTAACGACGATATTCGACATGCCGATGCTCTTGCTCGTTTACTACGTGGCACTAATTCACGAGTGAATCTCATTCGCTTCCATGCCATTCCCGGTGTAGAACTCAAAAGCACCAACGAAAAAGCAATGGTTGCCTTTCGCGACCACCTCAACGAATTAGGCATCACTGCCACCATTCGTGCCTCACGTGGAGAAGATATTATGGCAGCATGCGGTATGCTTGCCGGCAAAGGAAAAGAGAATGAATAAGATAGAAATCACTGCCGATGGGTCGGCAACCTTATATGTTCCGCAACTTGATGAGCATTATCATTCGGTGAAAGGAGCTTTGACCGAGTCGCTTCACATTTTTCGTGATTGTGCTTTTTTGCACCACCCCCAATCAAATCAACCTTTGCGTGTGCTTGAAATAGGATTTGGCACAGGATTAAATGCTGTTGTTACAGCAATGGCTGCCAACGTATCCCATCAAGCTCATTATATATCGCTCGAACTTTTCCCCGTTGAAATAGAAATTATAGAAAAACTCAACTATGGAGAAATGGTGGATAATAATCTACTCATGGCATTACATAAAGCTCCTTGGGAAACTGCTCAACCCATCACACCATTTTTTACTCTTGAAAAACACAAATGCGACTTCACTCAATCTGTTTTACCTAATGATATTGACGTAGTGTACTTTGACGCTTTTGCTCCCGAAAAACAACCCGAAATGTGGAGCGAAGAACTATTTGCTCACATATATGCCTCTATGACTCATGGTGGGATATTGACAACTTATTGTGCTAAAGGTGAAATTCGTCGCCGATTGCAACGTGTCGGGTTCACCGTTGAACGCCTGCAAGGTCCTCCCGGTGGCAAACGCGAAATCCTTCGAGCTACTAAATAAACACCAATATCAGAGGGAGAGCTAACCATGCTATTGAAAAAATTAAATTTTGTCGTTCTTTATTTTTTGACAGAATGAACATATTTTTCATATTGTTGCCCGATAAAACATATTCAAGAGCAAATGCGTGCGAAGCACGGGAGAGCGTAGCGTCTATAATAACCGAGTGGTTGAGCGAAACGATACCCCTGGAAAGGGAATATGAAATGTTAAAAATAATGAATAAGGAAAAATTTCCTTATTGCGATGCCTATATGAGCAAAAAAGTTACTACCTTTGTACTTGAATTTATAGGTGAAGTTTGCTTCTACTGAAAATTATTATTAACTGTTTATATATTAAAGTCTTACACAAATGAGCAAAATTGATTTAACCAAGTATGGTATTTCAGGAACTACTGAAATCGTGTACAATCCTTCTTACGAGCAACTTTACAAAGATGAAACTTGCTCTTGTCTTGAAGGTTATGAAAAAGGTCAAGCTACTGAACTTGACACTGTAAACGTAATGACCGGTATCTACACAGGTCGTTCTCCTAAAGATAAATATATCGTAAAAGACGCAACAAGCGAAAACACTGTATGGTGGACTTCTGAAGAATATAAAAACGACAACAAGCCTGTTACAACAGAAACTTGGAACACTCTTAAAGAAATCGCTGTTAAAGAACTTTCTAACAAAAAACTTTATGTAGTAGATGGTTTTTGTGGTGCAAACATGGCTACTTGCTTGAAGGTTCGCTTCATCGTTGAAGTTGCTTGGCAAGCTCACTTCGTTAAAAACATGTTCATTCGTCCAACTGAAGAACAACTTAAAGACTTCGAACCCGACTTCGTTGTTTACAACGCTTCTAAAGCAAAAGTTGAAAACTACAAAGAACTCGGTCTTAACTCTGAAACTGCAGTAGTATTCAACCTCACTACTAAAGAACAAGTTATCATCAACACTTGGTATGGTGGTGAAATGAAGAAAGGTATGTTCTCAATGATGAACTACTTCAAACCACTTGAAGGTATCGCTTCAATGCACTGCTCAGCTAACACCGATATGGAAGAAAAGAGCACTGCTATCTTCTTCGGTCTTTCAGGTACCGGTAAAACTACTCTTTCAACCGACCCAAAACGTAAACTCATCGGTGATGACGAACATGGTTGGGACGATGAAGGTGTATTCAACTACGAAGGTGGTTGCTACGCAAAGGTTATCAACCTCGACAAAGAAAGCGAACCCGATATCTACAACGCTATCCGTCGTAACGCACTTCTCGAAAACGTTACTGTTGATGCTGATGGCAAAATCGACTTCACCGACAAGAGCGTAACTGAAAACACTCGCGTAAGCTATCCTATCGACCACATCGAAAACATCGTTAAACCTGTTTCTAAAGGTCCGGCTGCTAAACAAGTTATCTTCCTTTCAGCTGACGCATTCGGTGTACTTCCTCCGGTTTCTATCTTGACTCCAGAACAAGCTAAATATTACTTCCTTTCTGGTTTCACTGCTAAATTGGCAGGTACTGAACGTGGTATCACTGAACCTACTCCTACTTTCTCAGCTTGTTTCGGTGCTGCATTCCTTTCACTCCACCCAACTAAATACGGTGAAGAACTCGTTAAGAAAATGGAAGCTAACGGTGCTAAAGCATACTTGGTTAACACAGGTTGGAATGGTACTGGCAAACGTATCTCTATCAAAGATACTCGCGGCATCATCGACGCTATCCTCGACGGTTCTATCAACAACGCTCCTACAAAGAAAATTCCTTTGTTCGACTTTGAAGTTCCAACAGCTCTTCCCGGTGTAGATCCTAAGATTCTCGATCCTCGCGATACTTACACTAACGTTGAAGACTGGAATGTTAAAGCTCAAGATCTTGCTAATCGTTTCATCAACAACTTCAAGAAATTTGAAGGTAACGAAGCAGGCAAAGCACTCGTTGCTGCAGGTCCTCAACTCTAATCGAGCATAACAACTCAATTATAGCAAGAGCCACAGCCCATTGGTTTGTGGCTCTTTTTTTCTAAAATTGAGAGACTTTCAGAGCCCTAATCCGAAAATTCATAGTATATTTTTGGATTACAATCCAAAATTTCACTATGATTTTTTGGATTAGCAAGTTTTTAAGAGCAAAAGTGCTTAAAAAGTTGATACGGTGGAGTATGTACTCAAACTCAACTCTCTATGTCATATATTGCTTTTCACCAATTGCAACTAATACTTTTCAACATCATCATTAATTTTCAATTGCAAAATTTGGGGGTAAATTGTAGTTTTTGTAATTTTACACATCATTTTCTAACCCATAAAAACCTATAACTGTGGCAAAAAAAATCGTAGAAACACCTCTTATGAAACAGTATATCGAGATGAAACAAAAACATCCCGATGCAATACTACTTTTTCGCGTGGGCGACTTCTACGAAACTTTCTCTGACGATGCCATAGCTACCTCTGAGATTCTCGGTATCACTCTCACTCGCCGTGCCAACGGGTCGGCTCAACATGTAGAGTTGGCAGGGTTTCCACACCATGCTCTCGACACATATTTGCCAAAACTCGTGCGTGCCGGCAAACGTGTTGCCATTTGCGAACAGCTCGAAGATCCCAAACTCACAAAAAAACTTGTGAAACGAGGCATAACAGAGCTTGTTACTCCCGGAGTTTCAATAAATGATAATATCCTTGACCATCGCGAAAATAATTTCTTGGCGGCTGTGCATTTTGCTCGGCATGGAGTTGTGGGCGTGGCTTTTCTTGATATAAGCACCGGAGAATTTCTCACTGCCGAAGGCTCTGCCGATTATATCGACAAACTACTTGGTAACTTTGCTCCCAAAGAAGTGCTTGTGGAACGTGGCAATCGCAATCTTATCGAAGATAGTTTCTCGGCTCGATATTTCACTTTTGAACTTGACGACTGGATCTTTACCAATGAGGCTGCAATGGACCGCCTGCTCAAACAGTTTGAAACAGTAAGTCTCAAAGGCTTCGGCATCAACAAAATGCCGGCGGCTGTGATTGCTTCGGGAGCAATTCTGCACTATCTCGACATCACGCAACACAATCAAATATCACACATCAATAATCTTTCTCGCATTGAAGAGGATCGTTATGTGCGTCTTGATAAATTTACCGTTCGCAACCTTGAACTTGTTGATAGCTTTGCCGATGACGGAAAGAGCCTTTTAAGCGTAATAGACCGCACTATAAGCCCTATGGGAGCTCGTCTGTTACGTCGATGGGTATTATTCCCATTGAAAGACGTAAAAGCAATTAACGCACGTCTTGATGTGGTGGAATACTTCTTCCGACACCCCGATGAACGCGAAGAGATAAAAATTGCTCTCGAACAAATTGGCGACCTTGAACGACTAATATCTAAAGTTGCAGTGGGTCGCATCACTCCACGCGAAGTTGTGCAACTTCGCAATGCTCTCACAGCCATCGAACCGATAAAGACTCTTTGTAGTAATGCCGACCATGAAGCTCTACGTGCCATTGGCGAGCAACTAAATCCATGCTCTGCCATTCGCGATCGCATTGCACGTGAAATTGTCGATGACGCCCCATCAGCACTCAATCGTGGCACTGTAATAAAAGATGGCGTTGATGCCGAGCTCGATGAATTGCGTGAAATTGCGTTCCAGGGCAAAGACTACCTCATGAAGATACAAATGCGTGAAATCGAAGCAACAGGCATTCCAAGCCTTAAAATCAGCTATAATAACGTATTTGGATATTATATTGAGGTTACCAACACTCACAAAGATAAAGTTCCCGAGGAGTGGATTAGAAAGCAGACTCTCGTAAATGCCGAACGATATATCACCCAGGAACTCAAAGAATATGAAGAGAAAATTCTCGGTGCACAAGAAAAGATTCTCATTATAGAAACACGTCTATATAATGAACTTGTGGCTGCATTAGCTCAATATACACCTGCTATCCAGCTTAATGCGTCATTGATTGCCCGACTCGACTGCCTCACTGCATTCACTCGAGTGGCAATGGAGAACCATTATAACCGCCCTATTGTCGATGATTCGCTTGACATTGAGATTGTTGAAGGTAGGCACCCGGTTATTGAAAAAGAATTACCCATAGGCGAGCCATACATAAGCAACAGTGTGTCGTTAAGCAATAATGGCACTCAAGTAATGATGATTACCGGACCAAACATGTCGGGTAAATCAGCACTCCTACGCCAAACTGCTCTCAACGTATTGATGGCTCAAATAGGGTGTTTTGTGGCTGCCGACAGTGCTCGCATAGGTATCGTTGATAAAATATTTACTCGTGTAGGTGCAAGCGATAATATCTCTCTTGGCGAATCCACTTTTATGGTTGAAATGAACGAAGCGGCATCAATTCTCAATAATATGAGTGAGCGAAGCCTAATCCTCTTTGATGAGTTAGGTCGTGGAACATCAACCTACGATGGAATCTCTATCGCATGGGCTATAGTGGAACATATACACGAATATAGAGGGATTCACCCCAAAACACTATTTGCGACCCACTACCACGAACTCAACGAGATGGAAAAAACATTCTCACGCGTGGTCAACTACAATGTGTCGGTTAAAGAAATCGACAATAAGGTTGTTTTCTTGCGAAAATTAGCTCGTGGAGGGTCGGAACATAGCTTTGGTATTCATGTGGCAAAACTTGCAGGCATGCCCCCTGCAATCGTAAAACGTGCCGATGAGGTTCTTCATCAACTCGAAACAACCAATCGCAAAGATAGCATCTCAAAAGACCTTGGGGCAGTTGCCGAACAAACAGGAGGAATGCAACTTTCATTCTTCCAACTCGACGACCCGGTACTCAGTCAAGTGCGTGATGAGATTCGCGACCTTGACATCAACAATCTCACCCCCATGGCTGCATTAAATAAGCTACACGATATTCGCAAAATCATCACCGGAAAAGATTAACTCATATAGACAAATAATAAGAGGACAAAAATATTTTTGTCCTCTTATCGTTTTTCTGCTAATTATATTTGTATTAATCTTTGCACTTATTTTAGATTGTCTTATTTGATTGTCTTATTAATTTCATGATTTCCAAACATCGTTCACGACTACCAGAAATAAAATTTAATGGCAAACTTTTCAATTGTAATTCTGTAATAAAGAAGGAAAAACCTGCTAATCTTTCATATAATACAGGATTTTCAGTTCTTTCTTTTTCTCTTAATGTTTCAGCCAATCTATTTGCCAATTCAGAATCAGTATCAATAACACGCATATACATTGCATCATCTCGCATATTATCAGTTAAACAAAATTTTATTCCTGCTGGAAATTCGTGTTCTCCACAACCTGTACATGGTGCATAATATCGAATCAAATACCCTATTTTACAATTCTCCGCAAGTTCAAAGATATTATCTTCAATCTTTAATGATTCTAAAAATTGTCTGTCAGCCATAATATTATATTGTTATATATTTGCCCGTTAAAATTAAGAAATTCCATTATCTTTTAAGAAAGATATATATTGCAAAATTAATACGAAATAAACGAGTAACAAATTTTTTGCAACAAAACAAGTCAAAAAAAGGGAAACAAGTTTATTTTTTTGCTTCCCCTTGTTGATTTTCAGTGAGTTATGTGTTTAACTCTTATTAGTATTCGTCTTCGTTGAAGAAGAAGTCTTCTTTGCTTGGATAGTCGGGCCAAATATCTTCAATACATTCGTATGTTTCGCCTTCATCCTCCATTTCTTGAAGGTTTTCAATAACTTCAAGTGGAGCTCCCGAACGCATTGCATAGTCAATGAGTTCTTCTTTGGTTGCAGGCCATGGAGCGTCTTCGAGTTTTGATGCTAATTCAAGTGTCCAGTACATAGTTATTTATATTTGATTATTGTTAGAAATTCTTTTGTGTCATTTTAGAGCCGCAAAATTAGTCATTTTATTATAACTAACAATCTTTATTCCAATATTTTTCTTCAATTCCCGAAGAAACATTGATAAAACGCGATAAAACGAACAAATAATCACTCAATCGATTTATAAATTTCAACACATTAGGGTCGATATATGTTGTTTCGGCAAGAGCAATTATGCGTCGTTCGCATCGGCGACACACTGTGCGTGCCACATGTGCCATCGATGAGTGTAATGCTCCTCCAGGCAGTACAAAACTTTTCAATCGTGGCAATTCATTATCAATTACGTCGATTGCTTCTTCTAATCGCTTAATATCATTCTCGCCAAGCCCACATGCCAATGGAGCTTCTCCCTCGGGTGCTTCAGTGGCAAGATAAGCTCCTATATTGAATAATTTATTTTGAACAAACTCTATTACTTCTTTTTGCGACTTATCATATTCATAAGCTGATAATATCCCAATGTGTGCACTGAGTTCATCGACTGTGCCGTATGCTTCAATGCGTATATCATTTTTCTTTACTCGTTGTCCTCCAACAAGTGAGGTAGTGCCGGCATCGCCGGTGCATGTGTATATTATACTTTTTTTCATGGTCGTTTGTTTTTTATAAACTGACTTATCATTAAGCAACATTCATGTGCTGTGGTTGCAATTTTTACGCGATTAAGCAATTCTTCTTCCATCATTCCCTCGTCAATCATTGCATGAAATTGTGCTATTGTTGCATCAAACAAATGATTTTGATTGAGCAGAATTATTTGTTTTGTTTTATTTTGAGCAAAAGCAAGTGAAGTAAATGTCGAAACAAACTCGTCAAGAGTTCCATACCCACCGGGTAGCACTATAAACAAATCACTCAAATACAACATTTTTGCCTTGCGGTCATTCAAGTCGCACGATATAATCATCTCATCGTCAAGCACATTTCTCACACTTTGACGAGTAACCGGAACAATCCCCACAACTCGCCCTCCTTTCTGCCTCACTGCCGACGACACTATCCTCATAAGCCCTTTATCAACTCCACCATATATCAATGATGCTGCATGTGAGCCTATGCACTCACCGATTAGTTGTGCCGACTCTTTATAACAAATGTCGATTTCTTCACGTGAAGAGCAATATACCGCTATTCTCATCTATGAATGTGACAGGTTCTTAGTGTTTAACGAGTTAAGGGAGTATCATAATGACACTCCCTGTATTTTTTGTGAATCGTATTACCCCCCAAAAAAGGGTCTCAACTGAATTATTCAGCTGCAGGTTGCTCAGGTTGAGCTGCAGGTGCTTGAGCTTCTTCAGCTGGAGCTACATCTGTAGCATATTGACCTTTAGCTTCTACAGGAGCAGTTGTGTGATTGAGTGATTTTAGAGAATCGCTACTTTGGTTCACATCTGTCATAACAAATGCTGATGCGATAGCCAACACACAAATGATTGAAGCAAGAGTCCAAGTTGCTTTTTCAATGAAATCGTTTGTGCGACGCACACCCATAATTTGGTTTGAGCCGGCAAATGTTGAAGAAAGACCTCCACCTTTAGATTTTTGAATAAGCACTACCCCAATCAAAAGGAGTGATACAATAACTGATAATACAATAATTAAAATGTCCATATCTAAAAAATTGTTTTTATTTTTCGTTATTTATTTGATTTTTGCATTGTTAATCAACTTTCTTTGGCTTTTCGAGCCTCAACATAACGCTGATTTATCATTAATTTCTGCAAAAAACGCAATTGGTCTGCAAAGTAAATACTTTTTTCTGGAAAATTCAAACTTAAATTACGTATAATTTCGTAAGCCTTAGAATATTTTCGTTGTTTTATGTAAATTTTCGCTAAACTTTCGCTCAACATCGAATCATCGTCCGATGCTTCAGGCGACAATACCGGAGTATCATCAACTTGTGGTTCCTCTTTCTTCTCAATCGCTAAATCTTCACTTATTGCAGGGAAATGCCCTTGTTGCTCACGACTTTTCAATATAAATGCGTTAATCAGTGCCTCTTGTGAGTCTGGCTCCGACAAATCTACATTTTGTGGCACACTGCGTTCCTCCTCTTTTGCCAACAATTGTGCATAGTCGGGTGTAGGATTAAAGATGAGTCGTTCAAGCATTTCGTTTTCCTTGGGGTCATTTGTGCCATAATTATCAAGAAACGTGCTAATTGCGTCATTAGTCGATACCGACTTATGCGATTCTTCTTGAGGATAGAAATGTGCCCAATAATCGCCATCGGCATCAATACAAAGCGACAAAGAGTCTCGATCAGAAGCTGTCAAAGCAAGACGCTGAATTATCTTTTCTTTCTTCTCCTTATCAATATTGCCACCTCGTTTCAACAACAACGATGCCGGAAAAGAAAAATAAGGATATTTTTCGCTAACGGCATCAACCCATTGAGAGTCAACCATTGCCTGTTCATTATCTAATAGTGATGATATGGTTTCTTGTAATGACATCATAACCTATTTTTTACCAATCGCCAAGAGTTGCATTAAAAATCAAATCTACAAGTTCCTTTGAAATTTGCTCACATAATTCATCTTGCACATCGGTCAACATTTCTGAGCTATCAAAATCACGATATGCCGAAAACGTTTGGTCGATATTCTTTCCTTCAGTTTTATTATCGGTATATTTAACCCTCACCGAGATAGTCAAACGTGTTTTTGATGCGTAAGCATCTTCAGTAACCGCCTGTGGCGAGAGGTTATATCCGGTTATTTCACCCGTCAATTCCAAGTCGGAAGCCCCATCGGTTGTTTGCAATCGAGTGTTTTGTGTTATATAATCGAGCAACTGGTTTTCAAATGTTTGTTGCAAAGGTGGATAAACCAACGCTGCACGAATGGGAAACTCCGACACATGTATCGTCTTATATACATTATAGTCAAGAGCAGCTCCATTTAGTTTATAGCTGATGCGACAACCTTGCCACGTGGTTGCCATTATCATTACCATTATAATCTTTAACAGTGTCGCTTTTTTCATTTCAAAACATTTATAACAATAAGTTACTCAAGTCCGTATTCTTTTATTTTACGATAAAGCGTACGTTCCGAAATTTTTAATTCGCGTGCCGTAGCTTTGCGACGTCCACCATTTCGTTCAAGTGAGCGACGAATAGTCTCTCGCTCGGTATCTTCAAGCGTCATCGACGATGATATTTCTTGACTTTCAACCTCACTCACTTCGTGTAGCTCATCATCTTCTTCAACACGCAAAATATTGTTGTCGTATGATGTATGTTTTACGATTGCCGAAGAGTTTGTGTGAGCATCAAGCAATTGAGGCGTTGATGCCGGAGTTCCCGTTACTAATGCTTTTAGCGTTTCTATTTCACGTTGTAAACGGAATATCATGTTAAACAAAATTTCACGCTCGTCATCGTAGGAATGCACCGAAGTCTTTCCTTGCGATGTAATCGCAGGTGCATACATAGTTGCATTTTGAGGGATATATGCCTCTATATCTTCAGATGCAACTTGACTACCTGCTTCAAACAAGGCAATCTGCTCTACTACGTTTTTGAGCTGACGCACATTTCCGGGCCAACGATATTGCATCATCAATCGACGTGCCGAATCATCAAATTGAATAGCCGGGGTGCGATATTTCTCGGCAAAATCTGAGGCAAATTTACGAGCCAACAAAGCAATATCGTTTCCTCTATCACGCAATGGTGGAATAGATATCAACACAGTTGATAGTCGATAATAAAGATCTTCACGAAATCGTCCTTCCTCAACTGCCTTAATCATATCAACATTCGTAGCAGCAACGATGCGGATATTGGTTTTTTGCACTGTCGAAGATCCCACCTTTAGGAACTCGCCACTCTCAAGCACTCGCAACAATCGAGCTTGCGTGGTCAATGGCAATTCTGCCACCTCATCAAGGAATATCGTGCCTCCATCGGCTTCTTCAAAATATCCTTTTCGCGACGAAACGGCTCCGGTAAATGCGCCTTTTTCATGACCAAACAGTTCTGAATCGATTGTCCCCTCTGGTATAGCACCACAGTTTACAGCTATATATTTGCTGTGTTTGCGAGCACTGAAACTATGGATAATTTGAGGAAAAAACTCCTTTCCACTACCACTCTCACCGGTAATTAAAACCGAGAGATCGATAGGAGCCACCTGAATGGCTCGCGACACTGCCGCAATAAGAGCAGGAGCATTGCCAACAATGCCAAATCGCATTTTGGCTTGATGCACTTCAGGTGATATGTCGGCTGGATTTATTTGCATTTGCGTAATTCGTAAGTTTTATCTTTTAAAAATTGTCCTAACTCTTCAATTGAGCCCGAATGTTGTTCTTGTTCCTCTACCGAGATAGGCTCCCCGATAGAGATGTGAAGCGTGGCTCCTTTTTTACGAAACACCTCGGCCGGCAATCGCAATGTGCGTAATTGCCAACACACCACTCCCAAGAAATTAAACCACCAACTGTTACTTCCATGGAAATAAATGGGAATCACAGGCACTTTCATCTGTTGAATAAGACGAACTATTGTTGGTTGCCACTCGCGATCTTCGAGCTGCCCTTTGAAATTCAGCTTCGACACTGCCCCGGCAGGAAAAAATCCGATGGGGTTGCCTCGACGCACTTGCATAATGGCACTTTTGATGCCTTGCATCGACACTGCTTTCTTCTTGGGATCATCACTCGCCAAAGCATCTACGGCAATAAAGTTAGGACGCATTGCCGAGATATAATTTAATATCATGTTTACCATTACCTTAAATTGTGGGCGACGTGTGCCAATAAGATTTATCAACGTGATGCCATCTAACGCTCCAAAGGGGTGGTTACTCACTGTGATAAACGCACCTTCGGGAAGATTTTCCAATAGTTGCTCATTATCGATACGCAACTTTATTTCCAAGTCGTGCAGCAACCCGGAAGTAAACTCAGCTCCTTGAACATCACAATTGTGGTCGTGAATCCAATTTACCTTATCGACCGAAAGGAATTTGAGCAAACGATTCACCAACTTTTCTTTGCCCTTAAACCAAGGCACCATCTGCGAGATGTCGTTATAGTCGAGAACCGTTCGTTTTATTGGTGTTTCTTGTTGACTCATGAATAAACAATTTATCACGCAAAATTAATCAAAATGCCGCTAATCACAAAATTATCAATTTGGCTTTTGTTTTCCTAATAATCACATTTTGTGATTTTATAAGAGTGAAATTTTTGAGATATTATTTTTGTTATTTATTAAGCAGGCTATTAAATAGGTCGATATATTTATGGGCAATGATATTTGATGCAAAACGTTCACGCACAGAGGTGTGAAGCATTTCTCGGTCGGGTGCCGCATTAAGTGCCCATGCTATGCCTTCGGCAATGCTTTGTGGGGATTTATAGTCGGCAATATATCCATTCACTTTGTGATCAATAATATCTCGTTGCCCTCCCATGCCAAACGATACCGGCACACAACCGGCTGCTTGCCCTTCAATAAGTGTTCCCGGCAATGTCTCGTAGAGAGAAGTCGATATTACCACATGCGACGAAGCGTATAATTGTCTTATCACCTTAGGGTCATTTATACGCCCAATATAGCGATAAGGCAGACGTATCTGCTCCAATAGCAAAGCATCTCTAATGCTGCCAAAAAATACAGCTTCACTCATCTCTGCTTGCTGAGGGAATTTCTGTGCATATAGGTTAAGAGCGTCAATGGCATATTCAAACCCTTTAATCGGATCATCAAGACGTGCAGCACCCATCAATATGAGTTTTTTATCTTTAGGAAGGTCCAACGCGTCCAATTTTGCCGATGGTGCAGTGAAATATGACTCCACAGGAAATGCGTTGTGTATCACAGATATATTAGCGTCATTAAGCAACGAACTTTCACGAGCTTTCTTTGCAAGCCAATTGCTAACCGGCACAAAATGTATATTTGTCTTTTTATAGAGAGCTTGTTTGTGCAACCATGTTGAATGAGATAAATCATTTTTCTTTATTCCTCCACATATAAATTGACAATTTCCACATTGTTGTTTGTATCGTTCACATTCAAGGGCATGATGGCAAACTCCTGTCAAGCACCACATATCGTGCATAATCCATACCATAGGCTTACCCATTTGAGCAATTCGCTCTATTTCATTGAGCGACATCATGCCTTGATTTATCCAATTAATTACAATCACATCGGCATCTTTTATAAAAGAATGCGATGTTACCGACACCCCATGCGATGCTGTTGAAACTTTAAACAGATTGGCTTTTGAAAAGCCATTACAAAGAAATATATCCAAACGTTCGCTCAAAAACGCATAATTACGACGCCAACGACTACATACTTGCTCTACACTATCATTATTGCTCGATTTACTCAACACAAGCATACGAGCATCAACACCTTGCTGACGCAAAGCCTGCATCAATCGAAATGTTACAATCGATGCCCCACCAAGTGTGTCGCTGTGATTTATTAATGCTACTTTCATCGTTTAAGCCTTATCTTTTCACGTTTCAATACTATTGTAATATAAACAAAAATAAGCAAAGTATTGATTAAAATATTCAACCAAAAATATGGTGTAGTGGCAAAATACGATGCCACAAACAATCCTCCGGCAATAGCTGCATAAGAAAAAATGCGACCTACTTCATATTTAATAGGATTCACCTTATTTCCAATAAAATAGGAAGTTATCATCATCACTGCATTACAAGCCAATGCCGCCCATGCACAAGCAATATATCCATAAATCGGCACACACGTGATGATTATCGACAACATCACAACAAAACCGATAAACGTAAATACTATTGCCCAATAAGTTTTATCAATATTTTTATACCACAACGATAGATTGAATACGATTCCATAGCACAACTCAGCAGCCAACAGTATCGGCACAACCACAAGTCCCTCATAATATTTTGGCGATATAATATACTTAAACACATCAATATAGAACATTACACCAAGGAATATCAACAAGCCAAAGATTACAAAATATTTCATCGCATCGGCATATTCCTTATTTTTCTTCGCTTTATCCTCGTTCTTTTTTGAGAACATCAAAGGCTCATAAGCAAAACGAAAAGCCTGGATAAACATAATCATTACCATAGCGATTTTATAGTTGGCACCATAGATTCCCAACTGATAGTTGGCAATATTTTGATCGTCAAATAAAAATGGATAAATTATTTTATCTATGTTTTGATTCATTATTCCGGCTATTCCGGCTATGAGCAATGGCAACGAAAATGTTAGTATTGTTGTGAGCATTTTTAGATTAAACGCATAATGTTCGGCAAAAATTTCCGGTAACATTATCAGCATCAATATCACCGAGCTAAGTATATTTGCTACAAAGATATATCCTACACCATAATATGGGTCATAAAACCATGAAATTGTTTCGGGTGCAACTTCCCACAGCCATGGGCACATCAAGATAAAGAATAGATTTAGACCTATATTCAACCCAATGTTTATCAACTTAAGACATGCAAACTTTATAGGACGCTGTTTGAATCGCAAATAAGCAAAAGGAATAGATATAAAAGCGTCAACAGCTACCGTAACCCCCATCATCATCACAAATGATGGAGTTTTAGCATATCCCATAACTCCGCTTATTGGTTCTATGAACAACCACAATAAAGCAACAAATAACGTTGATGTGAATCCTACCGATGTTAAAATCGTAGTATATACCGTTGCTACATCATGTTCATTGCGACGAGCAAAACGGAAGAATCCGGTTTCCATTCCGTAGGTAAGGAATACCAACACAAACGCCACATAAGCATATATATTTGTTACCACGCCATATTCTTGGGGTACAAACACAGCAGTGTAAAGAGGCACCAAGCACCAGTTGAGGAAACGCCCTACAATACTACTAACTCCATAGATTGCAGTGTCTTTTAATAAACTTTTTATACCTGCCATAATTTCTTAAAAAAGCGAACCCGAATCAATGCGTGAATGTCCTAAATGAGAATAAGCCAAGTCGGTAACTTCTCGACCACGAGGAGTGCGTTTTATAAATCCTTCTTTAATCAAAAACGGTTCATATACTTCCTCAATCGTCCCGGGATCTTCTCCAAGTGCTGTTGCAATGGTTGACAACCCCACTGGTCCACCTTTGAATTTTGTAATTATAGTAGTTAATATCTTATTATCTATTTCATCAAGCCCATAGCGATCAATATTCAATGCTTCAAGTGCATATCGAGCAATTTCAGGGTCGATTGTGCCATTTCCTTTTACTTGTGCAAAATCTCTTACACGTCGCAAAAGGGCATTGGCAATACGGGGTGTGCCACGCGAACGCATCGCAATCTCATGAGCTGCTTCTCCGGTACATTTCACTTTGAGCAATGCCGCTGAACGCAATATAATGCGTTCAAGCACCTCATGGTCATAATATTCCAAATGGCAGTTTATGCCAAAGCGAGCTCGCAAAGGTGCTGTCAACAATCCACTGCGTGTAGTTGCTCCAATAAGTGTAAATGGTGAAAGTGTGAGTTGCACACTTCTTGCTCCCGGTCCTTTATCAATCATTATATCAATGCGATAATCTTCCATCGCCGAGTAAAGATATTCCTCTACTACCGGACTTAAACGATGTATCTCATCAATAAACAACACATCATTTTCTTCAAGTGATGTCAGGATTCCTGCCAAATCGCCCGGCTTATCAAGCACCGGACCCGATGTTATTTTCATTCCCACACCAAGCTCATTGGCAATGATGCCGGAGAGTGTGGTTTTTCCCAATCCGGGAGGTCCATGAAATAGTATATGATCGAGCGATTCGCCTCGCATACGAGCTGCGGTAACAAATATCTTAAGGTTTTCAACGATTTTGTCTTGTCCGCTAAAGGAGTCAAACTCCGACGGACGCAAAGCCTTTTCAAAATCGCGATCTCCCTCTTTTGCTCTTATATCAAAGTCGTCCATTTTAATTTTTTATTACTAATTGTGAATTATAAGAGAACGTATCTTTTCTATTACAACTTGCGATGGTATGCCGGCAAGACAATGATAATCACCTTTGCGACAAGGTTTGTCGCCAAACATCGAACAAGGTCGGCACGTCATAGGCAACTGGATAGTATTTGTTTCCAATTGTCGCCACCCCTTAAATCCACAATAAGGGTGAGTGGCACCCCAAATACTCACAACGGTTGTTCCAACAAGTGATGCCAAATGCATATTGGCTGAATCCATCGACAACATCACATCGAGATAACTCATCAATGCCATTTCAATGGGGAATCCCCGATATTTATCGGCAAATGAAACGATGCGTTCATACTTATTTTCCCACTCATTTAATATTTTTTGCTCTTCATCACCTCCGCCAAATAAGAATATCTTGGCATGAGTGATTTGCGACAGGTCGGCCACAACTTTTTCCATTAATTCCAATGGATAAACTTTGCCTCGATGCTTAGCAAATGGTGCGATACCTATCCATATCTCATCGTCGCCTTTGGGGGCTGAAATGTCGGCAAATATTTGTGAATCGGCTTTATTTTTACCATAAATACCCTCAAACTGCTCTTGAAAAGGAAGTCCTAATCTGAAAAACGCTTCACGATAACGAGCAACCATTGAAGTTAGAGGCAACATCACTTTGTTGTTGGGGCGAATAAGCTTTCGTTGGCGTCCTTGCCCTTCATTTATGCACGATGTGGGTATGCGATGCAGACAACACACAAAACGCATAACTCGCGAATAAGCATTATTTTGCAAATCCACCAACGCATCAATAGCATAATCTCGTCGCATCTCATTTATCAACCGGTGTGCTCCTTTCATTCCTTTGTATTTCCCTTTTATATCAACGCCCACCAATTTTAGATTTTTAGGGGCATTGATAAACATTGAAGTCATTGAAGGTCGCGTAGCCAAATAGAAATTTATATCGGAAAAACTGCGACAAGCACTATACACCACCGGAATAGTAAGTACCACATCGGTAATTGCCGAAAAACGAGTGATAAGCACACTCTTCAACCTACGACGATTATTTATTTCATTCTTAGTTGCCATAATGAAATTTTTATAATCAACAAAGGTAACGAAAAGAATTGAAAATCATGAATTGAGAATTGAGTTTTTAATTTTTCAACACAATTCGATATTTTTCATTGCTTCTTGACGGTCGAGGGTAAGTTGTTCGATGAGAGCGTCGAGAGAGGGGAATGGTCGTTCTTCGCGAATATGTTTTATAAATTTCACACTTACCTCTTTGCCATATATATCACCCCCAAAGTCAATTATATGCACTTCGATTGAAATAGGAGCATTGGCAATATCCACAGTTGGACGACGACCTATATTTAACATTCCTCGATAAGTTTTGTCGAGGTGGGGAATGTTAACATTTACCACATAAACCCCTGTTGCCGGAATGAGTTTTTTATCGTCGTTTACCTCAATATTTGCCGTGGGGAAACCTATTGTTCGCCCCAACTGCTTTCCCTTAACTACTTTCCCTACTATTGAATAGCAATAACCTAAAGCATCGTTAACTTCAGATATTTTGCTATTTTTCAACATATTACGTATGGCAGATGAGCATATTCCACTACCATATTCTGGAGCTTGAATAACTTCTATACCAACTTCGTTACCCAACTTTTCATATTCTTCAAAACTATCGATACAATCACTCCCAAAACGAGTGTTAAAACCTATAACTAAAACTTTTACTCCGTAATCGCTCAGTATCATTTCAAGGAATTGACGAGCCGATTGCCTACGCAATTCGTCGTCAAAATCAAGCATTATGCAAGACTCTACCCCACATTCTTGAAGCATAGAAATGCGTTCATCGATAGTAGTAAGCTGTTTAGGAACATTATGAGGACGAATAACCGTCAAAGGGTGTTGAGAAAAAGTGATTACCGATGGCTCCAAATAGCGTTGCTGTGCTTGCGACATCATAAAATCAAGCAAAAAACGATGCCCACGATGCACTCCGTCAAACGTACCCACAACTGCAATACGTTGAACTTCAACATCTACTTGATTTTGCCTCAATAGCTTCATTTACACCGATTTGAGTAATTCAAAAAATTCACTTCCGGGAGTAATCAAAAGTGTTTGGAATCCCATTTTGGCTGCTGCATCGAGATTCTTTTGCGAATCATCGAGAAATAGTGTTTCCTCGGGCTTAATGCCAAATTTTTCCACAACAGCATGAAATATTTTTGCTTCGGGCTTGATGCTTTTAGCCTCAAACGAAGTTACAATGCCATCAAAATAATCTTCTCGTTCCAATCCCTCTTGGCGAAAATCTTCAGCAATACGTGAACGCCACATAATCGAATTGGTGTTTGACAACATATATATGTTATAATTCTTTTTGAGTTCACGCAATTCGACAAGTCGATGCGAGGGAATACCCACCAAGAAATCACAAAAAGCTTTGTCGATTTGCTCATCACTCACCTCGCCATCAATATATTGTCGCACAGCATCACGAAATTGCTCCTCACTAATTGCACCCTCCTCGAGTTGAAGAAATGGACCTTTTTGACTATATTCGCCGAGAAAACTGTCGGCATCTTTCATGCCAAGACGTTCAAACGACGCCACACAATTCAATCGGCATATATCCATTATCACGCCTCCAAGGTCAAACAATAGATTTTTTATCATCGTTTCTTATTTTTATCGTTCTTGCAAAGATACAAGATAATTAATAATTAAAGACTAAAAATGATGAATTAAAATATTTTCAAACCGGGCAAACCTGAAGATGTGATATTCTTAAGACAAATATCTAACAATAATTAGGGGAACCTCATTATGAAGCTCCCCTGATAGTATAATATTATTAAATTAAAATTATTGTTTGTAGAAAGTTACCCAATCTTCATCAATATCATAACGATATTCTAATGTCTTTTTACTAACATTTCTTACATAACCTTCAAAATCATAATCATCGTCCCCTTCCCATCTTATTTGTAATATTCCATCTACTACCATATAATCTGAGAATTGGTCTCCATATACACCATCACCAACGTATCCACTGCCATCTGAGTTACAATGGATTACCAACACATCTCCTTCATAAGTTGCCATCCATGTTCCGGTTAGAGGACGTTCATCATCTTCGCATGAAGTAAAAGACATTCCCATTACAAGCATCATAATAATGCCAAAAAGTCTAAATGTTTTCATTGTTTTTTCTAATTTTTAGGATTAATAATCAAAAAGTGGTGCAAATATAAATAAATAACATTTACCCCCCCTATTTTGCATTTTTTTAACAATTGTGAATTAGAATGGACAAGGAGTTGTTATATAAATCTCACGACCTGTGATAGGGTGAACAAATATTATTGTTTGAGCATGGAGATGAAGTCGCGATGCGTGAGTGCCATAGAGTGCGTCGCCAATGATAGGTGCGTTTAGCCCGTCGGGGTGTGATGCGTGTACCCGCAGTTGGTGAGTGCGACCTGTTTCGGGATAAAAATATATTCGTGTTTTTCCCTCTTTTATCTCAATCACTTCATAATGAGTTATAGCCTGTTTACCATGAGTGTAGCTGACAATTTGACGTGGACGGTCATCGGGATTTAGTATCAAAGGAAGGTTGATTATTCCACTATGTTCCTCTACAACACCATCAAGAATCGCAACATATTGTTTCTTGACCTGTCGAGATGCAAACATATTTTGCAACGCCTTATGAATTATGCGATTTTTAGCAAAAAGCAGTACTCCCGACGTAGCCATGTCAAGACGATGCACTACCTGTATATCACATTGTGGATAACGTTCTTGCACTCGTTCTTGCAAAGAAATAGCCGACAATTTTCCGGGAACAGAAAGCATTTCGTGCGGCTTGTTTACTGCCACCATAAAATCATCATCATAAAGCTCCTCAATTTCGATTGGTTGAGTTGAGGCTTCAAGAGGATTAGGCTCTACGTTAAGTCCTTGCAACATCCACCCCAAAATAGGCTCGCACTTGGCTTTGCATGAAGGGTAGAAATGACCATCATGGCGTATCTCTTCTTTAGGAGATTGTCCCACCCAAAATTCAGCCATAGCAAGAGGCTTATATCCTTGAATATAGGCATATTGTAATAATTTAGGAGCAGCACATTCACCGGCACCGGCAGGGGGCAATCCCTGTGGAGAATGGGCGAAAATTTCACATAAATCACGGCACTCGCCACGAGCATTCAACATCACAAAATTCTGAAAAATTCGTTTTTGAAGAGCTTGACTGCGTTGCTTTCGTTCGGTTTTCCATTCCGTGATTATTCGATCACTCTCAGCAAGTTGCTCTTTGAGTTGAGTTAACAACTCTTGCCAACGACTGCGAATGCGTCTTAGTTCAGCTTTCTGAAATTGACTTTCAGCGATAAGCGAAGCTTCATCGACTCCCTCTCGACGACGATTATCACGCTCTATTTTAGACTTTTGCATCAACTCGCGGTAGGCATCAATTTCAGCTTTTGACTTATTTGTTGCTTCAGATATTTGAGAGATAAGAGATTGACGGTTAGAGCTACTCTCTTCGCATTTGATTTTTGCATTAATTTCTGAAATTTGAGTCTCTTCGGGAGGGAAAAAACCGTCAAGAGATAGTAAATCATATACAGCAGGGACAAAATATTCATGATTATTATTATGAGCAAGATTCCCCGAAAAAGCGGCAAGAAAACCTACTTCATTATCTTTTTGCACCACAAGCACACCCATCATTTTCCCTTGCGACAATTCTTCTCTCCAATCTTGTCGAGAGTCTATATATTCACGCAGATGCTGCGAAGCCAACACGCATAAATGATGTGGCACATAGCAAAACGGGAAAGTGAATAGTTTTGGGAGCTGAATTCCCTCCAGTTCTGCATTGGTAAGAATATGAAATCGACTATCGTTGGGCATTTCAATAATTATTCACTGCAAAGATAGTGTAAATAATTGTGCTTGTGAATCTAAAATACTTGTTTATTCAAGAATTTTATTAACTTTGCAGATTATAATAATTTGTAACTTCGTAAAATAGGTTATTTGTGTTAAAAAGCTAATATTCCACTCTATGAATATAAAATTGAGTTTTTTTTCTCTAATGGCTTCGATGAGTCTATGTGCATCGGCAATTTCTGTAACAACCACACCGGGTAATCTTGCCTCTCAAGTGGGAGAAAACACAGGAGAAACTGTCCTCGTAGTAAAAGGAGAAATCAATGCGTGCGACTTTGAATTTATAGCCAATAAGATGCCATCTTTAACTTCTCTTGATTTATCCGAAACCACAATTGTGGCATATTCGGGCAATCCAATTCTGCTTGGGAAAACCGACTATAAAGCCAATGCGATTCCTGAATATGCTCTTGCCGGCAGTCAAATACAATCAATCAAGCTGCCTAACGAATTACAAATAATTGGAGATGGAGCTTTTTCTTCAACCAAACTATCTACCATAATAATACCTGAATCAGTTAAAGAAATTGGATTGGGAGCATTCTCTAATTGTGATGAATTAACATCGGTAACAATTCCAGCAAATGTAGGAACACTTGGTGCCCATGCTTTTGTTGATTGCGACAAATTAGCAACAATAAACCTTGGTGTCAGCAAAATTAACGCATCTACTTTTGCTCGTTGTAAATCGCTCAACAATGTGTCAGCTAATTCACTTATAGAAATTGGAGAAAGTGCATTTGCCGGTTGTGTATCACTTGAATCATTCACATTTGCCCCAACTATTAAAGTAATTGGTAACAGTGCATTTCAAGGCAGTGGACTAAAGAGTATTGATTTTTCTGCTTCGGAATCACTTGATTCGATTGGTGCATGGGCATTTGCTCAATGCAAAGCTTTAACCATTGCTACAATGAACAATAACACATCAAAAATAGGTGAAGGTGCATTCTTTGATGATGCTTCGCTTGTAGCCTTTAATTTACCTGCATCATGTACTGCTGTTCCTAACTATATCTTCAAAGGCAACAGTAGCATAGATACAACAAATATACTAAATCAAAATATCATATCAATAGGTAATTATGCGTTAATTGATATGCACCACGTAACTACATTTACATTACCTCACACGCTTCAATATATTGGTGATAACGCATTTGAAGGGTGGACGTCTTTGACTCAACTTAATGCAGATGGCATTAGCGAGGTGCCTGAACTTGGAGAAAGTGTGTGGAACGGAGTAGAACAATCAAACGTTACATTGACTGTATCGGAAGACATGGTAGATTCGTTCAAATCGGCCGACCAATGGAAAGAATTTATCGTAAATGGAATGTCAAAGGTGGAAAATGTTATCAACGAAGAAATTTCTAATCGAATTTCGGCATATTTTGCAGGTTACGACCTAATTGTAAAAGCTGATAGCGAGATAAAAGAGATAAGCATTTTTGACTCATCGGCTCGTCAATATGCTATTGAGACTCCCAACAACACAGAGGTTGTCATAAATACAGCCGATTGGTATTCACCTTTATATATCGTAAAAGTAATTCTTGCCGATAATTCAATGGCAACATTAAAAGTGGCTCGCCACAACTAATTGATTCAGAATTTTCTACCATAATATGGGAAAAAATAAACTTAAAAAATTTAGGGATATGGAAACCATTGACTTTGTGTTTCAATATCCCTTTGCTGTGTTAAAAGAACAAGGTTTCCCCTTGAAAGGGAATTGGCACAAAGAGTTTTTCAACAACGACAACCCTATCGTTCTTGAATTAGGGTGTGGCAAAGGTGAGTATGCAGTAGGGTTAGCTCGCAAGTTCCCCGATAAGAACTTCATAGGCATTGACATCAAGGGAGCTCGCATGTGGACCGGAGCTTGCCAAGCTCGCAACGAAGGGCTTAAAAACGTGGCATTTCTTCGCACTAATATCGAATTACTACCACATTTCTTTGAAGCAGACGAAGTTGCCGAGATTTGGATTACATTCCCCGATCCTCAAATGAAAAAAGTACGTAAACGCCTCACTTCTACTCGTTTCCTTGAATTGTATCGCGAGGTATTGAAGCCCGAAGGACTTGTGCATCTCAAGACCGATAGCCCATTCCTTTATACATATACTCACTTGCTTGTAGAACTCAATCAACTACCAGCCATTGTCGATACCAACGACCTATATCACTCCGACTATGTGAGCGATATTCTCGAAATCAAAACATTCTACGAGCAACAATGGCTCGACCGAGGGTTGACAATAAAATACATCAGCTTCCCTCTCGACCACACCACCAAGTTGCAAGAGCCCGAAGTGGAAATCGAGTTTGATACCTACCGCAGTTTCTCTCGTGGAGAACTCCAATGTCCCGAACTCTGCAACACCAAAGTAACACCTAAAGAATAAAAACATTCCACAACAAATAAAAATGGAGATGTGCATTATTCTCACATCTCCATTTTGCATATATAATTACCTTTATCTAATATTTGGCATCATTACCTTATCTTGTTTGCCAATATTCTTTTATTGAGCCAAACCATGTTTTTCGTTCTCCAATTTTGCCAATTTCTTCATCATAAAAAGCAGACAAGTTATCACACAACTGCAACATCCATGTTTTACGACAAGTAATTTCTGTAAATTTAAGATTGTTTGAATTGGCAATTTGAATTTGACCCCACCCAAGAGCTCCAATAGTCAAACACTCCCAATCAAAAGATTCAATCTTCTTAAAATGGCATGAAGTATAGTTAAGTTCATTTTGTTGCACTTTATAAGATATGATTAATATACAAAAATTGTTTTTGTCATCATTTTTGTAGAATGTGGCCAATCGTCTTACTGAAATCAAATTTGGCATATTAAACATTGTATCTTCATTATGCGTTTTAACATCAATTGCATAATAATTCCCATCAAAATCCTTAAATGCAATATCCTCCATAGCCCTACGACCAAATTCATCGTTTACTGAAATTCCATATTTTGATAAAACATTTGGCAATCCGGTTTCACCCAAATAATCTTGTACAGCATCTCCAATTGCTCGTGGCGAAGATAAAGAGCTACCATTAACAATTTCAGTTGCATTATTTTTTAAGTCGTTCAAAATCTCATTCGCAACAACTTCAAGAGAAAAATCTTTCATTACTAGTATATTTATATTCTAATCAAATAAACTATTTTGTGTTCTTGTTTTCCTATAGACAATATCCGTTTTTGCTTGCTTTTTTTGTTCTCCTAACGAATTTCGTTCCCAAAAAACACCATCGGCATACCCTTGAATCGTATTGTCTGCCTGAGCATTTAATAAACGCTTTGCAGTCCATAAACAATACTCTTTATTAATTTCAATTCCACAAAAATTTCTACCTAATTTTTGTGCAACTACAGCAGTAGTACCACTTCCTAAAAATGGGTCAAAAATGTTATCCCCAGGACGAGACGAAGCAAGGATTAGCTTTGCATATAGTTTTTCAGGCTTCTGTGTAGGATGGTCGGTATTTTCTGGCATAGACCAAAAAGGAATGCTAATATCATCCCAAAAATTTGATGGATACGTAATTCGGAAATTCCCATTCTCTGTTTCTTCCCAATCTTTTGGTTTCCCATCAACCTTATAAGGTGCAATTACCTTACGTTTCATCATAACCGATTCTACATCAAAGTAATAATTTTTAGGATTCTTCACTGCAAACCAAATATCTTCCATTCCATTTTTCCAATTTGACTTTGCCCCTCTACCTTTTTCTCTTTGCCACGAAATGCGATTTATGATAGTTAGTTTTTCTTCTATAACTCGTTGCATAGAAGAAGTACATTTCCAATCGCCACACATATAAAGAGAACCATTTGATTTTAGTTTATCACACACTTTGTAAAACCAACTACGCAAATATTCCTCATACGCATCTGATTTCATCGCAGAAAATTTCGTGCCATTGAAATTCTTATCAAGATTATATGGTGGATCTATTATTATTAAATCAAAATATTCATTTGGGATATTATCTAAACAATCATATAAATCTCCATTAATAATCATATTATCATGAAAATCGTTCTGAATAGATTCGTTTGTCGCAATTAGTTGTTCCAATATAGGAACTTCCTCTTTCGATATTGTAAGTGTGCGATTCCTTTCTGCTCTTGGCTTTGCTGACTCAGTCATATATTTAGATAAATCGGTTAAATTATTATGATGTTATTCAATACACAAAGGTATTAAATTTATCGGAGATGTGGATTTTTTTCAATATAAATTCATCACTTTGTTGTATCTTTGCAAGGTATAACAAAGTTTTATCTAAAAACATATATAATGGAACGTTTATATCCGGCATTGATTATTGATGCATTGAAAAATGTGCGTTATCCAGGCAATGGTAAGAATATCGTGGAACTTGATATGATTGAAGACGATATTCGCATTGAGGGTAACAAAGTGTCGTTTTCTCTCATCTTTGAAAAACCTACCGACCCATTTATCAAATCGCTCGTAAAGGCTGCCGAAACAGCTATTCTCACATATATCTCTCCTGAGGTTGACATTAAGGGCAATATCGCAGTAAAAACTCGCAAACCATTACCCGAAAAACCTGCTAACCCACTCCCAGGCGTGAAAAACATCATCGGTATATCATCGGGCAAAGGTGGTGTTGGTAAATCAACCGTAGCAAGCAACCTCGCTGTTGCTCTCGCTCGTGAAGGGTATAAAGTAGGCTTGCTTGATGCTGATATTTTTGGTCCATCGGTGCCTAAAATGTTTGGCGTTGAAGACGAACATCTTTTCATGCACAATGTCGATGGTCGCGACCTCATTATCCCTGTCGAAAGATATGGAATTAAGTTGCTTTCAATAGGTTTTGTCGTTGACAAAAATGCACCAGTATTGTGGCGTGGAGGAATGGCTTCAAATGCTCTCAAACAACTCATTACCGATACCGATTGGGGAGAGCTTGACTATTTCCTCATTGATATGCCTCCCGGCACAAGCGACATTCACCTCACTCTCGTGCAAACTCTTGGCATTACAGGTGTGGTTATCGTGAGCACGCCACAACAAGTGGCTCTTGCCGATGCTCGCAAGGGAATCGCAATGTTTATGGGAGATAAAGTAAACGTGCCCATCTTGGGATTGGTTGAGAATATGGCATGGTTCACCCCTGCTCCTCACCCCGAGGAACGCTATTATATTTTCGGTCGCGAGGGTGGCGTGGAACTTGCAAAAGAACTTGGCGTAAAACTCCTCGCTCAAATACCTGTTGTGGGAACTATATGCGAAGGTGGCGATAATGGTACTCCTATCGCACTTGAGGACAGCATCGCAGGACAAGCATTTATGCACCTTGCTCACGAAACAATCGACGCAATAAACACTCGCAATAACGACCTTCCCCCAACGGTGAAGGTTGATATTTCAAAGCGATAAAATACCCTCTTGCAAGATGAAAAAGTGGATAATTACAACTTTGGTGCTGGCGTTCTTGCCATTTGTTATTCGGAATATTCGTAACAATAAAACTGATTTTTCTGATTCTCCTTTGACTGTTACAAGTGGCGAGCTAAAACATATCGACCTCTATTCCCCCGAAATGAACGAGACGATAAAGGTTGATGTGTGGACTCCCGATGGATATTCAAAACATGTGAAATACCCCGTTATTTATATGCACGACGGTCAGAACCTATTTGATGCCAATTCCACTTGGAATCATCAAGCATGGGAGATTGACTCGGTTATGGGCAAATTGATTGCTACCGACAGTATTCGCCCTGCAATCGTGGTAGGCGTTTATAGCGTTGACACAACTCGATTGAGCGACCTTATGCCCGAAAAACCACTCAAATACCTCGCTACCGACAGTATTAAAACGTTTATTGATAAATATATGTGCAAAGGGCTTTATCGTGCCGATGAATACCTCGCATTTATCGTTAATACCCTTCGTCCTGTGATAAACGAGAACTTCTCAATCGACACCACAATGCAAGCCACCTCAATTATGGGGTCGAGTATGGGTGGATTGATTTCAATTTATGGTATGTGTGAATATCCACAAGTATTTGGCTCGGCAGGTTGTCTCTCAACTCACTGGAGTGGAGCAATAACTCGCAACGACGACTTCCCCGAGGCGATGCGTCGCTATTTGATTGAGTCATTGCCACGCACCGGCAAGCATCGACTATACATGGATTGTGGCGACAAAACAATTGACTCGGTATATATCCCATATTTTCACGCGATGAATGCTCTTGCCGACTCTCTTGGGTATAAAAATGAGCGTTTGATGACTCCATTTTTCCCGGGTCACGCCCACGAAGAACGTGCTTGGGCAACTCGAGTGGCTGAGCCTTTGAAATTCATTTTGAAAAAATAGCATTTTCTATAGCAAACCCCTATTGTCATGTCAATGTCAAAAAAATCGTGGATTCTTGGTATATTAATATTATTCATATTTATATGCTATGTGATATTTGAAATGTTTATGCCCTATTCGGGTGATGACCTTGCTCACATGGTGTCAACATCAAAATATTTTGAGACGCACCCTATATGGCGTTATCCTTTTTTCTTTGTTGGACATTGGCTTGACACAAATGGACGTCTTGCCGACAAAATAAATCCCATTTTATTCATCACACTCCCACACTGGATAAACGCACTGATTGCTGCCGTTTCAGTCCCTTCGATGATGTGGATTGTGTTGAAACATTGCCAATTCAAATCAAATCACATTACCGCTTCGGTTATTGCATTAGCATTATTGGTATTCGTTCTCCCTTGGTGGGACTCAATGCAAGCATTTGTGTGTATCTATAATTATATTATTGCCACATTATTGCCTTTGTTGTTTTTATATTTATTGCAACGCCAAAATAACAAAGCATCATCTTCATGGATTGGGAAATGGGGGTGTTACTTACTATCGCCCATTGCCGGAATGATGCATGAGGCAATAGGTGTGCCATTAGCTTGTGGATTGATTGCATATCAAATAATGACAAATGTGTGGAAAGAACTTAATACAATACAACGTCGCATGGTTATACTGTTTATGTGTGGCGTGGCATGGGGATTTTTTGCACCATCATTATGGAGCCGTTTGGGACAAAACACCACTCCCGATGACCCTCTTTTATTATTATTGCTCAAAAGCGATAGCATTGCGTTATTATTATTGATTTTGATTGCCGTAGGTCTCTGCCTTGCAAATACACGCAAAGCAATTATTAATGCAGCACACACTCCTTGGATAATTTATACAGTAGCAGCAATTGCTTCCATGTGTTTTAGTGCAATGTCGGGAGTTGTAGGTCGTAGTGGCTGGTTTGCTCAAGTATTTGCCATAATCGCCATATTCCGTTGGATAACCTCACATGATTATAAAATCAATCGCACCACAAGTGGTGTGATTTCATCGGTTTTGATTTTTGCTATAGTCTTCCACTATGTTGATACAACTCGTTGGCAAATAACGTTAGGCAAAGAGGTCGAAACCGTAGCACAAATGTATAGTGAGTCAAAAAATGGTCAAGTATATTTTGACGCCACTCGTGATAACGAATTGCCATGGTGGACTCTTAAAAAAACACGTGGAGTTCCCGATGCAGATGATTTATATCTCATCTCCTCATTCTCTAAATTCTATGGAACAATGGGATTCCCATTTGTATTGCTACCAACCGAAGTTCTTGAAATTGATTTTAATTGCTTTTGCGAAAGCGAAAAATATATGGGGACGGCTCATTTAAGAAACGGCGATATGATTGTCGCTGCATTCATAACCGGAACACAAACACTAAAATCCGAGAGGGAAGATATTTCGGTTAGCATATATTGCGATGCCGACGGAAAAGAGTGGGTTGTTACACCATTTACCATTGATGGCTCCAGTCTGCCATTAAATCACTTCACTCCTCTTATCGTCGATCCCGGCGACAGACTAACATTCGTCGAAGAAAAAGATGAATATTGAGATTTTAACTCTGCCTACAATTACTTATAACTTATGTATCAGAGTTAAACCGTCGCGAAGTGGAAGTATCACTTTTTCTACGCGAGGGTCGCGAGCTACCATGTCGTTAAACTCAAGAATTCCCAATGTTTGAGGGTCGCGAGGATTCTCTTCTATGACTTTACCATCCCAGAGTGTGTTATCGGCAAGGATAAAACCACCTTTACGCACTCGTGGCAATACGAGGTTGTAGTAATCGACATAGTTACGTTTGTTGGCATCGATAAACACAAGGTCAAACTCCCCATCAATCGTAGGTACAATCTCCATTGCATCGCCAATATGTAGATGCATTCTATCTGCGTATGGCGACGCATTGAAGCGTTCAAGAATAAAATCTTCTATCTCGTCGTCAATCTCGACAGTGTGCAACTCAGCATCTTCGGGCATACCTTCGGCAAAACAAAGGGCTGAATATCCGGTAAACGCACCAAGTTCAAGAATGCGTTGAGGTCGAATCATGCGAGTGAACATCTTGAGCATACGCCCTTGAAGATGTCCCGAACACATACGCGAATAAAGATGATAGATATGTGTGTCGCGATTGAGTTGACGCATCATCTCCGGCTCGGCATCAATGTGATTGAGGATATATTCTTCTAATTCTTCTTGCATAATTTTGTTTTTTATCGAGCCTTGATGGCTTCAATTGCAAGACGATAGCTATCCATTCCAAAACCGGCAATAACGCCACAACACACTCCCGAAATCATTGATCGATGACGCACCTCTTCGCGTGCATGAACATTTGAAATGTGCACCTCTATTACGGGAACATTGATAGCTGATATAGCATCGGCAATAGCGAGCGATGTGTGAGTATAGGCTCCGGCATTGAGTACTATACCTTTCAATCCCTCATCAAAACCCTCCGAATGCAACTTGTCAATGATTTCTCCCTCATGATTGCTTTGAAAATATTCTATAGTATAGTTGGAGTATCTCGAACGAAGAGTTTCAAGATATGTTTCCATTGAACTATTCCCATAAATTCCCGGCTCTCTCACGCCAAGAAGATTGAGGTTGGGCCCATTTATAATCAAAATACGAGTCATAACACCAATAGTTTTATATTATCTTATGCAAAGATACAACAAAGAAACGAAAGTGAGTGCGAAACGGAGAAAGAATGTTGTCTGTTAGCGATTTAACAATGTTTGCCAAGATGTTACTGTGCCATCAAATGCCAATGAAAAGCCAAGAAATGACAAAGTTTCGTTACTATACCGTTACTTTAATTCTTGATTTCAATAGGTTTATTCGA
>CAJGDJ010000016.1 GCA_904502025.1 uncultured Muribaculaceae bacterium
GGGATTACTTTTCAGATACACTTCAAGATTATTGGCGGTTTGTTTGCCAAAGGTTATCTTGCGAATGTCGCCGATTGAATAGGATTTAACTTTTCCTCCTCCATGTAGAGTGAGATACTTCGGTGTGTCGGCCATCGCCACAATGGCTACCGATAAAAGAAACAAGGTAATTAGTTTTTTCATAATTCTCTATGTTTGTTGTTTACTATAATATTAATATACCGATACTTGCGATGTAGCGAGAGAAAGCATTGCTTTTGGCACTGAGGCTTGTATTTCTTCAACGATTGCTTGTAGTATTGTGTGACGAATAAAATTTTTATTAGTAGCAGCTACAAGATGACGTGTGGGAACAGGTATAGCAAAGGGTCGCACCAACTCTTTTTGGCTTTCGCTCAACTGTTGTGTTGCCATCCATGGAATAAATGTAACACCACAACCACTTTCAACCATACGCATAAAGGTTTCAATGCTTCCAAGGCTATAAGTCATTTGACTTTCTTGTGCCGACTTTATTTGGCAAAATTTCACCATTTGATCACGGAAACAATGTCCTTCGTCGAGTAACCATAGTTGATGATTTTGTAAGTCGCTACTTTTTACCAACTGCTTTTCATATAACGGGCATGACTTTGACACGTATGTCATATAAGGCTCATGGAATAAATGTGTAGTTGTGTATTCGTCCATTCCGTCAATATCGGCAAGAATACCGGCATCAATATCACCCGAGAGTAAGGCTCGTTTGATTTCCGAAGTTTTCATCTCGGCGATGCGTATCTCGAGTTTGGGATATTTCGCTATCAGCTTTGAAAAAAATCGGGGTAAAAGATATGGGGCAATTGTAGGAAGAATTCCCAATGTAAATTTTCCTGCCACCTCTTGTTTTTGCTCTTGCACAAGATTTTTTATCTGCTCGGCTTGAACAAGCACCTCTTTTGCTTGTTTTATTACTATAGCTCCGGCTGCTGTGGGTGCGATGGGCTGTTGTGAACGATCAAAGATTTTCACTTCAAGTTCATCTTCAAGTTTCTGAATCATCGCACTCAATGTGGGTTGTGTTACATTGCAATACTCGGCAGCTTTGGTGAAATGGCGAAATTTCTCAAGAGCCACAATATATTCAAGTTGTTGTAAAGTCATATCCTACAATATGTTATATACAATTATAAATTCTATCTATCGTGCAATAGATTTTGTCGGTTGCTCAGTTATGATACCCGATATATCTTTGCAATACAAAGAAAAGAAAAAATATTAACAACTCAAAATAATTAAGATTATGAAAACTTTAGATTATCTCCACATGAATGAAAATAGTGCAAACGCAGTAGTTAACACATTGAAACAACTCCTTGCCGATTTCCAAGTTCATTATACAAATCTTCGTGGTATGCACTGGCACATCGAAGGTCGCGGATTCTTCGTGCTGCACGAAAAATTTGAAAGCATGTATGACGACATGGCAAGCAAAATCGACGAAGTGGCTGAACGCATCTTAATGCTCGGTGCAACACCCGAAAATCGCTTCAGTGAATATCTCAAAGTTGCCAAACTTCCCGAAGTTACAGGTATCACATGCAGTGAAAGTGCAGTAACCCACATTCTTGACGCTTATAAATATCTCATCGGGCTTGAAAAAGAAGCACTCGCAGTTGCCGAAGAAGCTCACGATGTTGTTACTGCCGATATGCTCACAGGCTACATCGCCACTCAAGAAAAAATGGTGTGGATGCTTGTTGCGTTCAGCAAGAGAAATTGCAACAAATAAATCTCCTTAAATCTCACTCTTATATTGATACTTATTAACCACAAGATGCAATTATAAATTAGGATTAGTATTTATTAGAAAGGGATTGCCCGCGAGGACAATCCCTTTTGCTATTTTATTGCTTAATACACACTTTAGCAGTTAAAAAACTCAGTGAAAGCACGAATTGTATAGATATGGTCGATTGTTGATGCAGTTTCGCGAACAGAGTGCATTCCCCACATGGCAGCACCCATATCCACACCTCGAAGGTCGATTTGAGAAGTTAAGATATTTCCAAGTGTTGAGCCTCCTGCCACATCACTATGGTTTACAAAATATTGGCATGGCACTCCGGCACGTTCACAAATGGTTTTGAACACTGCTGCCGAATCGGCATCGGTCATATACTTGCAATTGGCATTTATCTTGATTACCGGTCCTCCACCAAGCACCGGGTGATTTGTAGGATCTTGTTTTTCTACATAGTTGGGGTGAACGGCATGAGCATTATCGGCCGACACCATAAACGAGCGAGCCACTGCACGCAGATAATCCTCCTCATTACCCCCTTGACACGCATTTATGCGACGCAAAATATGATCGAGAACAGGCGATGCTGCTCCTTGTTTTGTGCCACTGCCGGTTTCTTCGTTATCAAAGATTGCCATAACTCGAGTTTGAGCACCATCGCCCGATTCAAGCAACGCTGTCATCGCAGCATGAGCCATGCTTAAATCGTCAAGACGTCCCGATGTGATAAATTCATTATTTACCCCCACAAGGCATGCCTTTGTTGTGTCATAAAGCGATAAGTCAAAATCAATAATATCTGACGTATCAACTCCAAGTTCCTCAGCAACTAATCGCAACACATAGCCGTTTTTTTCGGCTATATCATTTATTTGTCCTATAATAGGGAGCATATCTTTTTGACGAGAAAGTGGATTACCTTCGTTTACGGCACGATTAAAGTGAATTGCCAAATGAGGAATGGTCAAAAGTGGACGGTCAAACTTTACCAATCGAGTTTCGGGATTCAACGGATCATCGGTGCGAAGCATCACACGCCCTGCGATAGATAATGGACGGTCAAACCATGTGTAGAGAATTGGGCCACCATATACTTCGGTATTTAGCTTCATCATACCACCATCACTCACCATTTCGGGGTTAGGTTTAATGCGGAAGCAAGGAGAATCGCTATGTGCCGAAATAATTTTATAACCGGCTGAGGCTCCACCCTCTCCAACTACAAATCCAAATATTGCCGAATTGTTTTTCACCACATAATATTTGCCACCCGGTACTAATTCCCACTTTTCAGTAGCGTCAAGACATGTAAAGCCATTGGCTTCTAATCGTTGACGAATAGTTTTTACAGCATAGAAATTAACTACACTGCTATCCATAAACGACAATAAGTCATTAATATATTTTTTTGAATTTTCCATGTTTAATTATCCGGTTTAGGGTTAATATTCATCTTCATCATTTGCATTGTGGCGAAGGTGATTTAGTGGACGCATCACATTACAAAGCAATCGACTCCAATAACTGTCAAAATCACTTTTCACTGCCACAAGAGCCACTTCAATCATAGATTGATGTGCTTCTTTTATTGTTTCAACAAAATTATACAACACTTGAAATATATCGGCAAGAGTTTCTGACACACTTGCAGCAATAGGAGTATCGGAATATTTCATATCCTCCTCAAATACCTCAAGAAATAAGTCATCAGCTCCCATAAGATTTTCAACATTGCGACGTACCGATTCATAGTAATCTTCCTCAAGAACACTTTCAAGATAGGCATCTTCATCGTCGGCAAGAGGGTTTATTCGCAAATCGGTTGTAGCAATATAAATGCGAGGCAATAATCGCAACATTGAGGCTACAAATTCGTCGCGAGTGCTTTCTCGTGCATTTTCTATTGCCATGCAATATTCATTACATAGTGCAATAAAAGCCAATGAATTAGTATTTAGTGTTGTTTGTTCCATATATTATTTGTATAGTTTGTTTTCCTTTATATAATTCCACACTCTTTGTGGTAACATTGCACTCACATCAATATCTTTTGCTATTGCATTACGTATCTCTGTACTTGATATATCGGCAAGAGGGGCTTCAACTGTTACAACATTTTTATCTTGAATTGGTTTTAACTCATAACCCGGACGTGGATATACCACTACTCCAAATTCATCAATTATGCGTTGATAATCTTTCCACCGGTCAAACACATTCCAATTATCGCCACCTATCACTAATCGAAACTCATATTTGGGATATTGTTGCGACAGTGCTTCAAGCGTATTAATAGTATATGATGGACGTGGCATCGATAATTCAATATCGCAAACCTCAACCCCCTCAATTCCTTTGGTTGCAAGATGTAACATTGCCAAACGATGTTTATCATCAAGCAAATCACTCGACGCCTTAAATGGGTTTTGTGGAGAAAGCGTGAGCCACACCTCATCAAGATATTGCGATTGGCTCAAAAATTTGGCAAGCATCACATGACCCTTATGCACAGGGTTAAATGAACCTCCAAATATTCCCACAACCTTTGCCATCGCCTATAATCAAATTGTGATTGTTATTTCACAAATTCTTCAATGAGCGTTGCTGTTTGAGCAATAGCAGTTGCCAAGTCATCATTCACAACTTGAAAATCATAATCTTTAGCAAAACCTATTTCATACTCAGCCTTTCCAACACGTTCATCTATAACTTCGGCACTATCAGTAGCACGACCTTCAAGGCGGCGACGCAACTCCTCTACACTTGGTGGCATAATAAATATACTACGAGCTTGGTCGCCATAGAGTTTCTTCACATTAACTCCACCTTTTACATCAATATCGAGAACCACATTGTGTCCGGCTTCGCAAATGCGAGCAACCTCACTCTTTAACGTGCCATAATAACGTCCCGGATATACCTCTTCATATTCAACAAAGGCATCTTCGCTTATCGCTTTGCGAAATTCATCATCGGTAAGAAAAAAGTAATTTACACCATGCTGTTCCCCCTCTCGAGGCAGCCTATTGGTTGCCGACACCGAAAACTGCATATCGATTTTCCCCTCTGCAAGGATAGCATTGATAATTGTTGATTTTCCACAACCCGAGGGAGCCGAGATTATTATGATTTTTCCTGCCATAATCTGTTACATTACATTTAGCACTTGCTCCTTGATTTGCTCAAGTTCATCTTTCATTCTCACCACAAGCTTTTGCATTTCGGCATGGTTACTTTTAGATCCGAGAGTATTTATCTCACGTCCCATTTCTTGCGAGATAAACCCAAGTTTTTTCCCTTGCCCATGAGTATCGTTCATCGTTTCAATGAAATAGTTGAGATGTTGAGTGAGACGTTGTTTTTCTTCATTGACATCTAATTTTTCAATATAGAAAATCATTTCTTGCTCAAGACGACCTTTATCAAAATCAATCTCTTTAAGCTTTGCAAGTCCATCTTCAATGCGAGTGCGAATCTTTGCTATGCGTTCACCCTCATATTGAGGCACTTCGCTTAATCTCGCTCGAATATTTTCAATGCGTTGAGCAAAAAACTCTTCAAGCTTCTTACCCTCTTCACGACGAAATTGCATCAAGCCTTCAACTGCTTCATCAACAGCCTTAACAAGAGCTTCGCTTTCTTCTTCGCTTAATGATGTTGATGTTTCAGACTTCATTACTTCAGGCATTCGCAACAACACGCTATACCAATCTTCGGGCATAGGTATTGAAAGTTCTTGCGACATTTTTTCAACCTGTTTTTTATATTCAACCATCAAAGGGATATTGAGCGTTGCAGCGGTTTCGCTGGCTACCGTTTCAACATGCACACATAAATCCACTTTGCCTCGCTCAAGACTATGAGCTATGCGATTGCGAAGTTCAAGTTCTTTTTCTCGATATGCAGCCGGCACTCGTGCTGTCATATCAAGCTGTTTGCTGTTGAGTGATTTTATCTCAACGGTGATTTTTTTATTTGGGATTTCGACCACCGATTTGCCAAATCCCGTCATTGATAATAACATTATAAGGCTATTTTTATATTTATTTTTTTGCAAAGTTAAGTTTTAAGCACGAAAATGCGTAAATTTGTAGCGAAAATCTTACAAAAAAATGGCAGTAATATTAAATATCGAAACTTCCACCAATGTTTGTTCGGTTGCAGTAACAGCTGAAGGAATGGTACTAACCCACTTTGAAAACTTCGAAGGTCAAAACCACGCAGCACTATTGAGTGGTTATATTAAAACATGTCTTGACTATCTTCGCGAAAAAGAAATGAAGCTCGACGCCATAGCTGTGAGCATCGGACCTGGAAGTTATACCGGGTTACGAATTGGGCTTTCTGAAGCTAAAGGGCTTGCATACGCTCTCAATATTCCTCTCATTGGCATCGACACTCTGCAAATTATGGCTGTTTCGGTGATGTTCAATCATGATATTGACCCCGATTCACTTTTTGTGCCAATGATTGATGCTCGTCGCATGGAAGTATATACTGCCGTTTATGACATGGCTCTTGGATCCCGTCTTTCCCCCACTCCACTCATTCTCGATGAAACATCATATCGCGAATGGCTCGACGCAGGAGAAAAACTTATATTCTTTGGCAATGGCAGCGACAAATCGAAAGAATTGCTTGAATCACGCCCTAATGCTCGTTTTATCGATGATATTAATCCTCTTGCTGTTGATATGATGGCACTTGCCGAACGAGCCTACACACAACAGCAATTCCTCGACCTCGCATACTCTACCCCATCTTACCTCAAAGAATTCCAAGCCACTAAACCAAAAAAATTGTTATAGTTTAATTCATTATTTCAAACAATATCAAATATTACGACTAAGTTATTCTTTAATTTGTTATATTTGCAAAACAATAATCGATAAATCTTTATGTATGAACAAGAAATGAATTCATACAGATTCGGAACCGGTCAAGAACCAACCGATGAAATGCTTAAACAAGTCATGAAAGAAGCTGCTCAAGAAGCTCGCGAAAGTAGCAAAAGAGCATCGGAAACTCACTTTGAGCAAATGCGTAGCAATATTGCGAAAAACAAAGCTATGTGGGCAGAACGCATAAACAACATTATAAATGGATAAGCACAAACCCGAATTAATAATTATTGCCGGACCTAATGGCTCAGGCAAAACTTCTATAACAAAAAGGTTCCTTCATCATTTTTCAAAGAAATTTGCTATACATTAAATTATTTCCAAATATGAATAAAAATATTACTCCATCAATTAAATATATCGGCGTTGACGATACTACGCTCGATCTTTTTGAGAGTCAATATATAATTCCCAATGGGATTTCGTATAATTCTTATCTCATTATAGACGAAAAGATTGCAATAATGGATACAGTTGATTGTCGCATGAGCAAAGATTGGTGGGCTAACCTTGAAGAAGCTCTCAATGGTCGCACTCCCGACTATCTCATTGTGCAACACATGGAACCCGACCATGCCGGCAACATCGCCACTGCTATGGCTAAATATCCCGACATGAAAGTGGTAGCTTCAACAAAAGCCATTGCTATGCTTCCTCAATTTTTTGAAGGAGTAGATTTCAATGGGCGTACGATTGCAGTAAATGAATATGAAAAATTAAGTCTCGGCACTCACACCCTACAATTTATAATGGCTCCTATGGTGCATTGGCCTGAAGTTATGGTTACATACGACCATGCCGACAAGGTGGTTTTCTCTGCCGATGGATTTGGTAAATTCGGAGCTTTATCACATGATGAAGACTGGGCTTGCGAAGCTCGCCGATACTATTTTAATATCTGTGGCAAATATGGAATATCCGTTCAATCATTGCTCAAGAAGCTCGCTACACTTGATGTAAAATGTATATGTCCTCTTCACGGACCTATCCTCTCTGAAAATCTTGAATATTATATAGGTCTTTACGACACATGGAGCAAATATGAAGTTGAAACCGATGGTATTTTCATTGCATACGCATCAATTCATGGTGGCACAAAAGCCACTGCACTCAAATTGGCTGAAATATTAAAAGAGAAAGGAGCTGCAAAAGTTGCAATTACCGATTTGAGTCGCGATGATATGGCCGAAGCCGTAGAGGACGCATTCCGATACGGACGACTAATTGTTGCCGCTTCTTCTTACGATGGCGATGTGTTCCCTCCAATGTATGACTTCCTACACCATCTCAAACTCAAAGCATATCAACGTCGTCGCGTAGGTATCATTGAAAACGGTTCGTGGGCACCATCAGCAGGACGTGTAATGAAAGAAATGCTTGGCAAAATGAAAGAACTTGACATAGTTGAACCCACGATAACAATTCGCTCTACAATGAAACAAAGCGATCTCTCAGCTTTGGAAGCACTCGCCGATGCAATATTAAAATAAAACAACATAGCATAACAAATAAACAGGTCATCTAAGTCTTAACCGACATAGATGACTTATTTATTTCATACAACACCATATTAACCTTATTTTCATTACCTGCGTCAGATTCTCGCCCATAGGTTATATTAACTTTGTGCCATAATCAAATCAACAATATTAAAAAAACAGAATTATGGCAACATTCATTTTAATCGGCATCTTCGTGGCAATAATCTACAAGTTCAATGGCTGCGAAAAAGAATCAGCAGAGCAATAAACAACAAATATCTCAAAAATGGCATAAAACAACATTTTTTTAGTTGAAATTAATGAATAAATTGACAAAATTATGGTGTGAATATCACGAAAAGTTTATAACTTTGCGTGCAATAAAATTCAAAACATCGTTTTTATGTCATTTATTGCAGATCGTGTAAAAATGGACGGACTCACATTTGATGATGTCCTCTTGATTCCGGCTTATTCGGAAGTTCTTCCTCGCTGTGTCAGCCTAAAGACAAAATTTTCTCGTAACATCACTCTTAACGCCCCTATCGTATCAGCTGCGATGGACACCGTTACCGAAGCTCAATTGGCAATTGCCATAGCTCGCGAAGGTGGTATTGGTGTTATTCATAAAAACATGTCGATTGCCGAGCAAGCTCGCCAAGTTCACGCCGTAAAACGTGCCGAAAATGGTATGATTTACGATCCTGTAACTATTAAATGTGGCAGCACAGTAAACGATGCTCTCAATATGATGAAAGAATATCACATTGGTGGCATTCCTGTTGTTGACGACAACAATAAACTCGTAGGCATTGTTACAAACCGTGATTTACGTTTTGAGCACGACATCAACCGTCCTATCGACGAAGTAATGACCAAAGAAAATCTCGTTACAACAAACCAATCAACCAATCTTGAAGAAGCAGCTGAAATTCTTCAACAACATAAAATTGAAAAACTTCCGGTTGTTGACAGCGAAAATCATTTGATTGGTCTCGTTACATACAAAGACATTACCAAAGCTAAAGATAAACCCAACGCATGTAAAGACTCTCTCGGTCGTTTACGAGTAGCAGCAGGTGTTGGCGTAACCGGCGACAGCATGGAGCGAGTTGACGCTCTTGTTGAAGCAGGAGTTGACGCAATAGTAATCGATACAGCTCATGGGCACACAAAAGGTGTAGTTGGCGTATTGAAAGCAATTAAAGAAAAATACCCATACATTGACGTGGTTGTAGGTAACATCGCAACAGGCGAAGCTGCCAAATATCTCGTTGAAAATGGTGCTGACGGCGTTAAAGTTGGCATCGGTCCGGGCTCAATATGCACAACACGCGTAATTGCCGGTGTAGGTGTTCCTCAATTAAGTGCTGTTTACGATGTAGCAAAAGCTCTTGATGGCACAGGCGTTCCATTGATAGCCGATGGTGGCATTCGCTATTCAGGCGACATCGTTAAAGCTCTTGCTGCCGGTGCTTATTCAGTAATGCTTGGTGGCATGCTTGCAGGCGTTGAAGAATCTCCCGGTAGCACAATAATCTACAATGGACGTAAATTCAAAGCATATCGTGGCATGGGATCTCTCGAAGCTATGGAAAAAGGCTCAAAAGACCGTTACTTCCAAGCCAACGAAAGTGATGCAAAGAAACTCGTCCCCGAAGGCATCGCTGCTCGTGTACCATACAAAGGAACTCTTTATGAAGTGGTATATCAAATTCTTGGTGGGTTACGTGCTGGCATGGGATATTGTGGTGCAGAAAACATCGACAAACTTCACACTGCAAAATTCACTCGCATCACAAATGCCGGTGTAGCCGAAAGCCACCCACACGATGTAGCTATCACAAGCGAAGCTCCTAATTATAGTGCTTCACACCAATAATTAATATTCCCATAATTCTTTCAATGGGATTATGACAAATTATAATATAGAGATATAATAAAACCACCTCGTTTTACGTTATATCTCTATATATTTTTTTGTATAACATTAAAGCATTATACTGCTACTTAACAATAAACTAATTAACGATGAATAAACGTTTAGTATCATTGGCACTTATTGCCACTACAATCTTTTGTGCTTCAGCCAAAAACGACAATCCGACATTAATGAAAGTTAACGGCAAAGACGTTAAGTTGAGCGAATTTGAATATCTTTACAACAAAAACAATTCTCAACAAGTTGAAAAGCAATCAATCGACGAATATGTTGACATGTTTGTTACATATAAACTTAAAGTTGCTGATGCCGAAGCTGCCGGAATTGACACCACTGCCGCATTCCGTAATGAATTTAACGGACATCGTAATGAATTGGCAACCCCCTACCTCGAAGACAAATCAACAATGAATCGTCTTATCGAAGAAACCTACAATCGCATGAAAGAAGAGGTTAATGTGAGCCACATCATGATTCACATTTCAGAAGACCCCGCAAAAAACAAAGAGAGCAAGGCTCGTCTTGATAGCATTCGCAACGAATTCAAAGCCGGCAACGGTACATTTGCTGAATTGGCTCAAAAATACTCAACCGACCGTTCTACATCTAATCGCGGTGGTTTGATGGGTTGGATTACTGCAAATCGTTGGCCTTATACATTTGAAGAAGCAGCATGGGCAACAAATATTGGCGACGTTTCCAATGTGATTGAAACATTTGCCGGATTCCACATCATCTTAGTTAACGATCGCCGTGAAGCTCGTGGTCAAGTGAATGCAAAACACATTCTCAAACTCACCCATGGTAAATCTCCTGAAGATGCCGAAAAAGCAAAAGTACAAATTGACTCTATTTATAATGTGCTTGCATCAAAATCAACTGCCGAATTAAACGCAGCGTTCAGCGAAATTGCAAGTACTGAATCCGAATGTGGTTCACGCCAAAAAGGTGGCGACCTTGGTTGGTTTGGAACAGGTCAAATGGTTCCTGAATTTGAGACAGCAACATTTGCCCTCAACAACGGCGAAATGTCGAAACCGGTAAAAAGTCAATTTGGGTGGCACATCATCTATCGAGTAGCCGACAAAGGCATTGGCACTCTTGAAGAATGCAAGCCCGGAATCACAATGGCAATAAACAACGATGATCGTGGCTTGCTCCCTCAAAAAGAAATGGAAGCTAAAATGATTGAAAAGCATAATGCTTCAATTATTCAAAAGAATTACAACAAACTAATCAAAGACCTCGACAAATATGGTGCTTATGATTCTACATTTATTGCAAAATATAAAAACAGCGACTTGGCACTTATCAAAGTAGGCAATGAAACCGTTCCCGCTAAAAAGATTTTTGCCAAAACACACGCTTCATTATATACCAATAAAGACTATGGCAAAGGTGATATCAACCACAATTTGAAAGTTGCCTTAGGTGCTGAAGCAATGGACTATGAGCGTCGCCATCTTGAAGATTTCTACCCCGAATTCCGCAATCTCGTAAACGAATATCGCGACGGCATTCTTTTATTTGAAATCAGCAATCGCAATGTATGGGAAAAAGCATCTAAAGACAAGGAAGGTCTTGAACAATACTTCCAAGCTAATCGTGCAAAATATGACAACTGGACATCTCCAAAATACAAAGGTTTCGTAATTTTCACATCTAATGATTCAATCATGAACGAAGCTCAAAAATTCTTGGAGGGAAAAGAACTTGCAATTGATTCTGTAGCAACTACATTGCGTCAACAATTTGGTCGCAAAGACATCAGAGTTGAACGTGTAATTGCAGCTAAAGGCGAGAATCCTATTGTTGACTACATCGCATTTGGTGGAGTAAAACCTGAGGCTCAAAAAAATAAATGGCAATGCTATTTCGGCTACATGGGTAAACAATTGACATCTCCCGAAGAAGCTGCCGATGTGAGAGGTCAAGTAACATCTGACTATCAAGCCAAACTTGAAAAAGAATGGATTGAAAGCCTCAAAGCCAAATACCCTGTAAAAATTTACGAAAAAGAGCTTAACAAACTCAAACAAAAGTAAGCATCAGATTTTAATCTATAAATCATCAAAACTGTGTCAAAATTTTTGGCACAGTTTTTTTTAACTCTTCCTGTAATCACCACCTTTGTACCTGCTTTCTCCATAAAACCAACATCACACCTCAATAAGAAATTCCCTACAAATTATTATATACTTCTTAAAAAACTAAAATAAACTCTCAATTAGAATAATAAATTCAAAAAGATAGGTTAACTTTGTAGAATAAACCAAATTAGATAAAAACTTCATACAGTGAAAATAAAAACAATTACATTGAGCATTATATTATCGGCAGTAGCATCAATTTCAATGATTGCACAAAACAATATTGCCGAAGAAGTGGCATGGGTTATTGGCGACCAACTTATTTACAAATCCGAGATAGAAGCAATGTATCAACAAATGCAATATGAACGGACTCCTATTAACGGCGACCCATATTGTGTGATACCCGAGCGTATGGCTGTTGAAAAACTGTTCTTACACCAAGCCGACATCGACACGATTGAAGTGCAAAACTCAATGATTCAACAACAAGTTGATAGCCGCATCAACTACTACATAACCAACTTAGGCTCAAAGGAAAAAGTTGAACAATATTTTCGCAAATCAATTCCTCAAATGCGTGAAGAGCTGACCGAGGTGTGGAAAAATCAATCACGTGTGCAACAAGTACAAAGCAAACTCACAAAGGATATTAAAACAACCCCTTCTGACGTCAGAAAGTATTTTAGCACGTTGCCTGCTGATAGTATTCCTTTTGTGCCAATGCAAGTTGAAGTACAAATCATCTCAATTAATCCCAATATTCCTCGCCAAGAGATTGAAGATGTTAAAGCTCGACTTCGCGACTATGCAGCACGCGTAACAAATGGCGAAAGTGATTTTTCAACATTAGCAATTCTCTACTCCGAAGATGGTAGCAGTGTGCGAGGTGGAGAAATCGGCTTTATGGGTCGCGGACACCTTGAACCAGAATATGCAGCAGTAGCGTTTAATCTCAATGACCCTAAGAAAGTTTCAAAAATCGTAGAAACTCAATATGGCTATCATATCATTCAGCTTATCGAAAAACGTGGCGACCGCATCAACACTCGACACATATTACTACGACCCAAAGTTTCAGACAGTGATTTGATGGCAGGTATTGCTCGCCTTGACTCTGTGCGTCAAGATATTATTGACAAAAAATTCACCTTTGAAGAAGCTGCTCCTGTAGTGTCGCAAGACAAAGACACTCGCAACAGCAAGGGAATTATGGTTAACAGTGCCTCAGGCACAACTCGTTTTGAAATGTCGCAACTTCCTCAAGAAATTTCACGCGAAATAGACAAACTTCAACCGGGAGAGATTTCAAAACCATTCATCATGAAAGACCCAAAACGCAACCGTGACATCGTGGTAATTGCAAAACTAACAAACCGAATCAATGGGCATAAAGCAAACCTATCTGACGACTACCAACTTATCAAGTCGATGTATGAAAAATCGACAAAAGCAAAAATCATTGCCGATTGGGTAAACAAAAAAATCGACGACACGTTTATTCGCATCGAAGATGGGTGGAACAATTGCACCTTTGAACATAATTGGATTAAGACAAAATAAATTTGGAAAGTCAAAACATGACTTTATATAACAAAATATTCGACAATCTACGCAAGCCATCAGTTTTGATGGCTTTGTGTGCGTTTTTAGTGCTACTTCCAACTATCGCACTCGGATCAAATCAAAAGGAATCAACAAAAGCCCGAAGTGAGAAAAAAGTAGTAGTGCAACCCTCAATTCATAAGGCCGATCACAGCAATCGTGGCAAAGTGTTTCTCGAAGCAGCCGACTCATTATTAAAACACAATGACAACGAATACCTGATTTTGATTGGCAAAAAAGCACAAGTTAAATTTCGTCATGGCGATTTTTTCATGATGTGCGACAGTGCTCACTTCTACGATAAAGAAAACTCATTTAATGCCTACGGCAATATTCACATGTGGCAAGGCGACACCCTTAACATATATGCCGACTCTCTCAACTATCTCGGAAACGACGAACATGCTATTCTATATGCCTACGAAGGCAACACCGTTAAATTGATTAATCGCAATGTAAAACTCGAAACCGACATTTTTGAATACGATCTCAAAGAAGAACTCGGATTCTATACCACCGGAGGGGTTATGACCGACGAACAAAATCGCTTGGAATCGGAGGAAGGAGACTATTCTCCAGCAACAAAACTTGCCAACTTTTATGGTAACGTGTATTTATGCAACAACAACAAAACCAACGGTAAAAAAAGTGAAATTTTCTCAGAATCGTTGCATTATAGCACTTTTACTAAAATTGCGAATATTGATTCCGACGCCACTATCATAAGTGATGGTTCAACTATAAATACTTATAATGCCGACTACGATACCAACACACATTTGGCTCGTCTTTTGAGCCCATCTACAATAACCAACAAAGATGGTATAATCTACACCGACAACGGCGACTATAACACCTCTACAAAAATTGCAAACCTTTATGACCACTCAAAAATACACACTAAAGACAACAAAGTGCTTGAAGGCGATACCTTATTTTATGACCGATTAAACGGCTACGGCGAAGCCTACGGCAACATGATTTTAACTGATAACGAGAAGAAAACCAAGCTCAAAGGCGACTATGGATACTACAATGAAGTTATCGATAGTGCATTTGCTACCGGACATGCTTTAGCATTAGAATATTCTAAAGGCGACACGCTATACATGCATGGCGACACAGTGAGAGGGTTCAGAGTAATTAATGAAGTGGTGCTTAACCCAAAAGATTCAATTCCCACCACAACGCTCGACACGACCCACCTCATCGTTGCAAATCCACGTGTAAGGATATATCGCAGCGATCTACAAGGCGTGTGCGACTCTATGACATTTCGCCAACAAGATTCCCTAATGGTAATGAATAAATTCCCTATAATTTGGAGTGGTAGAAATCGCCAGATATTAGGAAATATAATTGAAGTACATTTCAATGATTCTACTGCCGATTGGGCTCGTCTTCCTGAAACCGGATTTGCTTCAGAACATATCGAAGGGGAATTCTATAATCAACTCAGTGGCAAAAAAATGTTTGCCACATTTGAGAACGGGGATCTAAAGCAACTAAACATTGATGGGAACGTAATGGCTATTTATCTTCCTCTCGAAAGCGACTCAACATATAATAAAATTGTAAACATTGAAAGTAGTTTCCTTGAAGCCCATTTCAACGAACAAACGCTTGAAAGATGCAAAATATGGTCGCAATCTAACGGAACTGTTACACCATTATATTTGGCAAAAAAAACGTTATTCTATCTTCCCAAATTCAAATGGTACGAATCAATACGCCCCAAATATCCAATGGACGTATTTAACATTTCTCCCGAAATGGAAGAACTACTCAGAGGCACTCCTACAGAATCAAAGCCTCAGCGTCGTTCTAAAAGTAATTAATACACAACACAACTTGATTTGATTAATTGTCATTGGTGGTCAGTTTTACCCTAAGAGCATAACGGCTATTCCAACTCCTGAAGCATTATCATTCGGCAATGTAACAAATATCGTATCTATCTTTTCCCTTGAGACAATCTTAGATCTCATCGCATACATATCTCCTTACATTTACATTAATTACGATAAAACATTTTCAAGGGCAAATGCGAAGCACGGGAGAGCGTAGCGTCTATAATAACCGGGAGGGAGCGAAGCGATACCCTCGGAAAGGGAATAATCCTCCTTCTCACCAAGCCGTCAGGAGGACGGGAATGATGTAAATGTCGTAAATTCCGACGTTACCCGGACGGACTGCAATAATCTCCTTATGGAGAATTTGATAAAAAATTGAGGTGCATCAATTATTTTCAAATTGACACACCTCAAATTTATCTAATATTTAATTTCGCTTAATTCGCGGCGTTTTTAGCAATTAGTTCTTCGAGATAAGCAACACGATCAATTACAGCTTGTTTTGGTTCAATAAGCAAATAACGTTTGTAAGCAGCAATTGCTTTTTCATTTTCACCCACTTTAGTGTAATAGTCTCCAATTGTTCCTAATGCTGTTTTATATGTAGCAGGATCTTCTTTGAAGTTATTAGGATCTACGTCAAGCATTTCTACTACTTTTTCAAAAGCTTGAGCAACTTCAGCAGTAATCACACCTTTATTTTTAGAGAACAAAATAATCGCTTTACGTTCTTGTGCATAAGGGTTATTTGAACGATTTACAGCCTCAGTAGCAGCTTCTACAGCTTTGTCGTAAGTAGCAAGAGCTGCAACCGAGTCAACTTCAACTTGACGGTTCGCATAATTAAGAATCAAACCTGCATAAGAGTGATAATCGCCCGCTTTAGCTGTTCCTGTAGCCATAAATTGGTCATAATAATCAACAGCCGTTGCATAATCACCTGCTGTTTTATATAATGAAGACAATGCTTTATAAGCATCATAGCATTTATTGTTAGTAGCAAGAGCTTCTTTATATTGAGCCACAGCAGCCTCATTGTGAGTTGTCGCATTTACGGTATCTACAGTCGCAAGACCTTCAAGGATTGAACCGTATGTCAAGTGGTCTATATCAACGATTTTAGCCACACCTTTAGATTTCAACAATTCTTGAGCCCATTTTGCTGCTTCGGGATAATCTTTAAGACTGTTTTTACAGTGCATCATTACACGATACATTTGGTTAGGAGTTGAAGTGCGACCGATAACACCTTTAGCCACTTGGAATGCATCTTCAAATTTTTCACCCGACATAAGAAGTGTTGCATAACGTTCTTCATCTTCTACAAGGTGGCTCGGATTTTTGATACATTTTTCGTATGCTGCAACTGCTTGTGTCCAACGACCGGCATCATAAAGACGATCGGCAAGTTCACGTTGAGCAAGAGCTGAATTTGGGTTAATTGAAAGATATTCTTTCAACTTGTCGATTGAGAATTGAGGAGTTACATTTTTATACAAGTTAGAATACTTTACGTATGCCACAGCACTGTTTGAGCCATAATATATTGCTTGGTCATAAGCAGATGCGGCATTACCAGCATCAGCATTGTTTTTAATATTCAATGCGAGTGTATCGCCAATAAAGATGTAATAAGCCGGATTTTCCTTGCCATATTTATACGCATCTTTCATCACTTTTTGAATATCTTTATCGTATGCTACTGCATCGGCATTAAAATATACACGAGCTATATCAACAAGAAGTTGAGCATCTTTTTTGCCAAGGTTTTTTGCTTCCTTTATGTTTGCGTCAGCAGCTTTTTTATCACCATTCGCCAAATCAATTGCTGCAAGACCTACATAGTTGTATGGATTCTTTGGATTAGCAGCAATACCTTTATCAAAACAAGCTTTTGCAGTTGCCTTGTCGTTTTCTTCCATTGCAACCATACCTAAATAATAGTATGATGTAGCCTTATCAGTTTCAGCATCATTTAATGTGCGTTCCAAAATTGTTTTTGCTGCACTAAATTGATCGGCACGATAGTATTCTACACCATCTAAATAACCTTGAGCCGACATGCTCAAAGCTGAACCTAAAAATAGGGATAACAAAAATTTAATTTTCATTTTGTGTAAAATTTAATATTGTTTAGTTTATTAGTTTGATTTCAAATTTCAGCATTTATATTATTCTCCGAGTTGCACTACTTGAGGGTGCATCACTGCTGGCATAACTCCTGTTTTCATTATTAGCTTTTGCCCGTTGAAGCTTGTAACAAATGAAAAAAAGCCGTGTTCAAGTGAGCCTCCGGCACTTGCTATAATCATATATATTTGACGGAACAACGGATAACGTCCATCATAGATATATTGTTGATATGGCTTGTAGGCTTCTCGAGTGTTACCCATTACCTTTAACACTTTCACTGTTCCATCAAATTCAGCCATATTCACACCTTTATCATCATTGAGTTGAGCAACCATTTCCTCGGTTGACACTTCTGAGTTTCTCATGTCAGATGTAATCCAACTAACACCAATCACACCAATAGCATTTTTGCTGTTTTTTACTGCTTGGAAAACACCTTCGATTGATCCTTGAGCATAAACATTCTTTCCGAAAGGCTCGCCATTCATAAGCGAATCACGCATATATTGAACAGTGCTTGAATTTTCATTATCAAAAACAATTTTAATGTCACCCACCTTGCTTGGCTCAACTTCATTCCAATTTGTTAATTTACCGGTTAATATATCGCCAATTTCTTTGCGTGAAATCATTTCGATTGTATTTTCGGGATTCACAATAAGAGCGAGAGCATCAACAGCAATCATCTTTGAACGTACGGCACGTTTATTTTTGCGAAGATAGTCTTTTTCTTGTTTAGTTAAATCGCGTGCGACAACAATAGCTCGAGTTTTGAATTGCATCAACGAATCTATCACATCATTTTGCGGCAAAAATCGTGCAAGGATATGAGCTTTGGGATATTGAAACTCAAACACATCAATCTCTTGTTGCATTATATTTTCAAAACTATTATCACACATCAGCGTAATTGTACCCGACGTACTTGTAGTTACCGGTGTTTTAGAACCTCTATTGCATGCCGCCAACAAAATGACCGACGCTAATAGTATGAATATGTTTTTTATCATTAATTTCATCTTTGCAATATATTAATATCTTCGTGAATAATAATCACCTTTGATGTATCTATATGCTCTAAATATGCCATATACTATCAATGCGACACCAACAACATATTTAATCCATTCAAATTCAGTTCCATCAAGCCCGAATTGAAAAGGGAAGCCAAAATCAGCCCAACCGGCAAGCCACAAACCCATTCCCACATATATGGCAACCATTATCATGCCAAATATCAACTTAAAGATCTTACCCGGACCCGGCATTGTTTCTCTCACACTTGGAGTGCGATGACGTTCGATTACAACATCGGCTTGTTTGGGTTCTACTTTTTCTATTGTTTCTTTTACTTCTTGTTCCATAACTTAAATTTTTAGTGTTAAACATTAATATCATGGTATGCCGTCTAATTATTAGACCGTGAACCATCATTTTAGTTTAACAATTCGCAATTCACATTTGTTGCATTCATACCTACACATAAAACAACAAGACACAACTTGCGAGTGTAAAGTTAATTAAAAAACTAATAATACACATAATTTAATAGGCACATATTATAAACAATTAACAATGCTCCTTCGTTATTGATGCTTTTGCTGTGTTTTTCTTGTGAGTTTGGGACGTAGTAACTAAATTTGTAGCTTAATTCAAAACAATGAACGCACCACTTGCCGAGCGACTTCGTCCACGTTCGCTCGATGATTACATAGGACAAAACCATCTTGTAGGGAAAGATTGTATCTTGCGTCGAATGATCGACTCAGGCAATGTGTCATCGTTCATTCTTTGGGGACCTCCGGGAGTGGGAAAAACCACACTCGCTCGCATTATTGCCAATACTACCAAGTCGGCATTTCACACTTTGAGTGCGGTTCATTCAGGAGTAAAAGAAGTGCGAGATGTACTCGAACAATGTAAAGCCGATGCTCGTTCAATGTTTTCACAAGGTCGCCCAATCTTGTTTATCGATGAAATTCATCGATTTAACAAATCACAGCAAGACAGCCTATTAGGAGCCGTTGAGAGTGGCATTGTTACACTCATTGGTGCCACAACCGAGAATCCATCATTTGAAGTAATTCGTCCCTTACTCTCTCGTGCTCAAGTTTATGTTCTAAAACCTCTCGAAGCTCCCGAATTACAACAACTTCTCGACAGGGCTTTATCTACCGACGAGATTCTAAAAAAACGTAACGTAAAAGTAGAAAGCTCCGATGCTCTTTTCCGTTTTTCGGGTGGCGATGCACGTAAACTCCTAAATATCCTCGACCTACTTGAGAAATCTACTGCCGAAGGGGAAGAATTGATTATTAATGACCAACTGGTCACTGACCGTCTTCAAGAAAATCCGGCTGCCTACGACAAAAACGGAGAAATGCACTACGACATTATCTCTGCGTTTATCAAAAGCGTTAGGGGTAGCGACCCCGATGCCGCCATATACTGGCTCGCTCGTCTAATCGCAGGTGGAGAAGACCCCAAATTTATTGCTCGGCGATTAGTCATTCTTGCGTCTGAAGATATTGGTCTTGCCAACCCCAATGCCCTACTCCTCGCCAACGCCACATTTGATACAATTCACAAAATCGGGTGGCCCGAGGGACGCATTCCTCTTGCCGAATGCACAATATATCTTGCGACTTCTGCCAAAAGCAATTCGGCATACATGGCAATAAATCAAGCATTGGAACTTGTGGAACAAACAGGCAATCTTCCCGTACCTTTACATCTTCGCAATGCCCCTACCAAACTTATGAAAGAGATGGGATATGGTAACGATTACAAATACTCACACGATTACCCCGGCAACTTTGTGCAACAACAATTTATGCCCGAAGAACTCGGACACCCCACACTTTGGAAAGCTTGCGACAACCCCTCGGAAGCAAAAATGAAAGTTCTCAACGACCAACGCTGGAGCAAATGATTCATTCTAAAATATTTTTCAAAAAAAATCACAACATAGTGTCACAAAATTTCTTTTCATGCGTCTATCTTACAAAACTTATTGAAAACGACTTAAATTAAATGTAATTTAGCGATGACAAATTTAACCAAATTTTTAGCACTACCAATCTTGGCTTTGACTTGTAACATTTCTGTTCAAGCCATTACCCTTAAAGAATTTATCACAAAATGTGATAAAATTTGTGATGCAACTCCAATTAAATTATCAAGTGATTCTACGCCTCAATTAAAAGAGAAAAAAGTAGATGAAGTTGTAGTCTTTAATATTGAAAATCTTAACATTGACACTAAACAAAAAGTCCTTAACGAAGCAACGACAATAACCCAAACTGAAGATATGCTTGTGGTTAAGCACAAAGAAGATGACACCGCAGTGCAAGTATTTATCCAACCACAAGGAGAGAATATGGAAATGTTAGTTACTGTATTCGATGATCAAGATGGAGTAATCGTTTACTTGGTGGGAAGTGCAGACATATTGCAACAAAATAATTTAGTCAACATAGGTGGCAAAGATATAATAAAAGAAGCATTAAAAGAAAAAGAACAACAAAAATAGATGGATTCAAGTGCGTTTAAGCACCTCCTTCTACCACATTACCGGCGAATGTATTCAACTGCAATGGTAATACTTCGCAATAGCGACGACGCAAGTGATGCAGTACAGGAGGCATTTACCCGATTATGGGAACGACGCAACGAACTACCGAACATTGACAATCCTGAAGCCTATTGCGTTACTACGATTAAACGCATTTGCATCGACCGACTGCGAAGCAAAACAGTTGCAATCAACGAAGTTACCGAGGACACCTTATTAATTTCTGACGATAGCGACGTGCAAGCCGACAACCGAGAGTCGCTACAATTAATTACACATTTAATGAGCAAACTCCCTGTGCAACAACGGCAAGTACTACAACTTCGTGCTTTCAATGAGTGTTCACTTGATGAAATCGAATCGATTACCGGGCTGACAGGCGTTAACGTTAGGACTCTGCTGAGTAGAGGACGGCGTCGATTGAGAGAATTATATAATAATAGTATTAATTAGGAAGTCATTACAACAATGAAAAAAGAATATGACATCAATCACATAAAAAGCTTGCTTGAAGCCTACTACGATGGGGCAACTACCATTAAGCAAGAACAGTTGTTGTGCGACTTTTTCGCTTCTGCGACCGAAATACCAGCAGAATTAGAAGCCGACCGACTGTTATTCAATTCACTTCAAACAGCCGGATTTGACAACCACAATACACCCGACGACCTTGAAGAACAATTAATCTCACTCATTGATAATCTCGAAAAAGCCGAACAAGTTAATAAACAAAGGTTGATAAAACCATTTGCTTATATCTCGGTTGCAGCCAGTTTGATTATCTTATTTGTCATTGGGTTCAATCTCATATCGTTTGACGACAAGATTAACAACCAAAACATTGAATTAATCACAAATATTGATGAAGACTCAGTTGATATAAAAGAGCAATACGACACGATTCCTTCTATTAACTCTCATATAGATCAATCACATGATGAAGAAAAGTCGAGACCTGCAATTATTCAAAAAAAGAAACAAGTAAAAAAACATCGCACAATTCGCACTAATCAACTTAAATCGGTTAACGATGAACAAATTGCATACGAAAATACTGAAAAAGCATTGCTTCTCCTTTCCGAGAAACTAAACAAAGCCCAAGAAAGCATCAACAAAACCGAAGCAACAATTAATGACATTAATAACATTATAATAGATATAATATAATGAAAACGATAAAATATTTTTTCACAGCAATTGCTCTAATTTCTATGACATTTTCAATCAAAGGGCAAGATACTATCTACATTGACTGGAATGATATAGAAAAATATGGCTTAAACTCATTGCACAAGCTTCAATTCGATTCTATTCAAATGATTGATTTAGGGAAATATAATGAATTAGCCGCAAGATTTCAAGAATATTCGATTGCTTCAAAATTCCCCCCCTCATTTGAACAAATTTCAAATTTCAAAGGAGTAACAAGCGTTTATATTTCAAGTGCCATGCTCAAAAATTTTGGAGCAGGAATGATTGGCGACCCTCATATCAGTACCATTGCCGGCAACCTCAACTCTATTGAAATAATTAATTGTGAAAACAAAAAATATTCATATACAATACGAAATTACGTCAAGAAAATAGCCGAAACATATCAACTTGAAACACTTGCACGAATTAACGACAATGGCGAAAAGGTTTCAATCTATGGTTATTATAATGGAGAAAAAGTTACATATATTCTAATGTTAGTAGATGACAAAGATGATATGACTGTGATTTCAATGAGTGGAGATATACCACTCGACAAAGTCGGAGAGTTAGTCAATCAAAAAAAGTAATAATCACAGCGTACACCCTATTGGAAAAACTTCTCAACAATAGGGTGCTTTTTCTTTCAAAAAGTTAGATTATACCACATAAAATTATTAAATTTGCCACCAGAAACTAACAATAAAAGAAAAATTGAAATGAAGAAGCACAATTTTTATGCTGGTCCCTCTATTCTTAGCGAATACACCATTAAGAATACTGCTGACGCAATTTTAAACTTTGCTGATACTGGTTTATCACTCCTCGAAGTATCTCACCGTAGCAAAGAATTTACTGCTGTTATCGAAGAAGCAGCACAAATGGTAAAAGAATTATTAGAAATCCCCGAAGGTTATCACGTTCTTTTCCTCGGTGGTGGTGCAAGTATGCAATTCTGCATGGTGCCTTTCAACATCTTGAAAAAGAAAGCTGCATATCTTGAAACAGGTACATGGGCTGTTAACGCAATCAAAGAAGCTAAACTTTTTGGCGAAGTTGATGTTGTTGCATCATCTAAAGACGCCAACTTCTCATACATTCCCAAAGATTTCGTAATCCCTGCTGATGCCGATTACTTCCACTTCACTACCAACAATACAATCTTCGGTACTGAAGTCCGCAAAGACATTGACTCTCCTATTCCATTGGTAGCCGACATGTCGAGCGATATTTTCTCTCGTCCGGTTGACGTATCAAAATACGACATCATTTATGCAGGTGCACAAAAGAACCTTGCCCCTTCGGGTGTAACTATCGCGATTGTTAAGGAAGAGGCTCTTGGCAAAGTGGAACGTGCTATCCCAACAATGCTCGATTATCGCACTCACATCAAGAAAGGCTCTATGTTCAACACTCCTCCGGTGTTGCCTATCTACTCTGCATTGCAAACTCTTAAATATTATAAGAGCCTCGGTGGCTTGAAAGAAATTGAAAAAATGGACGTGGCAAAAGCTACTAAACTTTATGACGCAATTGATTCAAGCAAATTGTTCCAAGGCACTGCAGCTGTTGAAGACCGTTCAATCATGAATGTATGTTTCGTTATGAAACCTGAATATGCCGAATTAGAAAAAGAATTTGTTGACTTCGCATCTTCTAAAGGCATGGTAGGTATCAAAGGACACCGTTCAGTGGGTGGATTCCGTGCATCAATCTACAACGCACTCCCAATGGAAAGCGTTGATGCTCTCATTGCTGCAATGAAAGAATTTGAAGCTAAACACTAATAACATATATTATTAAAATGAAAGTATTAGTAGCAACCGAAAAACCATTTGCAGCAGTTGCTGTTGATGGTATTCGCAAAGTACTTGACGAAGCAGGGTATGAACTCGCACTTCTCGAAAAATATAGTTCAAAACAAGAATTGCTCGACGCTGTTGCCGATGCTGATGGCTTAATTATCCGTTCCGACATTGTTGATAAAGAAGTGCTTGACGCAGCTAAACAACTAAAAATCGTGGTTCGTGCAGGTGCCGGTTACGACAACATCGACCTCGAAGCATCAAAAGCAAAAGGTGTTGTCGCACAAAATACTCCCGGACAAAATTCTAATGCAGTTGCCGAATTGGTATTTGGTATGACAGTAATGGCTGTTCGCAACATGTATAACGGCACTTCAGGTACTGAACTAAAAGAAAAATCAATCGGTATCCACGCATTTGGTCAAGTGGGTCGCAATGTGGCTCGCATCGCTAAAGGTTTTGGCATGGAAGTTTCAGCACTCGACCCTTATTGCCCCGATGAAGTTATTACCGAAGCTGGTGTTCGTCCCGTTCATTCAGTTGAAGAACTTTATAGCACAAACCAATTCGTATCTCTTCACATTCCGGCAACTGCCGAAACTAAAAAATCGGTGGGCTATGACCTCGTGAAATTGATGCCTAAAAATGGCGTACTCATCAATACTGCTCGCAAAGAAGTTATTGACGAAGAAGGTCTTGCAAAAGCTCTTGAAGAACGTCCCGACATTAAATATGTTGCCGACATCAAGCCTGACACCGCCGAAGAATTGAAAGCGAAATTTGGCGACCGTGTGTTCTTCACTCCAAAGAAAATGGGTGCACAAACAGCCGAAGCAAACATCAACGCAGGTATCGCAGCAGCACAACAAACAGTTGCATTCCTCCGCGATGGCATCAACCGCTTCCAAGTAAACAAATAATCGATATATTAAATACTAAAATAATAAGCAACGGACTCACATGAGTGTCGTTGCTTATTATTTATTTTAACAAATCATATATTCCACCAATCATTGCGACACCGCCAAAATTAAGGGATTGAAGATATGGAATTTTGTCAAAAGTTACCCCACCTAAAGCAATTACCTTTTCATCAATAAGTCCTTCAAGTGATGCCTTTTGCAACATCGCATCAGTAATTGAGGATTTATATTCCGACTTAGAGATACTATCGAAAACTGGACTTAGAAACAAATAGTCATACTCGCTTTTATATTTTTGAATCTCCACTAATGAATGACACGACCGTGTCTTAAACCCGGTATAGTCCTCGGGGAAACTTGTTATGTTTTTGTTTATATGTATCCCTTTCAACGAGTACTCATAATATAATTGAGGGTAATCGTGAATAATAATTCTACTTCGTTCTGCAAAAGTCAATGCCGATAAGATTTCACGCAAATAAGCATTAACATCTTCACCTTCAATATCTGATTGATGTTTACGTAGATGCACTATATCAACACCTTTTTCAAACAATTGTCGAATAATCACCACCTCATTCTCTACAGCGTGAGGTGGTGTTATTGCAATGATTTTCATATTGAGGGATTATCCTTTTAGTTTTTCGATAATAAGGTCGGCAACTTTCTTTCCTGAAAGGAGCATACCTCCAAATATTGGACCCATACGAGGTGTACCACTTACGGCTGATGCTGCCATTCCACACACATAAAGTCCGGGGTAAATCTCTTTTGTTCCATTGACAACCTCTTCCTCTCCGGCTATAACATCTAATGAGCGTTCACCAATTACCTCTCCGGTATCAGTTGCAAGACGAATGCCATTTTTACGAGCCACAGTACAACACATTTCACTATCATGTCCTGTGCCGTCAACCACACATTTTGCCAAGATATTAAGTGGGTCAACATGCATACCTTCTCTTAAAACTGGGGTCCAATTCACTACCACACCACTCACAACATCATTTTTGAAAATCACATCTTCCACTGAGTAACAATTAAAAATCGTGGCTCCGGCATGAACAGCTTTATATAATAATGCCGCTGTGCTTTCTACCGAATCCATCACATATAGATTGTCATCATATTTCTCATAATTAATATCAAAATCCTTGACAATATGCATAGCTTCTTCTTGTACCACAATTTGATTAAACATCATGGCACCTCCCCACATTCCACCTCCGGGCGATAGTTTACGATCAAATTGAGCAACTTTTAATCCTGCCTTTGATAGATAATACGCAGCCACAATACCCGATGGCCCTCCTCCTACGATAGCAACATCTAAATCTAAATTTCTTTCTAACTTGTTAAAATAGGTACTGATAATACCTTTTGAAACATTTCTTTCAATCATAATTTTACGGTTTAAGTTATTTATTATCTACTATTAATTTTCATCACAAAGAGTATGACTAATCTTCATTGCACAAAAATTAGGACCACACATTGTACAATATTTACCATCAACTTGATTTGATAATTTATAATATTCCAATGCCTTTTCCGGGTCTAAACTAAGGTTAAATTGATCTTTCCAACGGAATTCATAACGAGCTTTACTTAACGCATTATCTCTCACCATCGCTCCCGGATGCTGCTTCGCTATATCAGCAGCATGTGCCGCCAACTTAAAAGCAACTACACCCTCACGAACATCATCTTTATTAGGAAGGGCAAGATGCTCTTTGGGAGTAACATAACAAAGCATAGCAGTACCATACCAACCTATTTGTGCAGCACCGATTGCCGAAGTTATATGGTCATATCCGGGTGCAATGTCAGTAACCAACGGACCTAAGGTATAGAATGGAGCATTATGGCATTTTTCAATTTGGCGTTCCATATTCTCTTTAATTTTATGCATTGGAACATGTCCTGGTCCCTCTATAAATACTTGTACATTCTTTACCCAAGCTCTTTCGACAAGTTCTCCCATTGTATCTAATTCGGCAAACTGAGCTTTATCATTAGCGTCATAAATACTTCCGGGTCTTAATCCATCACCCAGCGAAAGTGCTACATCATACTGTGCGACAATATCACAAATATCGTCAAAATGTTCGTAAAGGAAACTCTCTTTTTGATGAGTCTGACACCATTTAGATATGATGCTTCCTCCTCGGCTTACAATACCTGTAAGTCGAGGTGCTGCGAGCATTACATTTTTTAAGCGTATTCCACAATGTATGGTAAAATAATCTACACCTTGTTCACATTGTTCGATTAACACATCACGATAAATCTCCCACGTAAGTTCTTCGGCTTTACCATTCACTCGCTCCATCGCCTGATAAATAGGCACAGTGCCTATGGGAACAGGGCTATTTCGCAAAATCCACTCACGCGTTTCATGAATGTTAAAGCCAGTAGATAAATCCATAATTGTATCAGCTCCCCATTTACAACTCCATATAGCTTTTTCAACCTCCTCTTCTATACTTGAAGTTGTTGCTGAGTTGCCTATATTAGCATTGATTTTAGTCAAAAAATTTCGGCCTATAATCATAGGTTCTGATTCCGGATGGTTAATATTTGCCGGAATTACAGCTCTGCCTTCAGCAACCTCTTTACACACAAATTCTGGTGTGATATGAGTATTAATACCAAGCTTCTGACAATTCATATTCTCTCGTATAGCCACATATTCCATTTCAGGTGTAATAATACCCTTTTTGGCATAATACATCTGACATACATTGTTAGCATCATTTGCTCTACGTTCCTTAATCCATGCTTCACGTAGATGAGGCAAACCTTTTTCTAAATTTATATCAATATTATCATCACCATAAGGACCTGATGTGTCATATATATAAATAGGATCATTAGGGGTTTCTATTCGTTCTCCATCTTTAATCGTAACAGTAGGCATTTGTGTAACCTTTCGCATACCCACCCTCACACTCGGGTGTATAACCCCATTCATATAGACTTTTTTCGAACCGGGATAGGAAATTCTCAAATCTGATTTCATATTATTTATCTAATTAAATCATTACTCTGATTACAAACTATCATCTTTAACATCAATGATTTCCATTGGTTGTGGATTAAAACCATGGTTAACCGGGCCGAAACCATGACCGATTTTAATATTAGCTCCGGCTTGAATTGCATCAGAAACATAATGTTTTGCCTCTGCTACTGCATCAGGTAAAAGATACCCTCTTGCCATAAATGCAGCGATAGCCGAGGAGAGCGTACACCCTGTGCCGTGAATATTTTTAGTGTAAATTGTATCTGATGCAAATGTATCAATTCGCAATTTTCCGTTGAATTTTGAATATAAGATATCGGTTTTAATATCCCCTTCTTCGTGTCCACCTTTCAAAAGAACCGCTTTAGCTCCACAATCCATTAAATAGCGTGATGCTTTTTCCTTTTCGGGATATGCAACAAGTCGCATTCCTGTCAGAGCTTCCATTTCAGGAATATTGGGGGTAATAAGCGTTGACATTTGAAGCAACCTTTCTTTTATGACATCTTGAGCCTCAATCGACAATAGTCTATGTCCACTGCTTGAAACCATAACGGGATCAAGAATAATCTTCAATGAATATTTACTTAGAGCATCTGCTACGGCATGAACAATCTCGGAATTTGACAGCATTCCAATCTTAACGACTGATGGCTGCAAATCGTCAACAACAGCAACAATTTGCTCATAAACCATTTGTGGACTTAATGCGAATTGAGAATTTACGCCTTGAGTGTTTTGTGCAGTAATAGCTGCTATAGCAGTAGCACCATAAACGCCAAGAGCCGAAAACGTTTTAAGATCGGCTTGGATTCCGGCTCCACCCGAAGAATCAGAACCGGCAATAGACAAAACAATTGGATAAGTTTTTTGAGGATTCATACCACTATTTTATTATATTCTTTACTCAAAATAGTGGTACGGAATTGTACCTAAATAGGGACTCCAAACTTCCAGCGTCAGCATTATCTGTACTGGTGCAATGTGTATAATCTCAGCCTCAGCAACCAAAAGGTACTACCGGGCACCACCATTCGAGTTCGAAGGCAAAGGTATGAATTTTTTTTGAAAACTAAACTATTTCTATAAAATTTCCCAATAATCGTTTTTCAGTTTAGATATATACTTATATCATAAATCCGTAACAACCAACACCATTCTGTTGCCTCCCGAATCTAAAATATTTAGCCACATCGAGCCATCTTGAGAAATCCGTTCAAGGATAGCTTGTTTTATCTCTATGGCATTCCCATTTATTTGGATTTTTGCATTTGGAAGATTTCCCTCAATTAGCTCTGCTGAACCTGGATAAAACACTATGTGATCGCTTGTGATTAAGCTTCGCACTTCAATTATTCCATCTTTTGATTTAGAAAAAATTGTCCCGGGGGTGTCATAATTCAATAACAGTATTGGAGAGACAAATCTACAGCTATTGTCGTCAAGTTCTTCACTAAAATCATATATCGGAACTTCTGATTCTACAACCTCCACACTACACCTCAACCTTACACCATCAGCATTTACATCAATTATCGCATTCCCTTTCGCAAGAGCTTTTACTATAATTTCAAACTCTTTTACCTGCAACGATATCACATGTGTCGATGTTATTGTTACTGAACTAATCAACTCAGTATTAGACACATGTATCACAGCCGAATCTCCAACTTCAAGCTTTAATGTAGATGTGCTTAATGTGGGACGTAATCGCTCCACCGGACTTGGTTCTTCATCGCAACAACTCGAAACAAATGAACCAAATATAATAATACTTAACAATATTATTACAAACTCCTTTAGTTCTTGCATCATTCCACAATTTTGATTTTAAGTTTTCCTTTAATCAAATCCGATTCAAAACGTAATTCATGGTCTCCCACTCCAAGCCATTTTGTTTCTATTGATTTTTCTATAACTTCAATCCCATTCACACTCCATGTCGCATCATCAGGAATATATGGTGAATATAAATCCACGCGTGAATCAGCTGATAGAGAATACGTTGCTCGTAAGGGTATTTTCGTTACACCCGAATCATCTTGTTCGGGTTGATATGGCTCTGACGACTTAGTACCCCATATATAATCAGGCAAATATGGATAATCTACAAATGGATTGCGATTACCTTGCACCATTGATATAACCTCATTTCGAAGCCTTTCCACATCACTAACAGGATCTGATTCATGCCATTGTAGCAGTAAGTTCTTTGAATATCCATTAAGGGTTGGATAAGAACAATCTGCAAAGAAATTCACACCTTGCCCACTCCAACGCTCAGCCGGATAAATTGTAGCCATATACATGATTATTCGGGCAAAATCGCCTTCATAGCCTTTAGGTGGCATATATACATTTACCGGAGTTTCATAAATATATACAATTCCCATCGACCACACTCCATTATCATATTTAATATCACTTGGCACTCCGGGCATATAGTCACATTTATTGGCTAACACATCAATATTACAAGGGAGCAAATTATATAAATCCCATTTAATCGCATCAGTAATAAAAGTGCCCCACCAAGAAAAATCCACTACCGGTCCAAAATTAAGACCAACAGGAGCCGTAGCTCTATCTTGAGGATAATAATATTTATTTGTTGAATAGCGATCAAGCACTGAACCATCGGCATTTATATCACACTGAGCAAACACACTCCACGCTCCACCATCGCCTGTTGCTGATGACAAATAATCAGATGGCATATAAGTATCCTGCACAAATTGCTTCAATGTTTCTCCACATTTTCCGGCAAATTGATTTTGAGCCATCGCAACCAACTGCGATAGTATAATCATTGCCAACGGAATAAAAAACCTTTTCATAGACACAAATTTAATGAAAATGGTTGATTTTTGACAACAAATAATTAACTTTGTTGCAGTAAATCACTAAAAATAATCGACAATGAAAAAAGTATTATATTCACTTATTATTGGAGCAACGGCTCTTTGCCTCTCATCTTGTGGCAACGACAATAAAACATCAGGTGCTACACCCGCCAATACTGCTCCCGATTTGAACTCTACAGTAAAAGATGCTCCCACCTCTGCTCCAATGGTTAAAGAAATTATAAAAGGTGAGATAAATAAACCCATAACCATTGAAACCAAACGTGGCAAAATGCACGGACAAATTGAATTCCCCGGTGCTATTACATTAACCAATCCCGAAGAAGCTAAAAATGTATTACACAAACTCACACCTGCACAAGGCAAAAACACATACAACTGTGCAGTCTTATTCACAGGAACTGCCAAGAAAGGTAAAATTTGGAACTTCACTCATAACCCTATAACCGTTGACGTTGAATGGAAATATGAAGATGGTTCTTCATCAACCGACCAAGTAGTTGTTGAATCACAAAAATTTAACTTCACTTACGCCGACGAAAACAAAGGCAAAACTAAAACTATTACATATACGGTTTCAGAATAAGCTTTCACTATATAAAATTATTGCTGTCCGATAAAATGTGTACTTTTACCCATGGTTAAACTTGTTTATGGTAAAACAAAAGTAACCAAAAAGGACTGATTCCCGCAAATGGAACCAGTCCTAAATTTTTATTTATTCAAAAAAGTTTTATCGGACAACAATATTTTTTTTACAAAGGTATAAAAATTTAGATTCAATTGTCAAATAATAAAGAACTATTAGGTCCATATAAAAAACGATGCCCATGAAAACTCGGAGACATCGTTCTTATATATATTATTTCTTTTTTATTATTCCCACTCAATTGTTGCCGATGGTTTTGGCGACATGTCGTAGCATACACGATTCACGTTTGGCACTTCTTTGAGAATGCGGTCAGTAATCTTTTTGAGGATCGCCCAGTCGATTTCTTCGATAGTAGCTGTCATTGCATCAACTGTGTTCACGGCACGAATGATTACAGGCCAATCATAAGAACGAGCATTGTTACGAACTCCTACCGATTTGAAGTCGGGAACAACTGTAAAGTATTGCCATACTGTTTTATCAAGACCGGCAATAGCAAACTCTTCGCGAAGAATAGCATCTGATTCACGCACTGCTTCAAGACGATCGCGAGTGATTGCACCAAGGCAACGCACACCAAGACCTGGCCCGGGGAATGGCTGACGATATACCATTTCGTAAGGCAATCCAAGTTCTACACCACATGCACGCACCTCATCTTTGAAGAGTTGTTTCAATGGCTCAACAAGTTCAAACTGCATATCTTCGGGAAGACCACCCACATTGTGGTGTGATTTTACCATTTTTGCTGTTTTTGTACCACTTTCTACAATGTCGGGGTAAATTGTACCTTGACCGAGGAAGTCGATACCCTCAAGTTTGCGAGCTTCTTCTTCAAATACACGAATAAACTCACCACCGATGATTTTGCGTTTTTCTTCAGGGTCTTCAACTCCTTCAAGTTTGCCAAGGAATCGCTCAGTTGCATCAACATATACAAGATTTGCACAAAGTTGATTACGGAACACCTCAACAACATTTTCTGATTCTCCTTTACGCATCAAGCCATGGTTAACGTGAACACACACAAGATTATCACCGATTGCTTTTAATAACAATGCTGCAACAACCGAGCTATCTACACCACCCGAGAGTGCAAGCAACACCTTACGATCTCCCACTTGACGACGCACAAGCTCAACTTGGTCATTAACAAAGTTTGTCATATTCCAGTTAGCTTCAGCCTTACAAGTATCAAACACAAATGATTTAATTGCGTTCTTGATAGACTCAATATCATCATTAAATTGAGCAAGCTTTACTTCACATAAAGCTTTTTCATGCCCGGCAGCAATTACAGGAATCCCAATGTTGTAAATTTCAGGATTTACATCAATAGCAACCCCATCAATCACATTATTAGGGCCTCCATTAATAACAATCCCCTTAACATTTGGCAATGCTTTAAGTTCATCAGCCGTGATGTCATGGGGATAAATTTCGCTGTAAACGCCAAGTGCACGAATGGCACGAGCAACTACTGTATTTTCGTGACTACCTAAATCAAGGATCACAATCATATCCTGTTTCATATAAATATAATATTTTGTTATAATTTTATTGGCACAAAATTACAATATTTTCAGCCTACTACAAAGAAATCTTCACATTTTTTATTGACTCTTTTTTATCATTTATTTTATTTTCTTATTACTTATCAATGGGGGCTATCTTATGAATTAAAATAATTTAGTTATCTTTGTCTTCTATTATCGCTTAAACAACTTAAACTAACAAATATGATAAAAAAATTTATTTATGCTTTAATCAGTTTGATTATTATACCACTTAGTGGGTGTAATGATGACGAGCTTGACGCATTAAAGGCCGAGCAAGAAGCACTTTCCGATAGAGTGCTTGCCCTTGAATCTTGGCAAAAACAAGTTAATGACAATATAGCATCTTTACAAAATCTTATTGTAGCCCTTGAGCAAAGGGACTACGTTACCGGAGTTACTCCGTTAACCGACGGTTCCGGCTATATTATCAGTTTTTTGAAAAATGGAGCTATTATTGTCAAAAATGGCACTAATGGTACAGATGGCACTAATGGGAACTCCCCTATTATCAGTGTTAAGCTCGACGAGGACGGCTTATATTATTGGACCATAGATGGTAATTGGCTTTACGACTCCAACGGCAATAAAGTCAGAGCAAGTGCAATTGATGGCAAAGATGGACAAGATGGCACCCCTGGTGCTGATGGTGCCCCCGGAACTGATGGGGAAGACGGCAAAGATGGTGTCGATGGAACTGATGGAAAAGATGGTAAGGATGGGACTGACGGAAAAGATGGTGCTGATGGCAAAGATGGCAATACTCCTCAATTACGCATAAACCCTGTTACCAATGAGTGGGAAGTATCTACCGATGGAGGTATCACATGGTTCTCTACCGGCGTAAATGCAACCGGTGAAAAAGGTGAACAGGGTGAACAAGGAGAAAAAGGTGAACAGGGTGAAAAAGGTGAACAGGGTGAAAAAGGTGAGCAAGGTGAACAAGGAGAAAAAGGTGAGAAAGGTGAACAAGGAGAAAAAGGTGAGAAAGGAGACAGTTGGTTTGCAGGCGTTGACGCGTCAAATTCTCATTATATCACTGTAACACTTACAAACGGAACAGTCTTTACATTCCCTCGCTATAAGATCTTTAAGATTGGCACCGACACAAACAACGATGCCATTGTCTTAACTCAATTAGGAGCAACAACCATTGCCCTACGTCTCCCCGATGGATTCAAAGAAGCTGACTATACTGCGATTGTTGCCAACATAATAACCGGCGTTAATGGAGATATTGCCACTCGCTCATATTCTTCAACCGAGTGGATTGTAAAAATCACGAAACCCACATTTGCGAGCGATGGTTCTTGCAATAACGATGCTTCTGTTTCAGTAACTCCTCCCGGCAACATCAAAGCCGGCGACAAAGCTATACTAAATGTAGCATTGATTAATTCAGACGGTAGCAAAACCGAGACTGCTCGACCTCTTGTTATGGCTGATCTAAACACAATCCCTTCTCAAGTACCTCACATCTATATAATGACCGATGAATATGTTGAAGAGATTCCCGATAAGGAAAACTATATGACATCTACATTTCGAGTTAAAACCAATGAATCAAGTCATGAAGTTATAGGCGAAATATCATTGAGAGGTCGTGGAAACACCACTTGGAATTACGACAAACGTCCTTATCGATTAAAATTCAGCGAAAAGGTATCGATCTGTGGCATGGAAGCTCAGAAAAACTATGTGCTTATCGCACACTACATCGACCCAACATTGATGAGTAACCCGATTGCTTTCAAGATGGCCGAGTTATTAGGTATGCCATATACTAATAGTGCAGTTCCTGTAGAAGTTACTCTTAACGGAAAATATCGTGGTGCATATATGTTGACCGAAGCAATTGGGATTCGCAAGACAAGCGTTGACATTGATGAAAACAATAGCATATTATTTGAAATTGACACTCATTACGACGAAGAATGGCAATTCAAATCATCAATATACAATCTTCCGGTAATGGTAAAGGATCCCGATATGACTCAAGAAACGTTTGATTATTGGAAAAATGACTTTGAAGCACTTGAAAAAGAATTTGCGACTGACATTATTGCGAATAGTAATTATCCTGAATATTTGGATCTTACTTCAGTCGCCAACTTTTTCATCATTCAAAACATGGTTGGAAACGAAGAAATATGCCATCCTAAAAGCACATTCATACATAAAACTAAAGGTGGCAAATATTATTTTGGCCCGGTTTGGGACTTTGATTGGGCTTTTGGATACTACCCCGGATACTCTTATTTCCATATTACCCCAAAAGTATTCCACCCCAACCAATCCAATTCTCAGCTTGGAGCAAAATTCTTTGACCGATTCTTTACCGATCCTCGTTTTGTTGAAGTATATCGTGACCGTTGGGAGTATTTCAAAACTTATTGCTATCCTCAATTGATAGATTATGTTGATCGTTATGAAGCACTCATTAAGCAATCGGCAATAAATGATGCCACAATTTGGACCAATACCGCAAACCACACCGAAATGGTTGAAAAAATGCGTCAATGGCTCAAAAATCGCATCACATTCATTGACAATGAAATAACAACATTCTAATCTATTGAATAATTCTATATTTACACAAATCCTTGCCAAAAAGCAAGGATTTGTTTTATTTACCGACTACCCAATACCAATAGCACCAATCCCACTAATAGTATTGCCAAGTCAATAATCTTCATCTTCACATTCTTTTCACTAAGCATCACCACTCCAAATAAGAATGAGACTATCACACTCCCCCTGCGAATCATTGATACCACCGCAATCATCGATTCATCAAACGACAACGAATAAAAATAAGCAATATCGGCAATCGTCAAAAATAACGCAATACAAGGGATAGTCCATCGCCATTGAAATGGTGTCGTATCTCGTTTTGTTTGCTTGATTATTGCTATAGTAACTCCCATTATTACCAACTGATACAACGAATACCACGCCTGTACCTCAAGTGGTTCATATTGACGAAGAAGATATTTATCATATAATCCACTAACGGCACCCATTATCATCGCACCAAAGCTCAACCACAACCAGCGATTGTTTTTTATTGATATACCTTCCTTTGCTCCAATGCGACTTATCAAAAACAACGACGATATGCCTAATATCACACCTCCCCACTGCAATATATTAAGTCGTTCGCCAAATATTAGCATAGCTCCGATAAGCACCATAACGGGTCGAGTGGCATTTATTGGTCCTGCTATAGTCAATGGTAAATGCTTCAGCCCAAAATACCCAAACAACCACGACGATAAAACAATAAATGATTTTATCAGAATATGGAAATGACCTATTGCCGTCTCTCCCAACCCAACACTTCCATTAAGCAATCCCTGAACAATTACAGGCGACATAAACAATGCCCCAAACAATGTATTGTAAAACAACACCGAGAGCACATTATTACCATTCAACGACAACTTCTTAAATATATCATACACGCCCAAACATAACGCCGAGACTACCGCAAGTAATATCCACATAAATTCAAAATTTGCGACTGCAAAATTAATCATTTTTCAATAAAACTCATTTTTACCGATAGTATTCTCATTTATTCTCATTATTTTTGTAGTATATTTACCCTAGATACTACAAAAACATTAAACATTCCACAATATATTTTTTGTCATGAATAAACTTAAAATATTTTCACTGTCATTATTGTTTGGGCTTTCAATTTCAAGTTGCGTAGAAGACGAGAATTATATTACCCCTGAAGACAATGTTGTTGATTCTATTATTTACAAGACAACCGAACAGCTCATACCTGCAATTGAGTTTTACGCAAGTCAATCAGTGTATGACCACGCTGAATATAATATATATCTTTCTCAATGCTTAACTACTACTGGCAAGAGCCAAACCGGTTCTTATCCCTACAAGCAAGGTTGGGAATTCTTGAACATCAACCGCCACCCACAATGGCGTCGTCACTTCTATGATTTGGCTAAAAACATCCGTTCAGTATGCGATCTCTCTGGCACAACAAACGCCGATTTGATTGCTCGTACAATTATGTTAATGTCAACACAATTAACAACCGACACTTTTGGCGAAATGCCTATGCTTCCTGAAAACTTTATTGAATCAACTGGTAAATATGGTGATGCTCATGCAGCAATATCTCCACACTATGAAGATCAAGTTGATGTCTATAACTGGATGTTTCGTGAAGCAGATGCTCTTATCTCAGCATTTGAAAACCACGATTCTGCTAATGACGTTAAGATTGATGCAATGATGGATTGCATTTATCAAGGCAATCTTAACAAATGGAAAGGTTTGGTTTATGCAATGAAAGCTCGCCTATTGCTCCGAAACATACCTAACGTAGATATGTCAAAATGTCAACAAATTATTGATGTAGCTCAACAAGCTATTAATATTTGGCGTTCAGGCGATCTTCTTTATGGGACATGGTTTGGGAATGAACCTCGCTATAATTATTCCGAAGAAAACTATGCCCCTTGGAGTTCTGCACAACCTAAGATTAACTCTTGGGAATCCCGTGATAACCGTTTGTCAAACGATGCAGTTCCATCTAAATTCTTCATGGAAGCTTGCCTCGGAATTAACTTCCCCGGTGTAGAAGGTGATCAAGGCACATGGAATCCTCGTAAATGTAATGGTTATGGTAATGACCCTCGCATTATGCTTCTTATGAAGCCTGCCGAAGGTCCTAAATCAGCTTCAGATGAAAAAACTATGCAAACAGCATATCGTTATCTTGAAAACAATGTTGGTTCTGGTGCTACTTATAAGCGTAAAGATTACCCCGACCTATATTACGGTGCATACGCCGGTGCTCTTGATGCCTACAATGCTATTTTCACAATGGAAGAGCTTTACTTCATTCAAGCCGAAGCTTACTATTGGTTAGGAAATAAAGCTAAAGCATGTGAACTTGCTAAAGAGGCTACCGAATGGAACATCCAACGACATCTTGATCCTTACCTCAAAAATAGCGGTGGGATTTATCCTGACCAAGCATTTGCTCCTGAAAAGATTGAAGACGAATATACTGCGAACATGTGGAAAGCTCGTTTTGAAGCATGGAAAGGTGCATTCTTTAACAATGAAAAAACTACAGTAAAATATAGTGGAAAGGATGCCAATGGTAAAGAAAAATCAGGTACTGCAACCGGTTTCGCATGCTCTACAGTAGGAAACAAACGTTGGTTCTTTGATACTGCAAATTACACTCTTTCTGATCTTATGATGCAAAAATACATTGCAATGTATATGCAACCTGAGCAATGGACCGACCTCCGTCGTTATCATTATAGCAACAATCGTAACGGTGTGATTCCTACAGGTGAAACAAAAACTGTATATCAAACATTACGCCGTCCTTATAATCTTTACTCAGCTTACTGGGTAAATGGTTTGACCGATGCTCAAAAAGAAAACACTTGGATTCAACGTCTCAATTATGACCCTCAAACCGAGGATATTTATAACAAAGATGAGATTGTACGCCTTGGTGCATACAAAGACTATAAGTGGCTACAAAAACCAATGATTTGGGCTGAAGCTGCAGGAACTCGTTCTTCATTAACTAATTAAGGTGCCAATTAATAAAAAATTAAATTATGAATTTACAATATAAATTAGGAATTATAGGATTGAGTCTTATTGTATTTTCATCGTGCGTAGAAGATGAACCGTATGAAGACAATATCGAGATTGAAAAGTCCACTACCGTATGCAATTGGGATGTAAGTTCATTGGTGTGTAAAGCCGGTGGAAAATTTTCGTTCAAAGGAGTGTATTCATCTGAAAAAGAATATACATTCTCTCATAGCGAAGTGTGGTATAACGTAAATCGTGTAGAAGAAGCCTCTGCAACTGCAAAATTAGCAGGCTCTAGCTTTAACTACACAATGAGTTATTTCAGTGAAGCATTAGTGCAAAATCAATTAACTTTCAAATTTAACCATTCTCTCTCAACATGGGATGGAGAAAAATTTGAGTTAATCAGTTCTGTTCCTGTTTCTGAAACTCTCACCCCTATTAATTGGAACACTCCTAAAGAATGGAATATGACTGAAGATAACAAATTTGCAACTTTTTTCCCTGAAGGTTTTGCTGAAGAGTTTGAGAATGCAGTTGACTCTTTGATTGTTACTGATAGTTATTATAACTCTTTGCGTTATCTTTATGCAATCTATCCTTTCACCAATGAACGTTTTGCTGAAATAAATGCTAAATTTGGCACTGAATTCCCAACTGATATTCATTATTCAGAATATGATAAGCAAGCTGCAGTTACCGACAAAATGAATCGTTGGTATGATGGTAGCTCCCCATATAACCCCGAATCTAAGTACCCTGTACCACCTGCTGATACTGTTGCATATTACTATGGTAAGACAGGTGTTTACAACATAATTCCAAAAGAAGAAGCAGTTAAAGATGAATTTGGCATTTATCGTTATGCTGCTGATAAGTCAATCATCGTTTATCCCGTTTATGCATCTGCTCCATGGGTATTCAGTCGTTATGACGATGATAAAGGTTCTGTTGTATCAACTGTTATTCCCGAATATATTGAAGCGTTCAAGGCTTTGGTAGAACCTATTGCATTCCAAGAATGGATTAAGGGTGATGATGGGTACGCAATTTCGTTCAAACGTAAATTCGTCCTTGATGCAAACTACAGAGTGTTTGAACTTGATGGCAATGTCACCTCAGCTGAAAACAAATACAATATAACTATAAATTAATCTAACATTCGTTAGACATAATAGTTACAACATTTAATCATCTTATAATGTAATTACTAATTATTTTATAATCATTTTCAATAAAAAGTTATAACTTTGCAAAAAGAGCATAAAAATCCTCAATTATAAACTTTTATAAAATTTACAACTATGCATTTTTTATCAAAATACAAATTTTTAGCATTTGCTTGTTGCATTTCGATTGTGTTAGCATCTTGCGATAAAACAACAGAGGATCCTCAAGATCCTAATACTCCGGAAAATCCGAATCCCTCCACTCCTTCAGAGCCATCAATTCCATCTCAAGATGAAGCGATGTCGCCGGTAGCCCAAAAACAATATTTAGAATCTGTAGGAATTCAACTATTGGAATATTTTAAAATTAATAAATTTAATGAATTAACCGATTTATTAAGTTATTCATATAATACTTATTCAAATTATTCATGCAACAATATTTCATCATGGGCAAGTGAAATATATCAAGATTTGATAAAAGCATCAGGTACAACATCCGAAAATGACAAAGATGGAAATACGATTTACTATAATAACTCAACGGTTTTAATTATGGCATCAAATTTCCACAGCCATTTTATTGCACAAAATGGGACATGGGTTAAAGTTGAAAATGCGACAAATGACAATTTACAATTTGAGTTCAAAGATCAACACAATCAAACCTGTATCCTTAAATTATCTTCTTCAGGAGAGATAAAAAAAGTCCGTGTTGCAAATTTTGATGATTGGTATGATTCTGACTACAATAGTAGCACAAATACATATTCCGTTTATTATGATAGGACTCAATTAACCATCGGTATTCCTGAGCAAATTGTCTTAACTTTAACTTGCAACGAAAAGGTAATGCTAAAAGAAACGCTCAATATTGATTTATCATCAATAACTAATGAGCAATTCGACTTTAGCAAAAGCAGCATAAACCTAAGTGCTATTTTAGAGCTATGTAATGGATATAAAATTGAACTAAGTCAAGCGTCATATACACCTAATAACCTATGTATTGATTTTAACTTATCATCAAATGGCACATCTTTAATTAAAATGACAACGTCATCTGATATTAAAGACATCCCTTCTATTAAATTAGAAGACTTATATTCATTTGATGAAGATGATTATGATATTTCAAATACTTCGGCAAGCAATGCTTATGCAAAAATTGACATCTTAGGCAAAGTTCAAGTTCAAGGAGCAATCTCACAAGTAAATAAATATATTGAATATTTATATAGTGCTGAGAATAACGACACTAATGAAAGTGAATTTAAATCATATATAAATCAAGCCAATGCATTGACTAAGTTCTATGTTCTATATGACGGAACTGAAACCATTCAAGCTTCTATAAAATTAGAACCATTTGTAGAATCTGGTTATGGTAGTTACTCTGATTATTGGTATTACGAACCCGTATTTGTATTTTATGATGGGTCATCATATTGCTCATTAGAAGCCTTCTTCTATGATGCTGATTTTAAGAAAGTACTTGATACATTTGAACAAATCATAGAAGACTATTCTAATAAATTTAACGATTAACGTGAGTACAAAACACTCCATACTTTTATCCTCCCTAATTTTATTTAATCTTGCGTCGGCTCAAGAAAGTGAGATTAGGGAGGATTCCTTATTTTATAATCTAAACGAAATAGAAGTCAGTGGAGAAAATCCAAAATCCAAAGTTCCCATATCTAAAAATGGTAATATTATTTGGTCTTTTGATGAAATTGACAAATTACCCCAAATTTTTGGTTACTCCGACCCTATAAAATATTCACAAACATTACCCGGTATTCAAACAAACAATGAATACGATGCAGGCATTCACATATATGGGTGCGACAACTCTCACAACTATGTAGGGATTGAAAATGTAAATTTATACAATGCCAATCACATTCTCGGATTCTTTTCAAACTTCAACACCTCTCATTTTCAGGACTGCATTATAACAAAAACTGCGACCAATAGCAGTTCCCCAAATAGATTAGGTGGATATATTTCAATGGGTATTCCTAAAGAAATTTTCGATTCAATTAGCGGAGACTTTTCTCTTGGGTTAATTGCTTCACAAGGGACAATAAATATACCTATAAGTAAAAAAAGTTCTATTTCAATTTCGGCGAGAGCCAGCTATGTCAATCTACTATATAAATCATTCTTGTCGCTTGATGGCAATGAATTAAAATATTCATTTGGCGATGCTAATTTTTCGTGGGTATATAAACCCGACTCTCAAAACACAATTTACATTACTTCATATTGGGGGCAAGATAATGCAAATATCGCAGAAAGTAATTATTTAGCCGACATATCATTAAAATGGGACAATAAGATGGCTTCGTTGAATTGGGATAGGCTATTCAACAATGGATGCGAAATGAAACATTCTATATACTACACCGGGTATAATAGCAAATTTAATATTAATCAAACGTCGTTATCATTCAAACTCCCTTCATCTATTAACGACGTCGGATATTTAGGGCATGTAAAAGTTTCAGACTTTACCTTCGGTGCAAATGCAATATGCCATTTCATTTCACCACAAAATCCACAAATTGAAAATTCTTATAATTCAACAAATAACTCCGAAAGCTTATCTTTTCTAACACAAGAATATTCTGTGTTCACTGATTGGAATCATTATTTTACTTCAAATATAAATTGGAATATTGGAGTAAGAGGCAATTTATACATTGATAATGACAACAACTCTTATATATCGGCCTCTCCATCTACATCATTAAGATATACAAACAACAAACTTGAAATTTCGTTGACATCTTCATTAAATCATCAATACATTTACCAAACCGGCGTTTCAACTATTGGACTTCCAACTGAATTTTGGACTACATGCAACGACAATATCAAACCTCAAAGTGGATTTAATGTAAATTCTTTTTTTCAATACAAAATCGGCAAGGGATATCGAATATCCGCTGAAGCCTATTATAAACACCTCACAAATGTAACTGAATACATTGGAAACTTATTTGATTTTATAAATACCGATTACGATCTGAATAAACATGTTTACCAAGGAACCGGTAATAATTATGGCATAAATTTCATGGTCCAAAAAAGCTCAGCTCCGGTTACCGGCTGGATTAGCTACAATTTAGGGCGAGCATTACGTAAATACGACACGCCCAAATTAAAAGGCACATTTCCCGCAAATCATGAACGAATACACGAATTAAACTCCGTTATTTCATATCAGATAAATAAGCATTGGGATATTGGTGCCACTTATGTCTTTGCTACAGGCACTCCATATACAGCCCCACAATTTTTATACCTTTATGCAGGTAAACTTATATCTAAATATGAAGAATACAACTCATCAAGACTAAAACCATATTCCCGATTAGATTTATCTGTTAATTATCGATTCAAGGTTAAGTTTGCCGATGAATGCGGTGTTAATTTATCAATATATAATACACTTGCTACTAAAAATGAGCTTTTTTGCACATGGGGAATAGGGAAAGATAATACTTTAGTATATAAGCCTGTTTCTTTTTTTACCAGAATTTTACCAACTCTAAACTTATATGTTAAAATATAGCATACATATCATCTTTTTTATATTCTCTTTTATTCTTATTTCATGTGAAGATACTGTTCAATCAGAAGTTAGCCAAATCGTTGTTGAAGGCTATATTGACGATGGGAAATTTCCGATAGTTTTTGTTACTAAAGCTATTCCACTAACATCTGAAACTCAAGAATTAGATATAATGGATTACTGTATTAGATGGGCAAAAGTAAGCATTAACGATGGAAAGGATGAGGTTATTTTGACAGGGAAATGGGATGATGGATATTTTCCACCATACATATACACAACAACACACCTAAGAGGGATTGAGAACAACAAATACACAATAACTGTTGAATATGACAACTTTAAAGCGACTGCAACAACTACAATCCCATCAAAGCCAACAGTTGACTCGATAAAAATTATTCCAACAGAAGTTGATTCGTTATGTCAAATCAAGCTTTGCATTACCGATAATCCAAATGAAAAAAACTTTTATAAAATCTTTGTAAAGAAACGTACTAATAAATATAACAAACAATGGCTATCATCATACCTCGGAATTGTCAGTGATGAAGTCCTCAACAGTTCAAATGAAATCTTAGTTAATCAAGCAAGTTATATTCTTGACACGAAAGATTTTACCCCTCACTTTTCTTACGATGACATAATAACAATAAAATTTGCAGAAGTTGATGAAGCAGCATATAAATTTTGGAATGATTACGAAAACCAAACCAGTTTTTCAAAAAATCCATTATTCCCACTTTCCGAAAATTTAGAAACCAACATTGATGGAGGTTTCGGCTATTGGTATGGATGCAATGCTGTGTATATAGATTTATCTCTAAAAAAATACAAAGGCAAGGAAACCGTTATTCCTATTACTTCTAACAATGGGGTAACTATAACTCCACAAGAATAGTTTTCATAGTAATATTTGAGACATAGATTCCGTATTCTCAATTATTATGACTATTTTTGTAACATTAAACTATTAGGGATATATGGCTCCACTATTCAGCATAATTACCGTTACCTATAATGCTGCCGAGACGTTGCCTGCAACTCTTGCCAGCATAAAAGAACAATCGTGCAAACTGTATGAATACATCGTGATGGACGGTGTATCAAAAGATAATACTATAGAGTTGGCTAAAAATGCCAATATCACAAATGCTCGAATCATCTCAAGTCCCGACAAAGGATTGTATGATGCAATGAATAAGGCTATTGATATCGCTACCGGCGAATATCTCATATTCCTCAATGCGGGTGATGCATTTCATTCGCCCGACACACTTCAAAAGATTGCCGATGTGGTAATGAATCACGATTTTCCAGGCATCGTTTATGGGCAAACCCAACTTGTGAATGCTAATCGTCAACGCATTGGCGACCGACATCTCTCGGCTCCTGAAGAGTTAACTCTTCAGAGTTTTGCAAATGGAATGTTGGTATGTCATCAAGCATTTATTGCATTGCGTCGCATCACCGGGCATTACGATTTGCGTTATCGTTTCTCTGCTGACTACGAATGGTGTATTCGTTGCTTACAACATTCTCGTAATAACGTATATATTCCACACACAATTATCGACTACCTGAGTGAGGGATTGACAACTGCCAATCGCAAAGCATCACTTATTGAACGCTTCAAAATTATGTGTTATTACTACGGCACAATACCCACAATAATTCGACACATAAAGTTTATCCCTCGATTTCTTAAACAACGACGCATTGATCGCAAAGCGACTCAAATAAAATAATCTATATGCAATACTATATTCATGAAAATGGACAACAATTAGGTCCGTTTACTACCGAAGAATTGAAAGCTCGTGGCATCACCGGTGAAACTCCGATATGGCGTGAAGGTATGGCTCAATGGAAAAAGGCAAAAGATGTGCCTGAGTTAACCCCATTATTCACTATGCCTTCGCCACCACCCTATAGCGACAACACAACGAATATGCAACCAACAGAGCCTTGTCCTGAAAATCACTTGGTCATATCTATTTTCTCAACTGTTGTGACATTCTTTTGTTGTGGATTACCAATTGGAATTATTGCATTAATATATGCACTCGAGGTGGAAAATTGTTGGAAGAAAGGCAAATATGATAAAGCTTTAAGCAATGCACGAAATGCAAAAACTTGGAGTATAGTTAGTATTATTGTCGCATGTTCGGGCTTTATATTGATTCTTATATATATATTCTTAATCATCGGTTTGGAAGCATTCTTAATGTTATTATGACACTTGTAAACACCACATTTCATGTTCACACTTCGGTCAACGACCTATTTATAAAATGGGTGCAAGCCATTTACATTCCAAAAGCAATGGAATGTGGACAATTTAGTAAACCACTATTCTCACGCATCATGATGCAAGTTGACCCCGAAGCCACAAGTTATGCAGTGCAACTCCAAGCATCGTCACACACCGAAGCCGAAGCATGGCACGACTCTATGGGGACTCAACTCAAAGATGCTCTTGCTCGCGAAGTTGGAGAACGAGTATTACACTTTACAACTTATATGGAGATTATTGAATGAGCTGTTCACTCCGCGAGTGGGATCGCATAATCATTGGCATTGACCCCGGTACAAATGTGATGGGATATGGCATTCTTGGCGTCAAAGGCAAAAAGCCTTCGATGATAGCCATGGGTGTAATTGAATTGAAAAAATTTGAGAGCCACTATTTGCGTTTATCGCGTATCTTCGAACGTGTGACGATGCTCGTTGAGCAATACCTCCCCGACGAAATGGCCATCGAAGCCCCATTCTTTGGAAAGAACGTACAATCAATGCTCAAACTCGGACGTGCTCAAGGCGTAGCCATGGCAGCCGCATTGGCACGCGATGTACCTATTACCGAATATGAGCCACGCAAAATAAAAATGGCAATCACCGGCAACGGTGCTGCAAGCAAAGAACAAGTCCAAGAAATGTTACGTCGCATACTTGACATTCCTCGTGAAAATCTACTCCCCCAACTTGATGCCACCGATGCTCTCGCCGCTGCCCTTTGCCACTTCTATGAATCATCACGACCCCAAATCGACAAAGGTTGCAAATCTTGGAAAGAATTTATCGCCAAAAATCCTGATAAAGTGAAGAAATAATTCTTTTACATCAATAATGAAGCGTCGCCGTAGCTGAGGAAACGGAAGTCATTGGCGAGGGCGAAGTTCGGTTTCAAGAGCATCTGCCACTTTTTCGGGAATATAAAGCATTATCCCAATTATCTTTGGCAGTGGATTGTAATATATTTATTTTGCAAATATCGCCTAATCTATATACTTTCCACTGTTCCATAAATATCAATCGTTTTGTTCATAATAATAGGAATAGTCAATGCCTTTCATAAACATCTCACGGTCATTAATTTTATCTGTTAAAGCATTGGCTATTAAGTGCCGTATCTTTATTGAATTTTATTGGTGTCCGATAAAAATCAAAATGAGTATAAAAAGGTGTCTCAATCGCAGATTTAATGCGGTTGAGATTCTTTTTTGCGATTTACAAGCCCCCCTAATCGAAAAGCGTCAGTTGTGGCGGTGGATTTTCGTCCAAAA
>CAJGDJ010000017.1 GCA_904502025.1 uncultured Muribaculaceae bacterium
CGTGCATTGGCTCGAAGAGGCTATGCACGGAATGGGATTTATATTGAATAGAATCTGAAAGATTCATTAGTCTCTACAATTAATGTTTCCTTCCGAAACTAAACCTCTCTAATACATTACCGGGCTTATCCACTGTGTGGCTAAACCCGGCTATATACTAATAAACCCCTTTGGGGTTGCATTTGTTATTGAAAACTTTTATCGGACACCAATATATTTTTTCTATTTCTCGTAGCTTTTAGCCATAAATGCAAAGAGAGCAATATCTCACGATAGCACTCTCCTTAAATCTACAATCTATAAAAACATATATATTTTGAAAAAACGGTCTTTTTTTTGATGCAAAAAGTATTTGTTTTATTCATTACCCCAAAAATATGTAAAATAATTCAACCTGCCAAACATTTTTCCACAAATATTCTCATCTTTTCGCATTTATTTCACTCTAAGCACCACACAATGCCACACAATAATGTTATGCAGCATCTTTTTGCTATTTCTGTGGTTTACGACGTATATATTGAGCCAATTCTAAAACCCATGGAAATGGAGATTTATATACCACTCGATTATCAGCCACCACACTTTTATACAGTTGCAATGCCTCTTCAATTGAATCGGTTGACGCAACTGCGACAAAATATGCCGGTGTACGATCAACCAAAACATACGATTCATACCCCAACGATGACATTCTCGAAGCCATTGAGCGAGCATTAAATATCTGACGAAATCGGCCAACTACTATATTATATTGTTTTAGCTTATTTTTAGGGACTCCATCTTCGTTCACCAACGAAACATATTCCTTTCTTAATTTCATAGTTTCATCACCAACATTTACAATCGTCGGAGCTTGCTCATTTGCAATCAAAGTTGACACCAACGAATCTTGACGTTCACCTGAAGCCTTTGCTAATTCATACGCTCCACGATAATTTTCTTCAGTTGTGCGACATGATGTAACCAACAACACAATCATTACAACAGTCAAACAATGTAATATTTTCATTTCCTTTATTTTTAACATTTTACTTTACCCAACTCTATTACCTCCAAATCTCGCATATTGCCATCTTCAATTACCAATCTTATAAGCGTACGCTCTTTTTGCCAACCATGATAACCGGCGGCTCCGGGATTAACATGAAGCACTTCAAGCTCTTTATCCCACAGAACTTTAAGTATATGAGAATGCCCGGTAACCATAAGATTTATTCTATTTTCAAACAATATGCGTTTCACACCGGGAGAATATCGACCGGGATAACCTCCAATATGAGTCATCCACACTTTCACCCCTTCAACTTCAAAAATTTCCACTTCCTTGCACCTACGACACACCTCTCCATGATCAATATTACCGGCCACAGCCCTAACCACCGGAGCAATATCTTCCAAACGACGTATCACACTAATATCTCCCACATCTCCGGCATGCCATATCTCATCACACCCGGCAAAATGCTTGGCATAACGATCGTCCCAACACGAGTGCGTATCCGACAATATTCCTACCTTTTTCACTATAACAATAAATTTTAGAAGTTTTGAAGAATATATATTGCTCGAGGAGCGAAAGTCATTTCTTCTTCTATCACAACTACCTCTCCGGTTAGTACATCTTCATATTTCACGCCTATGGGCATCACTTCAAGAGTTCTTTCCATTGTTGTAGTCAACTCTTCATCGTTCCCATTCATCAATACATGAATTTCCTTATTGCCAAGTTTACGTGTATAGGCATAAATACCATTTTGGGGCATAAAATGCTTCAATGAGCCACAAGCAATCACCTCATTTGCCTCTCCTTTACGCCAATTCAACAACTTAGAAAGGAATGTATGTGCTTCATTTTGCATAGGAGTACGCCCCATTGCAGTAAATGCATCAACCTCATCGCCGAGAAAACCACCGGGAAAATCTCTACGCACATATCCATCACTACCCTCTTTTGAACCACTCATCAATAACTCCGTACCATAATATATTTGGGGAATACCTCGCGAGGTGAGCAAAAATGCCTGTGCTTGCTTCCACCAACCCAAATTATCGGGTTGTTCAAGTAAAAAACGATCGGTATCGTGATTATCCAAGAATGTGAGTATCTTTTGTGGTTCAGGAAACAGATAGTCGAGTGACAGATGATCATAAATAGCATTCAATCCAGTCCATGGATTAGTTTGTTCACTAAATGCCTTTCGTGCTGTTTGCGACAGCACAAAGTCCATCACCGTTGGCAAATTTGAATCCCCTTCAGCACAGACCTTGCTTCCTCGCTGCCAAAAGGCTTCTCCTCCTTCATTGCCATACCAGCACTCCCCTACTATATTATAGTTAGGATATTCCCTTTCGACAGCCTCAATCCACCGAGCCATAGGCTTGAAAAATGCGTATGGTTGAGTATCCATTCTAATGCCATCAATTTTTGACGACTCAATCCACCATATAGAATTTTGAATAAGATATTTCATCAAATGTGGATTATTTTGATTCAAGTCGGGCATTGACTCTACAAACCACCCTTCTGTAGTGCGTTTTTTATCATAATCACTCACGTATGGGTCATGAATTGTTGTTAGTCGATAATTTGTCTGCACATATCCATCGGGAAAGTTAAACCAATCTTTCGATGGACGATCGGTAAACCAATAATGCTCACTCCCACAATGATTAAATATCATATCCATCACCACTTTTATGCCACGTTTATGTGCCTCTTCGACGAGAGTATTCCACTCCTCATTTGTTCCAAAGCGAGGGTCGATATTATAATAATCAGTGGTGGCATAGCCATGATATGCACCACCCGGCATATCATTCGTCAACACAGGATTAACCCATATCGCAGTAACACCAAGTGAATCAATATAATCGAGATGCCGCCTTATCCCTTCAATATCGCCTCCATGACGACCATTATGATCACTACGGTTAGCAATAGTTTTATTTTTTAGTGTTGACACATTGTCATTTTCGGGATTTCCATTAGCAAACCGGTCAGGCATTATAAGATATAACACATCACTCGCATCAAAACCTACATATTCCTCCGGCTTTCGGTCGCGTGCCTTCAACTCATACTTCACATTAGTTTTCTTATTGCCATGAGAAAACGTAAGACTTATTTCTCCCGGCTGTGCATTGTCATCTACTACAAAATAAAGAAATTGATAATTAGGGCCATCTAATCTTGTTACATCAACAAGACTCACTCCCGGATAATCAGCCATTGCCACCTCAGCATCTCGAATCTCGTCACCATAAACCATCACCTGCAATGTATCTTGAGCCATTCCGGTCCACCAATATGGAGGATTCACAACATCTATTTGAGGCTTTGCTGCCATTACACTCAACGACATTACTACAGAAAGCAAAAATATATTTCTTCGTTTCATAACTTTAATTTTTTAGGTAATTATATACCTGTTGGCACAAAAATAGTTTTTTCAAATTTAACCCCCTCCCGGCCTTGCCGTACTCCCCCTAAATTTTCTTCGCAAACACAGGGGAGCAATATTGCTATTTATTGATAATTAATACATTGACATTCATTTAAGAGTCCACCCCTGACCTTAGGGGAGGCGGGTCGAAGACCCGGAGGGGTAAATATCATTATTTTCCAATCTTCTTTGAAATATCTTTAGGGAGTGCTTCTTTATTAACAAGAATACTCACTGTCTTTGCAAGAAAATAAGGTTCTGAGACATAGAAGAAGCCTCCATATACTTGATTAGTATCCCATGAGTTTTTCACTTTATAATAACGGTTACCCTTTTGGTCTTTTGCAACACCTACGATTACCATACCATGATCATCGGTTGTTTCTTGGCGGTCAAACATTTCTTGGCGAATTTCTTGTGTTACTTCTATCTCTTCACAAGGGCCATCGATTTTATAACGTTCTTTTTCACGATCCTGATCGCTCAATGTTACCCAACGAGAAAGTTCAGTACCCTCTAACGCCGACACATCTTTGCCCTTTGGCATCACTGCATACCCCTCACGATATTTGAAGCCTTTTTCACTTACATCTGCAGCCCACACAACTGAGTAACCGTTATCTATAGCATTATCAACAATAGCCTTTAACTCATCAAGCTTCACATTGTCGTATAATCCCCAAAACCAGTTATCAGCAACTTCAAGCACAAATGGTTTATAGAATGGATGGTGAGTAAATGAAGTTACTGCCACATAGTCAGCCATATTCAATCCAAGCGATTGAGCAAAAGATTGAGGTGTATATGTTTTCCCTTGATAATTGAATGTTTCAGGCACTGCTCCAAGATATGCGTCAAGAATACCATTCAAACCTTTTCGCCATGCAGTCGAAATACGCTTATTTCGTTTCGACTCAACTCCTTGCATATAAGCCTGAAGTACTTCATGAAGTTCGCCATGATTATGTTTTTCTTCTCCATAAGACAAACCCGAGTACACTTCTTCGGGAATCGCACCAAATCTCTCCCACACAAATGGAACATCAAGTATGCTCCCTCCCGGAGAAAAGTTTGTTGACCCATACATTCTCAAATATCTATCTGCTTTTTCTTCATAGCAATAACGCACTGTAAACATCTCAGATAAATCCAACTCCATGTCTGTTTTGCGAAGGATTTCATCTTCAAAGAATGATGTCCCTGCAAAACACCAACATGTTCCCGATTTATTTTGATCCTTCACTGAAGTGGTTTTCACCACTTTCTCATCAGTAAATTGAAATCCCTCTACACTATCTTTTGCCACCTCTTCTTCGGCGACTGCACCCATTGCAATACACAATCCAAGCATTGCTACTACTACTTTTTTCATCTTTATAGTATATTTATATTAATTCACTATCACAAAGGTAGTGAATTAAATGCAATAAAAAAAGCCTCGGGCAAAGCCCGAGACTTTTTAAGTATTGTTGTTATAAGTATGTATTAGCGAACAACTTTTACCACTTGTTCTGCACCGTCAGCAAAGACAGCTTTAACAACATAAACACCATTAGCTTGGTCAGCCAATGAAACTGATTCTACGCCATTAACAACTTCTTGAGCAACAAGAACACCGGCAGTATTGTAGATATAAACCACAGCATCTTCCATAACTGTTACTGCATCACCGATAACTTGGATACGATCAACTGCGATAGCTACTGATTCAACGCTGTTTTCACCTGGAGTATATTTCACAGGAACGATACCATAACCAAGAACGTCAGCAATGTGAAGTTCTACTTCAGGAGTTTCTTCACCAAGTTTAATACGTTTGATACCTGATTTGTGCAATGGGTTAGTTTCATCAAATGCAACTGCAGGAGTTCCTACAACTGATTTAGAAGCATCTTCTGGAGCAACGTAACACCAGTAGAGGTAACCATCTTCACTTGGAGAAAGTTGAGTAATAGCTGTTTCTTGTGAACCTGCAGCGCCTTCAAGTTTGATTGGAGAACCATCTACCAATACCGGGTTGAGAGTTGAGAAGTCGCTTGGATCTGGGTTGGCAAGAAGAGCATCTAAGTTGATACGATAGAGACCAGCGTTGATACCATTACCTGCACAGAGGTAGATGTAGAAGTGATTATTCGCTTCGTCGATATAGAATGCACTTGGTTGTGAGCTTACGTTAGCCAAGATAGGAGCATATTTAGTTTGATCGGGCAATGCACCAGGAACAGATGAGCTACCAATGTTTTCTTCTTTGAAACGATAGACACCGTTACCATTGTAACGCATACCTACCCAATAAAGAGGTGCACCTTCTTCTTGAGTAATCGCGAAGCCGGCTTTGATACAACCATATACCCAGTTACCTCCATAGTAACCCATCCAGTTGTTTTCCATCCAAGATGGATAGTTTTGTGGAAGAGCGATAGCGTCGGCAGAAATCTTACGAACACAAACGTTACGGTCGTTTACATAAAGAGTATCACCATAGATATAAAGTCCCATTGGGTCCATGTAAGCATTGTTACCAGCGTTGTCAAGTACTACAGCTTGGAAAGTGTTACCATCGATTTGAGAGATGTAGAACAATTTACCGTCACCTTCATTTCCAGCAGTAGCAGTATAAGTAAATGAAACACCACCACTTGCACCATAGATACGATTTTTGAATTCAGCGAGTTGGAAAGTGTGAGGCACACCACCTACGTCGTATGTAGTTTCTTCTCCCATGTTACCAATACCATGGAGCATACCATCTTTACCGGCATAGTAGAGACCATAAGGCATTGTGATATTTTTACCTTTAAGTACGATGTTGGCATCACCAGAGATGTTAAGATATTGCCAACCGGCAGCAGCTTTGTAAGCATCAACAACATCAGCAGGAACTTTACAAGTGATATTAGCGTTAGCTTCAGTGAATACACCTTGAGCCATAGCAGCAGGAGTAGCAGCACCTACGATAAGAGTTTCAACACCACAACCTGAGAATGCACCGGCTTCAAGGATACAAAGAAGGCCACCGAGGTTGATTTCTTTCAATGCAGTAGTACCGGCAAATGCATCTTGTTTTACAGTAAGAATATCTTTAACGGCAGTGAATGTAGTAAGTGCAGCACAGTTTTGAGCGATACCTACAGGAACTTCTGTTCCGTCAACTGTAAGAGCGAGCAATTTTGCATTTTTAGCAGCTACATAACGACCTACAGCACCTTTTACAGAAAGTTCAGTTACTGAAGTATTAGAAAGCGAGTAGTCACCGAAGTCAACACAGTTGTCAAGAGTGATAGTAGTAAGGTTAGTTGCATTTTCGAATGTATATGCACCAACTTTTGTAATTTCAGCGTCAACAACTGAAGCATTAGCTGAAGCAACCGGATAAGCAAGAGCTGTTGCTCCGTCGATAGTAGTTACAACACCTGTTTCTTTCACTTTATAAGCAGCATTAGCAGCATCAACTGTGATAGCAGTTAGACCTGTACAACCTTTGAACACACCTTCACCAAGATTAGCAAGTGATGCAGGAAGTGCGATTGTAGCGATTGCTGAGTTTCCGGCAAATGCTTGGTCATTGATACGTGCTACTGCAGCAGGAAGAACGATGTCGCCAGTAAGAGCTGTATTTTGGAATGCTTGTTTGCCAATAGTAGCCAATGAAGCTGGCAATGTGAGAGACGATACTGGTGAACCATTGAAAGCAAGAGCATCAATGAAAGTAGTACCTTCGTTCAATTTAACAGTAGTGAGTGATTTACAATTTTGGAAAGCAGAGCTTGAGATAGTAGCGATACCACCATGTAGATCAAGAGAAGCGATACCTGTACCTGCAAATGCGTTAGCTGCAATAGCAGTTACAGTTTCAGGGATAGTAAGTTCTGAAAGTGAAGAACAGTTTTCAAACATGTTTGAATAAACTGAAGTACATTTACCACCAAAAGTAACTTTCTTGATTGATGAGTTGCCACGCCATGGGTTTTTAGCAGGTTGCATTGATTTCATTGGACGATTTACAACAACTTCTTCAAGTGTGCTGATATAATCAACTGCTGCATCACCACTACCTGCAGTATATTTTGCTTGAAGACCGGTTGCATTGTCAACTTCGATTTCTTCTTCAGACTCAGCAAACTCAATATATTTCAAACCTGTACAACCATTGAATTGAGCAGAGTTGATAGTAGTAATACCTGCAGGAATAACGATTGAATCAAGTGAAGAACAGTATTCAAACACGTTACCAGGCAAAGTTCCAGTAATACCAGTAGGAATGTTTACCTTTCTCAAGTTAGTACATTTTGAGAACTGACCTTTGATGAATTTTTCAAATGTTTTAGGCAATTGAATGCTTGTGATAGCTTCATTTTGTTTGAAAGCTGCCGCTGCGGCACTTGTTACAGTGTAAGTTTTGCCTTCATAATCAACAGTTTCGGGAATAACAAGATCGCCAGTATAAGCATCTTTTTGCACAGCTACAGTTGACCCTGAAGCTTTGTACTTAATCCCATCAACAGTAAACGTTTGAGCATTTACCGCGAATCCACACAACACTGCCACACTGAGCAATGATGCACGTTTTAGAGTAGTAAAAATGTTCATGTTAATTAAATTATTTAGTTAATAAATTGGTTGTTTCTCGTCAAAAAAACACATATTCACTATTTGATACAATTTAGGAATATATGGCAAAGGTAATAATATTTTCAAATACAACACAAAATATCTTATTATTTTTTTTGCAAAAATATAGTTAATCCTCATTAACACACGTCTGCAACACATAAAATAGCCCAGAAAAAGAAGTAGCCAAACAATATCATATCAAAAAATCAAAAAATTGTAATTTTGCTTGCAAAATAAAATAAATACACTTACCTTTGCACTCGCTTTTGGTTAGAAACGGCCATCAAGCTAAATATTAGAATTACGCGATGACTCCCACTCTATTATAGAGCAATGGACAATATCGTAAATTCAGGTCCCATAGCTCAGTTGGTTAGAGCACCTGACTCATAATCAGGGAGTCCTTGGTTCAAGCCCAAGTGGGACCACAAAACAAATCGCTAAGCAGTTGAAAATACAACCCTTAGCGATTTTTCTTTTTTTCTGATGGTGCTATCCAAGTGTTAGGTTTATCGGTGCAAAATAGCACATTGAAAACAACACTCTTTTGTTTTTTGATTTTTAGTCAACCATTTTTTGCCCCAACTTATTGATATGCTTTGCGGTTGAGCTTACCATTATATGTTCTCTTTATCGCAGGCACTTGTTCATAGGCTTGTGGAATTTTGTATTTTTCTACTTTTGAGCCCATAAATTTAGCAATATCGCTATGCGAAACATCACAACCTTGAGCTAAAACATATAATAATTTTACTATTGTGCCTAAAACCGGGTGTTGATGCGAAATACATATACAATCGTCAATTTCACTCATTGACAATACTATACCCTCAATTTCAACCGGTGAAACTTTATACCCACCAACATTAATCACATCTCCATCTCTTCCTTGCAAATGCAACATTCCATTTTCATCAAGAAATCCTTTATCAGAGGTATATAATATCCCATCTTTCATCACCGATTTAGTCAACTGCTCATCTCCAACATATCCCGACATTAAAGTATTTCCAGTGCATGCAACATTCCCACCATCTGTAATTATAATTTGAGATTGGCTCATTGGACGACCTAAACAACCTGCTACACATTCATTGGCACTATAATCATACGTTGAAATTACTCCAGATTCGGTTGATGCGTATGTATTATACAATCTCGTTTTAGGCAACAACTTACATAATTCTTCCATGTCAGCTTGAGCCATTGGTGCTGCTCCGGTTTCAATAAATTCAATTTTATTTACATGTTGCGACATTTGCTTTGAACCAAATCGAATTAACATTCTCAATCCAGATGGGACCATGAATGTTGCCATTTTTTCACACGGATATTCTAATGCCTTAAAGAATGCGTCAAATCCTTTTAATCCCGACAAAACATAAAGTGACCCTCCCTTTATTATCGTAGGGAACACCTTTGACAAACTTCCAATATGGTTCAGAGGACCACTGATTATAAAACATAATTCATGACTAAAATGCTGACCTTCTATCAAGTTTTTTGCTGTTGCAACAATTGCCCTATGGCTCAACATTACGCCCTTTGATTTCCCTGTTGTCCCAGTTGTATATAATATATCTGCAACATCTGACGGAATGCAGACATCGGTCAAAAATTGTTTTATTTCTTCAACCCTACTTTCGGGAGCATCATTCTCCAATGGCACAGCCACCGCTCCGGCAATATGTATTGCAAAATAGGTTACTAAAAATTCGATTGATTGAGAAGCTCTAAAAATAACAGTCGCACCCGATTGGTATTTTTTTGATTCAAACAACGACTTTTGATATAATTGCGAATATGTTATGGTTTTATCATCACATATCACTGCTATTTTATCGGGATAACACTCTGCATTATTCCTTAGATAATCAACCAATCTCATCTTATATTCTTATTTATCTTGCAACTTAGACTTAACCATTTCAACAATACTATCTATCGACATAAAATTTTTAGGAGTAGCATCGCATGCTTCCAATTCTATATTATATTCTGCCGACAAGAGCATCATAATTGTTGTAACTCCTAATGAATCTAATTCACTAAACAAAAATTCTGATTCTAAATTTACCAATGGAAGTTCCGCTTCCAAAAGGTTTTTAATATGTTCTCTCATAAGTGCTTTATTTTTTATTATGTATTTATCTAAATAAACGAGGTAAATAATCTACTAAATATTTTCGCCAATTGTCCCAAGTGTGTCCACCATCGGTTTCTATATATTCATAATTATAACCTTTATCATCTAATTTTGCCCTAAAATTATCATTTAATGTTTTCACGAAATCATCACGCCCTAAAGTTATATAATATAGCTTAGGTGGATTCGCAAATTGCACTTCCAACTTCTCATCAAGATTATCATATATATCCAAATTACCGGTGGATACAATCTTCGACAATTCCGTTACCCTCTTCCCTATTTTACCTTTCTTCATAAAGCCAAAAACCGATGCAAGTGCTTCCCAATCTTTTGAAAATTTTTCAACATCAGATATTGATTGCTTTGTCATCGCATTTGATGCCTGTGCCGAGAATAATCCCACAAAATCAAACACATCTGGGTTATTTAATGATATATATATTGTTTGCAAACCGCCTAACGACAATCCGGCAATAGCTCGCCCTTCTTTTTTATTGATCGTTCGATAATTTGAATCAATCCATTTCACTATATCTTTCACAAAAGATTCCTCAATACTACCTAACATCGACTCAATGTTTACCGATGAGGATTTCTGAGTCATATCATTCGGATTCTTACCCGGAGCGGCAACCCTATTAGCAATACCATTGGGCATTACCACTATCATAGGTTCACATCGTTTTTGAGCAATTAAATTATCCATTATTTGAGGCAACCTGCCACAATCGATCCACGATTCTTCATCACCTCCCGAGCCGTGTAGCAAATATAGCACCGGATAACGTTTTGTTTTGCTATCATTATATCCGTTTGGCAAATACACCATCAATCGCCGTTGTCCCAATCCTTCAATTGTTGAGGGATACCACGCTTCCTCAATTTTGCCATGAGAAATATCGGTATTATAAACGTAATCATCTCCAATACCCCCTTTAATGATAAAATAGTTCATATATTCATTACCTTCCCGCATTATATTGGAGTTTAGAGAATCAATCAATTCAACTTCATCTACCTCATAACAATAGGTATATAGCCCTGATTTCAATGGTTTAGTTGTATATTTCCAACATCCATATTCTAACTTCATATTCTTTTTTCCCGGCGTTGAAAACACACCTGCCTGAGTTGCTATACTTTGAGATGGCTCGAACATTGTCCCTTTTACTTTTACTTCGTAGGCTTCAGGAAACCGCATTCTAAATGTTACCGAGTTATCTTCATTTATAATTGGATATATTTCAGAAGCATTGAGTGCTATAAAACTACAGCACCAATTCACGATTAATAATATTCTGAAAATTACATTATTCATTCTCAACAAAGCCATTCTCATTTAACTTTATAAAATACGCATTAGAAATATTTTCATTTTCTAAAACATTCTTATAAAGGATATTGTTTACCAATCCATCGGCACTACATTTTGCTACTGACAATTTTGCTTCATCAGCATCAATAGCATAAATTTGCTTTGATTTATGAACCAACGCAAATAGCAATGGCAATTCTCCATAACCACACCCAGTTATTACGATATTTTCTGCATCAATTTTTCTATCTACTAATTCGGAGTAGTTATTATTAATCTTCAGATGCTTCTTTATGGCTCCATAAATTTCAACACCCTTATATAAATATCTATCTTTTACTATTGCAGCATAGTAATTTGATGTTTCAAGAGTTTGTGCTATTCTCTGATATTCTTTTATATAATATTTGTGAATATTCTTTGTTGTTACAGCGTAATCTTCATTCCATAATTCACTATCACGAGATATTCGAGATTCTATCACCATTGTTACCGTATTGGAATTAATCTCCATGCTATTTATCGGCATCACATGATTCAGCCCATGAATAAATATAGGCAAAATATCTACACCAAGCTCTTTTGCCAAATAGAATGGACCTTTATGGTATCTAACAATATTGGACTTTGGATTACGCACACCCTCCGGGAATATTGCAATACTATATCCCTCTTGAATATACTCTTTGAATACACTTAAATCTCGTTCAAAACAAGAATCAACCCAATCTTTATGATTATTCTTTCTTACTGTATAAAAGTTTAACCACTTAAAGATTCCGTTCATTATCGGGTGAAGACTTGAACGTTCATTCCCAACCATCAATATTTTTGGACTTAATGCCAATAAATATGCCGGATCCAACATTGACTGATGATTACAAATAATTATACTTGGCTTCGTAAAATCCTCATTACTCTTATTTATCACATTTAGTTTTACACCGGGGATAATATTTAAGTCAATCCTCTGAGCCTTTGAAATCATTTTATGGAATCGTCTTTTTGATTTCAAACTCCTACTTCCAAAAATATACATTACTCCGGCAACGATATATCCAATTAAAAGCTGCCCCACCCACACAACAGCACAATATACTGTTCGCAAACTTGCAGACAATCTCAATGGTCGCCAACGACGCACACCTTTCTTTGTAGTAATCCACTTAAAAATTAAAGGAGGAACCACAAATGAAGTTATCACAACCGTAAGCATTCCCACTATTGTAACTTGTGCCAAAGAGTTCAATGCCGGATGTTTTGCAAATATAAGTGCCCCAATACCAATAAACATAATCAAAGCCGATATAATAATCGAGCGACGATATGAGTTCAGCATTTTCTTTCGATAGGCATATTCATACATGCAACCTTCAGTGATAAAGATTGTATAATCATCTCCTTGACCGAATATAAATGTAGCAAGAATAACATTTACGATATTAAACTGAATACCAAACAATCCCATTAATCCGAGAATCCAAATCCAACTTATAGCCATGGGACAAAATGCGATTAAAGCAATTTCCAATCGTCCAAAGGAAATCCATAAGAATATGAACACAATCAAACCACATGCCCAACCAATATATCCAAAGTTATCAGATAAACTATTCGACATTGTACTGTTTAGAGCCTGAATATTAAAGCAATATTGGTCGTGACATGTTTCCTTTACAATATTCTCTACACTATCGGTTTTGCATCGAGGAACTGAAATTATATCAACAACACTATAACGTTTGTTTATACTATCACAACTAAAATTTGATGAGAACAATGGCATTAACACAGATAAATCCAACGATGTAGAATATTCTTGATTTAGAATTTTATTAAAATCATCGAACGAGCCATCAGTAAATCCCTCTCGCGACATTTGGATTGCCAATTCTGCCAATAATACCTCTCTATTTTTTTTCACAAACGCATTCCAACTCGCCAAACGGTTCTGTAATTCTTCTTTTGACGGAACAAACCTATAACTGCTCGTATGATGCAATGTACTATCTGTTGCCAAAACATTTTCAAGAGCATTCTGAACTCTATCTTTTTTCGACAAAGCTCCATCAAGAGTTGTATCACTTGATACTACATAAATATTTTGTTCATCAATATCAATACCTTGTGTTAAGGTTTGGAAATATGCCATATTTTCACGTTGTTCCTCATTCATATAGTTAATATTACTCATATTTGAATCAAATGAGGTATTACGACTAAAATAACCCAGAATTATAGTAATGATAATGATACCGATAAACACATACTTGTTATTATCTATTGATATATTACTTAATTTAGCAAATATATCGTTTTGTTCAATATCTTTATCGTGGTCGCATGTTCTTTTCTTTACTATATGAGGAAGATAAATTATCACAAACAAAATCGTCCCAATAAGCAAAAACGCACTAAACAAGCCCAAATCACTCAATGCGTTTGAGTCAAGCGGAATCAGAGTACAAAAAGCACATACTGTTGTAACATTCCCTATCAACAAAGGTGTTATTATTTCTTTTAATGCAGATCGAATAGTTGTCGTATGCGACAAATGAGAAATCAAATGAAGTGGATAATTTACTGCAATACCTAATATTACACTTGATATCCCAACAACTATAATTGAAATTTTATCATGGAACAATGCCAATCCTGCTACAGCAAACAGCCACCCCCATGCAATTGAAACGACAATTAATAAAATATTTCGAGCATTTCTAAAGCAATAAAACAACAATATTAAGATTAATATAATTGCCAATATTACTGAAACAATACTATCTATTTTTATTTGCGTAGCATTCCCTACGGCAATAACCGGACCTCCTGTTACTCTTATATAGATCGATGGATAATTGTCAATCGTTATTTTTTTTGCATCATCTAATAGTGACACCAATTTTGAATTCATATCAGTTTCACTGTTCCCAAATGGAGAAGTCATCATTATCACCATTTTCTTAGAGTCAGGCGTAAGGATATAACCCTCATACGAATCAATTGCAATTTCAGGACTATTTTTAGCCAACAAGGATACTACCGGCGAGAATATATTTAATGGATCGCGTTGAATATTATTTGTCAATAATCCTCCTGTTGGCAACATTAATAGTTGCTTTGTTTGTTGCAATCGAGATGACACAAACTCGGGTTGCGATATTGCACTATCAATTTTCGCATAATCTTCCTGTGTCAAAAAATATGGTATATTGTCATATACAAAATCTGTTATTTCCGTGATTTTAGTTTCGTCAACATTGTAAACCAAATCACATACATAACCTAAGGAATCCTTTTGCTGTAAATATTCGACAAACAGATCGACAGCTTCCACCATCTTGTCATAATCAACATATGAAGTGTCCCGGCATTCAAATAACGCAAATATTTTATTTGCTCCCGATATATCTTGATATATATTTAATGCTTCTTGACGTTCTTTATCTAATGGTAAAAAATCTGAAATATCCTCTTTATACCCAAGATTCAAAAAAGAGAGCACAAGAAGAGCTGTTACAATTAAAAACGATGATGCCCCTACGATTCTATGAGCAGACAAATAATCGTATATCTTTAATATTATTTTATTCATCTTCGCAAATTGCTTTTACCCACTTCAAAAAGTTATTTTTCCATACTCGACATTCGGCAGTTCCTTTCTCTTCCGACATGCCAAAACCATGACCGCCGGTCTCATATTGAATATATACGTGGGGAACTCCACACTCAGTCAATGCCGAGTCAAGTAATTCCGAGTTTTTATATTTAACAATTGGGTCATCTTTACAATTAACCAAAAATATAGGCGGCATCGACGAGTGAACTTTTTTTTCGATCGATAACGAATCACACATCTCTTGTTTTATTTTGGCATCTCCCATCAATCCTCTTCGAGAACGCTTGTGCATACAATCATCAATGAATGTTACCACCGGATAAATAGGCACAACAAAATCGGGGCGTAATGATACCGATGGATAAATATCGTGCAAGCTTAAAAAGTTTGTATTATAAAACACTCCACTACTCAACACTAAATGTCCTCCTGCCGAAAATCCCATTACGCCAAGCTTATTGGGATTAATATTATATTTTTGTGAATTTTCACGCACCAACTGAATAGAACGTTGCAAATCCTGAATCATGTGAGGGTGTTTATTTCCTTTAGAGCCGATTCGATAATGTGTGATAAAAGCAGGAACTCCGGCTGTGCGATATTCTAATACAAACGCTGAAACTCCATGCTGATTCAACCACCTTGCAACCTCATGCCCTTCAGTTTCTTTATCCAACCAAAAATAGCTACCACCAGGACAAACAATAATTGCAATATTATCCTCTCCATCTGCAATATATGGAGTTAATGTTACAACTTCATTACATGATGTATTATCCCATATATTAATATAATTTCTTGCATTAACTGTTATTGCAGAAATCAATATAGCAACTAATAAAATAACCTTCGTGAAATTAAATTTAGTCATCAAATTATGCATTATTAATATTATCCAAAAGTCGGCAATCACCCAAAATCATATTACAAGTTTCGATAGCAGTGAGCGATACACCACACAAGCCATGCAGATTATGATTCTGCCCTGTAAGGAACAAATTTGTCAATTTAGTTTTTATCGACACCTTTGAATGAATCATATTATTACAATCCTTTTTATAACCATATAGTGCACCATGCTTAACACCATAAAAATCTCGAATAGTTAAAGGAGTCGCAATGTCAATTCCTTCAATACTTTCTAATAGATTGGGAAATACAGCAGTCATTCGCTGTAACACGATCTTAGCACGTAATTTTTTCCATTCAATATAATCTTCCCCACGACGTCCACATGTTGTATCTTCCCATTGTTTCACTTCCTCCCAATTCATCGGAGCAATCAGATTCAATGTAGATGCATATTTTGATTGATTCTTTACCGGAGGCGTCATATATAAACATATATTGGGCCATTGTTCAATATCAGAAAGATTTTTCCACGCATCTTTATTATTACTGAAATAATGTCCGGTATAATTAATGTATTCAATCGTGTTTGGTTTTAGCTTAATATTCAGCACCATTGCCGAATATGAATTAGGGGTATGTTCCAATCTGTTACGATAAGATTTGGTGAACACACCTTTATCTTCTACTAATTCAAGGAATGCACTTGGATGGATTGCCGAGATATAACAATCTCCCTCAATTGATTTTCCGGTTGAGGTTTCACAGCTCACTACACGTTTTCCTTCAACGTGTATTTTAGTAATTTTTTCTCCTCGAATTATTGTGCCTCCGTTGATTTTTATTACTTCACCCAATGCCTCGGCAAAATGGGAAGTCCCATCTATAAAACGCATCGGATCATTCAAATACAATATTGAAATTATGGCATGAATAAATGCCGGAGTAACACCGGCTTCTCCTGCATACAACAGATTGTGAAATGCCAACACCACTCTTAATTTTTCATCTGTAATATATTTTGCGATAAACTCATCGACAGGAAGCATAAAATCGGCAGAGTGATAAAACAACGAAATCGTTGGTTTCCTCAAATAAAACAAATCAACCGTTTCTGTCAATGCAATCATCGCTTCAACATATTGTTCCAACTCTTTACGTTGATGAGGGAAATATTCTGATAATGAATTGATAAATCCGTCTTTACCCTTTGCTATTTTATATTTCTTATTATCCGATGCAACAAAAACCTCGTCGGAACAAGTATCATCGGTCTGTTTAAGATTAATTTTGTCTAATATACCCAGGTATTTACACATTTTATACAAGTTACCCTCCGAATGCATTCCTCCAATCACGTGCATTCCTGTATCAAAGGTTTCTCCAAAACGTTGAAAACTTTGCAATCCACCACCAATAGTTGAATTTTTTTCAACTACCGTAACATCGTAACCTTCTTTTGATAAAAAAGCTCCGGCAAATAAGCCTCCAACACCACCTCCTATTATGACAACCTTTTTTCTACACATTTCTCTCAACCCTATTACTTATTTCGGAATATCGGTTTTGATAATAATTTCTCATTTCCGATGCAACTTTTCGCATCGTTTTACTTTTATCAATTTTTATTCGTGCATCAAAATGCAACTCAATAACTCCAGATTGAATCATATTAACATTCTTGGGTAACACTTTACCTGCTCCATATAATATCGCAGAAATGACATCAACATTCAATGATTTCGCCAAATGGAATGCACCTGAATGGAATCGCATTATTGAACAATCTTTTGAACGAGTACCTTCAGGGAATATCACCACATTAACGCCATTCTCAAGATGTGATTTTATTTGTTGCTCAGCCGATTCTACCCCATTAGTAGCCAAAATATAACCGGCTTTGCGTATAACATAACCAAACAATGGACTATTCCATACCCAATTATTTGTCATAAAAACAACATTTTCCATTTGAGACATTAATGCTAATATATCTAAATGGCTTTGATGATTACATATAATAATTGCAGGGGTTTCAAATGATTCTTTTGTAGGATTAAAACTTCTGAATTTGACCTGAGGCACTCCATGCCAAACCATTATAAACCGAGCGAACCAATGCAATATTAATCTTATTTGTTGTTCCTTTTTTTTGTCCTTACCAAATGTAGCAATACACATTACTATAGGTGTAAGCACAAATAATGACGACAAAATAAAAAAAGACATGCCATACATTGTTATCCCTAACTTAATAAAGAATCTAAACATTTTCAATGGGACAGCATACAACAATGCCAATATACATAACACTGTATTTAAGATTGAAATTCGGGTAAAATCAAATGCCGGTCTAAAATGCGATACTCTTTCTGCTTTTGGTGGGTAATAAACATTTACTGGTGTCGAGAAGATCTTTACCCCATGCCATGAAGCAAACACCAATAATTCCAATTCTGCTTCATAACGAGAGGTCAACAAACTCAACCCTTTTAATTTCATTAAGGGATAAAGACGAAATCCGGTTTGTGTATCCTTTAATTTTCGCCCTGTTTGAACAAAGAACCAAAAATTACTAAATTTATTAGCAAATTTACTCCCTGCCGAACGTTCCATTTTATCCAAATCTTTTCGTTCTCCGATGATTATCGCCCCCGGTTGTTCGATATTTGCATTCAATAAATTGGGGATATCTTCAGGAAAATGCTGTCCATCAGCATCTATTGTTATTGCATACGAAAATCCCTTTTCTAATGCTTTTTTGAATCCATACTTTAATGCCGTGCCTTTTCCTCGATTCTTATCTAATATAACTACTTCTATTGAGTCAATTTCTTTTAACTTATCCAATGTGCCATCATTCGCTCCATCACTCACAACGATAACGTCATCACATTGTTTTTTCGACCGATTTACAACATCAATAATAGTCCCCACATTATTAAATGTGGGAATTACAACACAAATTCCTCTATCCTTCAATAATTTGCGTTGAGCTACCAAATCAATATTTTCTATTTTTTCACACATTTAATTGATAGCTTTGTAAAAACGGCATCTCTGTTACACACAATTGCCTGCAATGTAACCGTATCCTCATTTTTCACTATTTTCTTTAGCTCTACGTTTATTTGAGGAGTATCAACCGGGCTAATAAGTTGCAAATACTTTATATTTTTAGCTTCTGATAATCTATATTCCTCGTGCAAATAATCACACAATAGTTCCTCAACTATCTGAGCGATACATACGCCCGGAGTAATTGGCATTCCAGGGAAATGAGCCTTATAAATCTCTGACTCCGTTAGCAATGATAATTCATATACCACTCCTCCCAATGTGCAATTTTGTGATAATATCTTATATAGAAATTTGTTTAATTTCATATTAATTGTCTGTTTTGCTATATTGATTCCCTTCCATTAAAAAAAAGGTATATTTCAATCCACGCTTATTATTTATATATTCTGTGCCACCACTTTGCATTATGTGCATTATCTCTCTTAAATCTTTTCTTAAAATTCGTTTTAGATACCACTTATCCAAAGTACTCATTACATATTTTAGTTCGACTTTATTTTTCTTTATCTTATATACAAAATCAATAATAGAAACGCCAAACTCATTTACTATGCTTGATTTGATAATATCATTCTCCCTTGCCAACACACACAATCCACTCACATACGCATTTTCAAAATCTATTTGCATTGAATATACGACATTGGCTGTTGAATCAACCGGAAAAGTCAATTCTTGAGCCTTAGCATTATAGCTTGACATCAATGCCATAATACCAATTAGTGGGAGTAATCGATTAATTAGAAAACGCACTTGAATCTATGGATTTATTTAGTTGCACATTTTTAAGTTCAATAATAGTTTTATCACCATTCTTCTCACACATTTCAACCGTTTGAATTATTGAATTAGACTTATTGAAATGCAATATTATTTTTGCATACATTTGTTTTAACTCCTTCTTTTGAGGAATTAATGTTGCAACCCATTCATTATTAGCATCAACGATTGAAACATCAAACTCTTTTGTATCGGTCAAGCACTTGCCCACAACGCTATTCATCATTATTTGGGCAATACTCTTAAATACCTTATTTTGCTTTATGTCAATAACATCATTACGTGAACCTTTTTTTAGATATACTTTTGACCCATTCAGAATAAAAATATAATTGTAAGGATTCTTATACTCCCAACGCAATTTATCACTTTGCTGGTATTTCATAATTCCGGTTGACACCAACTTATTATTCAACATTTTCATGTGTTTTGTTTGCTCAAAATCACACTGCATAGTTGAAATTCTCGAAACGGCTGTATTTATTTGTTTAATTATTGCCTCTTGTGATGATTGAGCATTTGCAATCAATGGCAAAAACATTAAAAATACAAATATATACTTCTTCATATTAATATATTTATTTTGCGATTAAACAGCAACCCGATATTATTAAAAAGACACCAACCCATTTTATAAAATCAACACTCTCATTAAAAAACAAGATTGCCGAAATCATACCAAACACATAGCTCAACGACACCATCGGATACGCCATGCTAAATGGATAGTTTTTAATTATATACATCCACAATATGCTTCCTGAGCCAAAACATATTCCACTTAATGCAAACTGCCAATTAAATAATGCCGATTGCCAAAATTGCCAATTCCAACCAAACGAAGCCATTCTTGCCAATCCAAATTTCAAAAAAACTTGTCCGGCAGTCAACAATATGCTTTGAATTATTGCAAGAATTATCAACTTTGGCATAAAATCAAGCGGTTGTCAATATTACACATTTAGAATAAACATTTTCACATTCAGGCTCATTTAATCGTTGCAAGAAACTATTAAAAATAGGAGCTGACTCATCATAACTACCCACTAATACAGTGTTAGCCTCGCCCTCCTCTATCAACCTAATTGCATCTTGCATTGCCCAATCAAACGATTTAGAACCTTGAGTATAAGTAATATTATACCCATTGCATTTATTACGAATCGCAATAGCACTACCTATCGTGTTATGCGTACTCTGCATAAACAACGTAGGACTTAGAGCTTCCTCGCCTTCTACTATCATCGCATTCAAGAACTTCTCACTGGTTTCAAGCATTCCCAGTGAAGTAGCGGTAATTATCGCATCAGGGCATTCTATTCCAGCTATATTTAGAGCTTGCTGCGAAGCAATAGTTGCGGCTTTCAACAATTTACCCATTCTGCGAGCTTCCATTGGAGGAATAAACTCCTTTACCTTCGAAAGATCCGAATCAGCATTTACCTCAACCTCTGCAATTACTCGCCATTTTCTTTTTTCAACTCCACAAGCTAATTTTGGTTGTTCTTTACTTAATATTAATGACGAACAATTTCCACCAAATCCAAATGAATTACACAACACATTCGTTAGCTCAACGTTGGTTTCTCCCATGGTTGGAATAACTCCATTTTCCATTGCGTTTCCCCAACCTAAATTAGATGGAATAAAATTATTCATCATCGCCAATAGGCAAATAACGGTTTCTATTGAACCTGATGCCGATGTTGTGTGTCCGGTAAATCCTTTCGTGCTTGACATTTTTGGAACATTATTACCAAACACGCGTTGCAATGCTACACTTTCACTTTGGTCGTTATTGCCTGTCCCTGTGCCATGAGCATTAATATATGATATGTCATGGATTGACAATCCTGAAGATTGTATCGCTTTTGACATTGCCAAATATGCACCTTCACCGGTTTCTGATGTCGCAGTTTGATGGAACGCATCACAACGATTTCCATATCCCGAGATGTAGGCTTGTACCTTTGTTACTCTTTTAGCTGCATCTTCGGCTCGTTCCATTACTACATAAGCAGCACCTTCTCCCAAATTTATTCCGGCACGAGTTGCATCGAATGGGCGACATCTCTCTGTGTCAAGAATCATCAATGAATTAAATCCGTTAAAATGAAACTTTGACAATGATTCACAACCACCTGCGATTATCACATCTGCCTCACCTCGTTTAAGCATCTCTGCACCAACTATCATTGCATTCAATGCCGACGAGCATGCGGTTGAAATCGTACATACTTCAGCATCAACACCACACAACTGTATGATTTCAACAGACGAACTGCCACAATCATGATTTCTCAAATATGGCAAAAAAGTGTCATCTTGAAGCATTTGTGCGAAGAAAGTTTCTGTAATATCCATTCCCCCAACAGTTGTTCCTGAAATAAATACCACTTTTTTTGAGGGTAAGTCATTATCATTTGCTTCACACAAAGCCTCTTTGGCAGCAATAGCTCCGAGTAGCACATTTCGACTCACAATCTTCGATGCGTCAATTCCCAAAATACTCTTTAGTTCATCATTTGAGCATTTCACTTCTCCCACCGGCAAATGATTATGCATCGACTCCAAATATTTCATAGAGCCAATTCCTGTTTTTTGATTCAGCAATGAATGTAAAACCTCCTTTTTGTTACACCCAATAGCTGAAATTATTCCACTTCCGGTAATTGCTATCGAAGACGCCATTTGTTATAATTTATTTTGTTCTGTTTTTAGAAACGTATTCAGCTATTGTTGCAATACTTCCAAATACTTTTTTAGCTTCAGAGGGGTCAGCAAATCTAATGCCATAATTTTTCTCCAAAAGCACTATTAATTCAAGTGCATCTATTGAATCTAATCCAAGACCATTATCACCAAAAATTGGGTCATTTGCATTAATTTCTTCAGGAGTAATCTCTTCCAGATTTAATGCTTCGATAATTTGTTCTTTTAGAGTTTTAATTAAATTTTCCATTGTCTATTTATTTTAATTGTTTACTATTCTAACTTTTTGATTATTGATAACTCGGCAATAAAGTTTGATTCATTAAAGCAATCAATCCACCCCACAACCATCTCCTTTACATCGTTATCGGCAAATGTTGATTTTGCTACTTGGGTCATAACATACTCATCTTTTTGAGGTAAAAGATACATTGTTGTTTCACCATTTATGCCCTCTTTAATGGCAACTTCACTTAGTACAATATTAGGCAAAGTATATACAAATAAAGCAGGGCTTGGGAAATAGTTATCTTTATCGGCAATCGTTTTTATATATTCTTTATCGGTCGCTATTGATGATGAAGAATTAAACAAAGCTATTGCTAAATTTCTCTTTGCTTCTGACTCTAAGTCTTTCAACAATATTTGAATTGCAACAAATCCTAACTGACACAATAAATCCATTTTGTGAAATTTAGGATAATTTCCAATATATTTTGTATATAACTCTTTCAATAGAGCCTTTCCTTCATTGGCAACTTCAAGTTCGGCTCCATTAATCAACACCCTATTATTGACTATCTTTATTGTGCTGATTTTTTTATACTCTGATAATTTAGATTGGTCGTTATTATGAGTCTCTTTCGACATCAATAATGCACCATTACAACCGCCAAAACCTGATATAATTTTCACAAATGACTTTTTATTGGTTTTAACCGGCTGAGTAATGACATTTACTTTACCCGAAACTCCTTTTATTGAAAAACCTTTTGTTCCTAATATCACACCGGCATCAAGAGCTTCCATCGATATAATCGATTCTATAATACCTGCAGCTCCCATTGTGTGCCCAAAATATCCTTTTAACGCATTTACCGGCAAGTGAGATAGGTCAGCACTTTCTATCGCTTTCGACTCCATTTGGTCATTAAACATAGTCGCCGTGCCATGAGCATTTATAAATGCAATATCATCATTATTTTTTAGTGCCAATTGACTTAAAGCCATGCAACACCCTTCTCCCACCGGAGATGGTGTTGTATTATGATATGCGTCATTTCTCACGCAACCCTTTATAATCTTCCAACCGGCACTTGCGTGCGATTGCGAAACTATCACTGTCGCCACAGCCTCTCCAAGACTAAGCCCTATTCGTTCTATGTCAAATGGGCAACAAGGATTTGGCGACACTGCATTTAATGATTGAAATCCCGATATAATAAATTCACATTGAACATCACAACCACAAACAACAATATTTTTATACACTCCGGCATCGACTAATCGTTGAGCTAACAACATTGCCGAAACACCCGATATACACGCATTGCAAACTGTGATGGGTGTTGTTTTTATTTCAAAGAAATCAGCTATGCGTTGAGCAGCACTTGCCGGGGATATATTTATTGAGCAATCTTTTTCCAATTGTTCAATATTTCCTTTTGTTGTGCTTAATATCAAGCATGTTTCAGATGAGGATAAATCAAAATCCACTCCTTCCAATGCTTTCTTTATCGATTGTATTGACAACGCCTCATAACGTGAATACCCCTCAATTGCAAGCTCTTTATTTGCTTCAGCAGTAAATAATGATGCCGAATAAGGTCGCATACCCTCATGTACTCCTTGACATGACACAATTGATGACACACCTTCAAGCAATGCCTTGAAATTATCATTACTTGAAAGACCCAATGGAGATATTATGTTATGTGATATTATTGTTGCCATTTATTTTTCCATTCTACAAACCAATCCGGATTTTGCCACACCAATTGATAGTCTAAATCCATAAAAACTTGCACTGTTTTTCCGGTACTATATAGTATATTCGTAATACGATCTCTTATTTCATATTCAAAGATGATTTTAGCAGCATCAGTTGGCTTATATCTTGCGATAATCTTCATTTGCGTGCCATGACGAAGAGGTTGTTTATATTGTATTTGCATATCAATAATCGGGGCATAATATCCTTGTGCCACATAATTAGCGTATGTCAACCCATACTTTTCACCAAAAGCTTCACGAGCATCTTCCAAATATAAAGGATACGCACCATGCCACACAACTCCCATAGAATCTACCTCGCTAAATCGCACTTCTATATTTTTCTCTATAAATAGTTCCATTAGCCTATTTCTTCTTCTGTTACCGCAATCTTCATTTCGGTTTTTGCAATTTGCACTCCTTCATGTTCCACAACTGCCTCTGCAAGTATCATTCCAAACACTTCTTCCTTGACAGTTATTATAGTTCGTATTGATTCTCCCACTTTTGGCAATTCGGCTACTTCGTAATTACGAACAGCTCCAATCAGTCCTATTTGAATCCCTTTCTTATTTATATACTTGTTTATATATCCGATACGAGCGGCACATGTTTGTGCGATATTCTCCAACAATCCGGTTGCTGAAAACTTACTGTTTTCCACAAAAATATTATTTGCATCAACCTTAGTTTCTGAAATTGTAACAGTCATATCAAAATGTACCAATGAGCCAATCATAACGAATGGCTCTTGTTGAGGCAATAGAGTATGAACATCTATAGATGCAACAAACTCATTGGGAGGATATGAAAAATCTATGTTCATTTCTTCCATATATCAAAATAGTTATACCATTGAGTGGGATATATCGACATCATTCGTTCCAATTCGGCAACGTATGACTTTGACAAGGATTCTATCTGCTCTTTTCTTGACTTTGTAGAATCGTAATACAAGGGAGTTACATATATTTTATATTTTCGCACACCGGTTTTCATCACATTTACAGCAATAACTTCAAGTCCACGCAATGTAGCCACACTGAATGGACCTGTAGGAAATTGAGCCTCTCCTTTTAGAAATGGTATTATCTGTTTTTTTTGTGAACCAAGCATTCGATCGGCCGACATACTCACAATCTCACCATTAGATAGTGCCTGATTAATCTCAAATAAATGTCCCATATCCGGTCTGACGGCAATCATGTGAATATTGGTTGACTCGAACATTTTTTTACGATTTTCCACAACCGATTGTTTCTCTCCGAAAAACACCAACGCATTAAATCGTTTAGTCTCGGCAACCAACGTATATCCTGCAATTTCGTAATTGCCAATATGAGCACTTAATTGAACAAAACCATCTGGTTTATTTGCCAACTCAAGAAAATATTCATAACCGTCAATTTCAACGTCAAATTTTTTCCCTGCCCACATTGCAAACTTATCAATTACAACCTGACTAAACAAAACGTGGTTAATATATACACTCCACATCGATTTAATCACGCTATAACCAACACGTTTTCGAAAATAGCGATATGTAATTACTCCACTTTTATTTACAAGCAAACAAATGGGTATAATAAACATGGCTACGAATACATATAGTATTCGCAAGTCAACAACCTTTAGTATCCGGATTAGCCATTTATGCATCCAGTTGTTACCATAGGTTGTTCCTACCCATTCTTGCTTTTTCATATATTAATTAAGTTTGCTACTTATATATTCACAAAATTGAGAAAATGTTTTTACATTAGTCATTTCTTCGGGTTTGATTTTGAATCCGAATGTGCGTTCCACAATGACAACGATATCCACATAATCAAGGCTGTCGATTCCCATATCTTCTTTTAATAACGCATCAGGAGCGATGCTTTCTTCTTCGATTTCAAGTTCTTCAATCATGAAATCTCTTACTTTCTCTTCAATTTCTTGCAATGTCATAATTTTATATTATTGATTTATTTTTGATTATTTTAATTTACACACCAAAATACTATGTCCTTGTCCAAGACCATCATAAATTTCTTCAATCTCTAATCCGGCTTCTGCAACACATGCTTCCATATCTTCGGTATTATACATCTTACTATTCCCATTTGCAATGGCTGTAAAATATAAACTTGTCATTGTCAAGCAGAATGCTGCCGGTTCAAATCTTTGACGATCCCAAAGTGTTTCCATTATATATAATCGAGTAACTTTTGTCATCGCATTTTTTGCTCGCGATAATATTCCAACGATTTCCTCCATTGAAAAACAGTCAAGGAATTGGCTCATCCATATAGCATCTAATCCGCCCTCTCTTTTGGGAAACTGAGCTTCTTTGTCCAATAAATTTATTCCATGACCTTTAATTCGCTCCGAACCGTTTTTTGATGCCACATTATCTTGCATCAATTTTATTTGTTGAGGCAAATCCAATATCGTTACCTCAACATCATTGTCATATCCTACACACTGCAAAGCCCATTTTCCGGTATTTCCGCCCACATCATATAGGCTTCTTGTATTATGCTTCTTAAATACGACTTCCAATGCTTCGGGGAATGACGAGTCGCTATAAAAATGATCAAAACCAAACCAACTTTTTTGCACTTGTTCGGGTAAACTTGACAATCCCTCATACACAGTTGGCCAAGAACCAAAATGCTTCAAGCCCTCAGGCTTGCCATTTACTAATGATTCTTCAAGATTAAACCACCCGATATAATTAACATCATGATTAAAATCCACATTAACTCTCGTTGCTGGGTCGTTCAGTAAAAACCAACCTGTTTTTGAAATTGTGTATCGTTCAGTTTCCTGATTAACCAATATCGTTCCTATACACAATGAAGCCTCCAATAGACACTTAACTGCATAATCCGACAAATTTGTCTTTTCACAAATTTCTTCACGAGTAAGACCATCGTGCGAATCACGAAGTAAATCTAAAATTCCAAATTTTATCATCAATCGCGATGCTTGAAACACTACCGGTCCCCAAGCAATAAACTCAGCTAATCGTTGGGCTTCTCGAGCCGAAAGACTTTCTTTAGTATATTTTTTCTTTAATTCGGGTGTAAGATTCATATATTTAATCTTTTAACGCTTTTTTAAGTTGACGTTTCAAATAGCTTCCGGCACGTTTGCCCGACTCCTCTGCTCCGTCTTTAATCAAGTTTAATTTAGTGCCAAAAGTACCACCTTCAGCATTAAGTTCTATAATATTTGCCAAGATTGTTCCATCTTCAGCAATCACATGCAACTCACTTGTAATATCACCATGTGTGTTAATTTTTAATACAACCCAACGTAATGTCAAGGGTGCATTTTTACCTTTTGCAACCATCAAATAATCACCTGTTCTATCATTTAGAGTCCCTAAAAACTTTGCAATAATCACCGGCTGGTCTTTATCCCAATCCAACTCATATTGTGCAAATTCTTCTTCACTCATGCCATGAATAACAGCGTTTGAGTAATCTACCTCAAACCTTGCCTCCCTTGCTTTTGCCAATTCTTTTAGAGAACCCGACTCAAGACGTATTGCATTAGCATTCAATAATGCAAAACACAACATCAATAAAGCTATTAATTTTCTCATCATATTTTACTTATTATTAAGATATATGTCTAATGGTCAAAAAAGTTGGTAAAAGTCAATTGCTTAACACGCCATTTTTAACAAAGATACATTAGCACCATTTTTAAGGAGTGCTAATGTAATCTTAATTTTATTTACAATCAGCGGCAAATACCTACAATCTAACTATTTACCTTTACTAACTTGTTTTGCCAAGTCTTTAGCTAAATCTTGATATGCCATTATTCTTCGAGCCTCATTGCTATAAGAAGCGGTTCCCGAACAATCAAATTTAATTGTTGCGATTTTTGTTTTATCCGACAATTTAATCACATCAACAGATCCTTCAATATGAGCTCCACGAGAGAATCCTCCAAACATAACTGCTGCCGCAGTTGAACCGTAATGGAATTTTTCTACACGAATAATTATTTCATATTGGGCAGCATCTTCATCTTCAGTGATAAGACAATACTTTTTGTTCTTTTTATTGAAAAACACATCAAACGATGCTTCCGAAGCTGCAACTTCTGCCGGATAATCTCTTTCCCATTCAGCACCTTTTTCCTTTAGGAATGCTTTTTCAGTCTTATCTTCGATAAGCATTTTAGAATAATCCCAAGTTAAAAGTACTCGAACATCTGAATTTTTTAATTCTTTCAAGCTACCGCTTTCAAGCTCTGCATCAGCAAAAGCTGATAGCGAAATAAACGCAGCCACTAAAAGCATTAAAAACTTTTTCATATCCATTTGTATTAAAATCGGTTTATTTATATTAGGTTTGTTTTTCTATCAAAACATTAGAAGTGAATACCAATTCTAAAGTTTACACACGAAACTGAAGGAAGTGAAGATTCAACACCATACACATAATCACCATAACCTATATAGCTCTCTTCTGACGACCCTGTAAATAAAGAATATCCTAAACTCAAATCCATTCCAAAATTATCAGTAAAATTAAATGTACAACCAAATGCTGGACTGAAATACAATGCACCCGCTTCAGAATATCCATTATATCCCCCACCTAATCTCAAACCTACAAATGGAGATACTTTTGAATAACGCAAGAAGCTATAACGACATTCTGCAAATGTTGCAAACAAAGGCATTACTTCCACATCATAATCAACAAAATCATAATAACTATAATCAGACGTTTCGTAAGTATAGAATTCGGTCATTCCTAAAGAAAAATCAATACCTGCACCAACAAATAGCCCATCTATAATTTCAACACCATGAGATGTAGCAACACCCCAAGTGCCACCAAGATCTCCTTCTGATGGAATTGATAGACCACCAAATGTTTCAACATAACCTTTATAAGAAGCCGCAGATGCTGATGAAATACAGCAAGCCACAAATAAAATAGCTAATAATTTTTTCATAATTTTTATATATCAAAGTTTATAATACTTATTTTAGAAATGAATTCCAAGTTTTATCGCAATGCTATGAGACTGGTCATCTCCAGCATCACAAGTATAAACATTCCATTGAAGACCAACATCAAGACCAAACTTCTTTGTAAAATTAAATGTACAACCAGCCATTAGCGGGCACGTATAAAATGCAAAATCTTCGCAGATAGCATCATATCCAGCTCCTAATCTCAAGCCAACAAATGGAGATACTTTCTTTTTTCGCAAGAAGTTATATCTTGCTTCTGAAAACATTGCTCCCAAAAAATACACATCTTCATAATCATCAATTTCAGAAGCTAAAGCTAATTCAAGACCTGCACCTACAAATAACCCGTCGATTATTTGGATACCATGAGAAGTGCTGACTCCCCATAGACTACATAAGTCCTCATCTGTAGATACAACTAACCCAGTGGAGGTATCTACGTATCCTTTGTAAGAAACTGCTGATGCTGATGAAATGCAGCAAGCCACAAATAAAATAGCAAATAACTTTTTCATAATCACATGTTTTAATTGTTAGTAGTATGTTTAATTAATAATGATATATCAAATCGCATAAATGTTCAGCCAAATCACTAAACACTTGTTTTAGTCCTACATATCCTGACATTGCACCACCTAACTGAGTACCATTCATCTTTAATATCTCAACTATGGCAAAGGGCTCAGAGCTACCTTTTTCATAAAACTCGGCATAACCACTTATTGATGCTCCACCCCAACCGGCTTTAGTTCCCATTTGCAAAGTCTTCACAACAACATTCAGTGCTAATTTTTCACCTTCTTTTGTAACAGCACGAGGTCCTTCTTCAATATCTTCGTCCCATTTATCACAAAACCATTCGAGCATCTCAAATTCATAACGACGAAACGTTTCCATATCGCTATGATAATCCTCAACTATAAACTGTTTTAGAGGTTTACGATTAGTTTTTGTTTTAGAAAAATCAAATGAACATGAGATTAGCCCTCCTTTTGTCTTTAATGGAGCGAGCGTGCCACTTTTTAACCTCAATGGATTATCGGCAAAAGCAACAACAGTTGATATTAACAACAAAAATATAACTATTATCGATTTTTTCATATATCTATAAAATCATTATATTTTCTTTATAACCAAAGCACTATTTGTTCCTCCAAAACCAAATGAGTTACTCAAAATAGTATTGAGCTCCATATCAATGGTTTTTGTGGCAATATTTAATTTGGCAGAATATTCATCAGGGTTTTCAAAGTTGATATTAGGTGCCACAAAATTATTATGCATCATTATGAGTGAATATATAATCTCACTTGCTCCTGCCATCCAGCATTCATGTCCGGTCATTCCCTTAGTTGATGACACAAAAGCTTTTTTACCCTCAAATAATTGAGCTATCGCCTTTGCCTCATACATATCGCCTTGTGGAGTACTTGTTGCATGGGCATTTATATAATCAATATCATCGGGAGTCAATCCGGCATCATGCAAAGCACGTTGCATCGCCAACGCCGATCCGATATCACTAGGTTGTGAAATTCCTTGACCATTTGAAGAGAAGCCATATCCACACACTTCAGCAATAATGTTGGCTCCACGAGCCACAGCATGCTCATATTCTTCCAATATCAATGCCGCAGCACCTCCACTTGGAATCAACCCGTCGCGATCTCTATCAAATGGGCGAGATGCTTTCGTGGGGTCATCAACACGCATTGAGAATGTTCGCAACGCATCAAAAGAGAACATGCTATATTTATTTACTTCTTGTGCTCCACCACAAAGGACTATATCTTGAAGACCTTGCTTAATAAACATATATCCAAGACCAATTGAATGGCTTCCACTTGCACATGCCGCACTAACGGTAAAATTAATTCCTCGAAGAGGAAACACCGAACATAAATTCATGTTTACCGTAGAGTTCATTGATTGGAATATCGCTCCCGACCCAACTAACTCCGAGTCATGCTTTTCTGCCATAATTTGTGCACCCTCTACAATAGCCTGTGCTGTAGAGTCGTTCCCAAATATACAACCTACTTCATTGTTCTGAAGATATTCATTATCTATATTTGCTTGCTCAAATGCTTGACGAGTTGCCATAAAAGCATACTCGGCCGCTTCTGACATATTTGCACGTTGACGTCGATCAAGCAACCCTTTTAATTTAGGTTTCTCAACAATCCCTGTCAATGGAGATCGGAAACCGTATGACACTCGCTCTTCATCAATGCCAATACCCGATTTACCGTTATATAATGAATTTTTTATCGTTTCCATGTCAGTGCCAAGGCACGTCCATGCTCCAATTCCTGTTATTACTACACGCCTATTCATATACTACTATGATTTTTATGTGTAAAGACCTCCATTAATCGAAATAACCTCTCCAGTGATATAATTAGCACCTTCCGACACTAAAAATGCTACAGTTTCAGCAACTTCTTCAGGCTTACCAAAACGTCCCATTGGCACCAACTGTTTCAATTCATCAACCGCCAAATCTTTAGTCATATCAGTATCAATAAAACCGGGAGCTATAGCATTGACTGTTACACCTCTCGCAGCAACTTCTTGTGCCAATGCTTTGGTCATACCAATCATAGCAGCCTTAGCGGCACTATAGTTTGTTTGACCCGGCATTCCTTTCAACCCCGACAACGATGCGACATTAACAATTTTGCCACTTCTCTTTCGTGGCATCATGTGTTTTAACAGATGGCGTGTAAGATAAAAACTACCATCTAACGACGTTTGCAACACCGAATGCCACTCGTCGTCCGACATCATAAACATCACATTGTCTTTTCTTATTCCGGCGTTATTTACCAATACCGAAATGTACTCAGCCGGGTGAGCTTCTTCCCAAGCTGTCAATGTATTTTCGATTTGTTGCTTATCAGATACGTCAAACGGCATTAATTCTGCCATTCCTCCGTTTTCTTCTATTATTGATTTTGTTTCAAGAGCAGCATCTCTATTACTTGCATAATTTATCAATACAACATACCCCATCTGAGATAGTTTAATGCATATTGCTTTCCCTATACCTCGAGAGCCTCCTGTAACTAATGCGTATTTCATATTTTTATTATTAACTCATTAACAAATAGCACATTGCACTCATTCAATACATCAATTTTTTCTTTCCAAAAAATTAGCACATCAGAATAATATCGGCAATAAATGCTAAAATAATTGAAATTTTTGCAAATATACGGAATAATTTACCCCCCCCCTCAATTCCTTAACATCATTTAACACTTCTAACATCTCACTTTATTTCGTAAATTTCATCTATTCCATTTATAACAGGAGGGTGTATCAAAATTCTATCTATTAACCCCTCCGGCTCTACGTATCACCTCCCCTAAAACAGGGAAGGACTATTCATATTTGAGTCAAAATATTAACTATCAGCAAAATAGCAATATTGCTCCCATATTTTCAGGGGAGCTGTCGCTTGCGACTGAGGGGTGTAAAAACAAAGGAGATGTATCAATTTTTGAATTTTGACACATCTCCATCATCGATATATTAAAATATTTATTACGTTTATCTTTCTCTCATTTTTGATGCTTTTTTCAAAGCGTCATTAAGCTTACTACCATATATTTCAGCTGATTTTCTCCATACATCTCCAGTCAAATTAGTAAATGACCCGACAACACCTTCTCTTGTTTCCATTCTAATGCCCGAATAGACTTCTTTTGTTATTGTGTCAATAAACACATAATCTACAATCCACTTATTACCTCGTTCTCCAACTACACGCACCTTAAGTACCAATGTTATTGGAGCAGTGGTATTTGTTACTGACAATTTCACCGAGTTTAATCGGTCGTTCACTCTATCAACAAATTTTTTAAGTATTTCGTGGAATTTTCCGTAGAAGAACTCTTCAGCACCCTCTTCTTTATCAAGAAATTTATCTTGAATATATTCCTCGAATTGCAATCCTTCTACTGTTGCATCAGATAAATCATAAACTACATAGGCAATTCCAGAATCAAGAACAGGCATAAGTTCTATCGGTAAGAATTTTTCTGATTGAGCATGTAAATCATACGCAGCCGAAGCAATACCCGAGTTGCGAGCATCACTGCTCTTCACTTTTGATTTTTGAGTTGATACTTTCTCATTTTTAGCTGGAGTAGATTTCGTTGATTTAGTTTGATTTTTTTTAGCACCACCAACCGACACATCACTACGTTCACCTAAAATTATCAAAGTAATTGGCTCAATAACGTCTAAAAGTGATTCAGTTTCCACCAATTTTGATTGTTGTTTCTCAACACTTGCAGTTTCAACATTAATCATTTTTATACTTATCAACGAACGCGTACCCATCTTTGATATTACTGACAATACAACTTTATCAGCTCCAGCCAAACGTCCCAACTCAGTAGCTTGTGACTCATCAACAGCATCAGAATTTGAGAATTTCGCTTCTTGCATTACTTTATCCAATTGCGAACGTTCAACTATGGCATATTCACCACCATGATTTACAAAACAGTTACTAATAAGTTCTCGAACCCCCATTTGCAATGCCGGATCATTATTTCCGGGTAATGATGGATCAAAAATAGCCACCCTTAAAGCTCCTTTTTGTGCAAGTACTTGACTCTGACCAATCAATAATAATGTCACTAAAAATAGTAATATTCGTTTCATATTTATTCTTTTATTTAATTTTCTTGATTAAATCTGTTGCAATCATTGACGTCGATTTAATTATCGCCTTTCTATTTGCTTTATCCTCTGATGGTCCTGCTCCTTTTGCCGAATAACTATTTGTAAAAATGGTTGATTTCTTATATGTGTTATAAAGGCTGACATCAACATCAGCAAACACATATTGAATATCTCCATCGTTACTCGATTTTCGCAATGCCGGTGATAATGAAATCACATAATTCGCATTATCTTTTGCTTCACAAATAGAACACGAATTTCCTGTAATTTTGCTAAGCAACTCTCCATACAATAAACTTTTATATTTCTCGGACACCGAATCATCTATTACAATGTAAAGTTGAATACTTTGCTCTAATTGAGATTTCAATTCTTGGACCACCAATCTGTATTCAGAATAGGCTTGCAAAGCTTCATCATAAGCAAATGAAGAATCAATAACAACAAGCATTCTGATGCAATCTTCCATCTTTGGAAGATAATTCATAATCGTATCACATTCGCTTTGGGCTATTGACTTCTCATTTCGTTGAATCATCGCACTTGCCGACTCAAAACTGCCTCCAATTTTAGCAATCGCCAAATCATATTCTTTGCGGTACGTATCAATTAACTCTTCTTTCGACACAAACACTAATGTGTGAGCTGCTGATGTTTGAACATCATAATAGCTCTCAATTTTGGCATTTGAGACCTTAGCATGCGAAGTTACTGATGAAACTTGCTCAAAAATTTCGGCTTCATCATAACTACCATTAGAACTAACAGCAGTTATAGCATTTTTAGTTGCACTGCTGATATTGACTGTGATTTGTTGTGTCAACTGATGGAATGCATCTTCTTTTGACTTTGAAATAGCTTTGTTTTTGGTTTCCGATGCCGATTTCATATACGACGCATATCCCACATAATAAGTATTATGGGGATAGTTATCATTACGCCATTGTTCATCACACCAGTCGGGAGTCGTTGCAAACACCGACAAGCCCAAAGCAACAAAGAAGACAAATACTAATAAATATTTCTGTCTCATTCTTGAGGTTGGATATTTTCGCCTTCAATATACTTGAAAATTTCATCTCCAAGTTGAGATGCAAGCTTAACTTCATCAATTGATTTTTGCATAGCAGTCTTGCTTGCTTCTGCAACTTTTGTTTGATCCACAAGGAAATACATTTTATATTGTTTTGTGCCATCACCATTATCTTTTTCAATAGCATAACTCAATGTGAATGCTCCACTTAAATTAGTTGCTATGCGTTTGCCAAATGCTGTTGTTAATTTATCCATTTCTTCTGCCGTAACCAAATCGGCTGTGGTCATTTGACCTACACGTCCCATTATTTCAGCACTTACGATTTCGGCATAAGTTGTTTGGGCATTCAATGTTGCCGCATGTTTACACACATTAGCCGATCTGCATTTATTTACCACACCTTCTTGCTCCACCAAGTTAGGGTTTAGTTCCATTTTTTTATTATGACAGATAATGCAATCCTCAAGTGATTTTGAGCTACCGGCTACTACCCACCCTTGTTTTTCCAATTCTTTTCTCTTTTCTTTAGAATCTTTCTTTACCGCCTTTGTTTGTTTTTTATCCAATTGAGGAGTTTGTTGACCAAAAACAGGCATAGAAATACTAAATACTAACGATAAAATAATTGCACTGATTTTTGCTGATAAAAACTTCATAATAGTTATGATTTATTAGTTCGTAAATGTTATTTTTTTGTTAATTTTTTGCAAATATAAGCAACTTCTACCCCCCCCTAATTTTTAACTTATTTTAACTTTAGTCCCTGTTTTCACGAGAAAATCACATTTTTTCTTTCTTTTGTTTCAATTCGACATTTTCAATAAAATACTTAACTTTGCATTAATACACTAAGCAATAAATAAAATTCAATGAGACTAATAAATATATTACTATGCATTATTTTGGCATTCGAGGCATATTCCAATAACCAATCTCAGAAACCTATTATTGGCATTTCATGCTCAAATAGTAAATCAACATCTTCTGTATCAAAATCATATTGCGATGCGATAACCCAACATGGAGGAATAGCTTTGATGATTCCGGTGAGCACCGATAGCTTAACTCTCAGCGAAGTGCTTGGGTGTGTAGACGGTCTCATCATGACAGGAGGGGGAGATATTAATCCTTCTTATTTTGGAGAGGAAATGATTTCCGAATGTGGCATACCCGATTCTATTCGAGATATATACGATATAAATCTAATCAAAATTGCTGCTAAAAAATCAATTCCTTTGCTTGGCATTTGTCGTGGGGAGCAGCTCATCAATGTAGCTTTTGGTGGAACTCTTTATCAAGACCTACCCTCTCAATATGAATGTGGCTGTTTAATTCAACATCGAGATACGATTCATGACATTTACCCTTTACCCGACACATGGATTGCCAATATTTCAGGGATCAAAGCATTTGAAGCAAACACCTTTCATCATCAAGCAGTAAAAGACTTGGCTCCTGAGTTTACCGCCACCGCATATAGTAGTGATGGGGTGGTTGAAGTAATTGAGTGTACTACCGGAAAACCCATTTGGGGGGTCCAATTTCACCCCGAGAGAATGTTAACGAATGACTGCGACTCAATAGCTCATCGAATCTTTAAGTTTTTCATTAATAAAGCCGTGGAATTTAAGTGTACGAAAGATTTACCATAATTTCCTATCTATTTATTATACACAAAAAAACATACCAATATTAAAAATATCATCAAAAGTGATTTGTTGATTGTAAATTTAGTGTTACCTTTGAAAAACAAAATTATTTCGTATGCGATTAAGTAGTAAAAATCTTTGGATTTCTTCAAAGGATTATATAATGATAATCCTTGGCATTGCAATATATTCATTTGGGTTTACTGCATTTATCCTTCCCGAAAAAGTGGTTATGGGTGGAGTATCTGGTATAGGCTCATTAATATACTTTGCCTTTAACATTCCTGTTGCCGTAACACAATATAGCATAAACCTTTTACTACTTGCATTTGCTTATAGAATTGTGGGAAAACAGTTTGTTCTACGCACAATTTTTGGGGCAACAGTAATTTCAATTATGATAGGTTTTATGCAACCTTTTTTCCTCGAATTATTAGATGGGAAACCGTTGGTGCAAGGGGAAACTTTCATGAATGTAATAATTGGTGGTTTGTGCTGTGGATTAGGTATTGGAATGGCATTTACTCACAATGGTAGTACAGGTGGCACTGATATTGTGGCTGCAATGGTCTCAAAAAAGAGCAATGTGAGTATAGGTCGCACAATGCTATACACCGATTTCTTCATCATATCGTCTTCATATATTTTATTCCAAGACATAAATAAAATTGTATATGGTTTTGTGGTCTTATTTATTGCCTCTATTGTAGCCGACATGATGATTAATACCAACCGACAAGCTGTGCAGTTTACTATATTTTCTCCCAAATGGAAAGAAATCGCAACTGCAATTAACAATGAAGCCAATCGTGGTTGTACCGTATTAAACGGGATTGGCTGGTATAGCAAACAAGACGTAAAAGTGTTGCTCGTTATGTGTCGCAAAATTGAATCAGTAACCATTTTCCGTATCATAAAATCAATCGACAATGATGCGTTTATTACCCAAGCGAATGTCAATGGCGTATATGGGCAAGGATTCGACGAAGTAAAGCTCAAAATGAAACCGACTGATGCTCGTCCGATAAAACCTATCAAAACTGATGATGACGTGGCATTACCCGGTGGACACCCAGAGTCGCTTGCATAATTATTTTTTCGACACATAATTTCTCAAAATGAACAACGATATAAGAGTTTGGGGCTATCTTCGCGAATATGCTCAAGAGAAAGATGATATAATGCGTGCAGTTGAAAGCGTGTTTCAATCGGGCACTCTTATTCTTGGAGAAAATGTAAAAGCATTTGAACATGAATACGCTTCATATTGTGGAGCCGACTACGGAATTGGCTGCGACAATGGCACAAATGCCATCACACTTGCTCTACATGCAATAGGTATAGGTCAAGGCGATGAAGTTATCACGGTTTCAAACACTGCAATCCCAACTGTTTCAGCAATTGTTTCAACCGGAGCAAAGCCGGTATTTGTTGATATTGATCCCTCTACGTATTTAATGGACATATCTAAAGTAGAAAATGCTATTACTCGTCGCACTCGAGCCTTTATTCCCGTTCACCTATATGGACAATGCGTAGATATGGACGCTCTCAATGATATTGCATCACGTCATAATTTATTTGTAATCGAGGATTGTGCACAGGCTCACGGAGCAACATATAAAGGCAAAAAAGCCGGAGCAATGAGCCACATTTCAACAACTTCATTCTATCCCACAAAAGTATTAGGAGCGTATGGTGATGGTGGCATGCTATTAACAAATATTTCTGAGTTTGAAGCGAAATTGCATCGTCTTCGTTTCTATGGAGCCGAACAAACATATTATGCCATTGAACATGGATATAATTCACGTCTTGACGAAGTGCAAGCCGCGATTTTACGCATGAAACTACAACGCATTGAACAATATATCGCACGCCGTCGTGAAATTGCTCAAATGTATAACAATCTTCTTGCCAACACATCTTTAGTTCTTCCGAAAGAAGTGGCATGGGGCCGTCATGTATATTATTTATATGTGGTTCGACACCCTAATCGAGACCAAATAATCGCAAAGCTCAAAGAAAAAGGGATATATCTTAACATCAGTTACCCTACCCCAATCCACTTGATGAACGCATATAAACACCTTGGCAATGGCATCGAATCACTTCCGCATACCGAATTTGCTGCTAAAGAGATATTCTCATTACCAATGTTTCCCTCTTTAACCGACGAAGAGGTAGAGCGAGTTGTCTCTGTAATTAAATCTATTATATAGAGACTTCTATGTGCATTTTACATCTTAATTAGAAGATTACAAGATAGGCAAATTCGCCGGCTTCATCATAGAACCCACACGTTTGCATAATTGCATTAATTCGTTTTACTTGCGATGCTGTGAGTCCTATCCCTGCATAATCAAATTTGCGTCGATGGTTGGCAAATGCCAAAAAGGCTAACGACAACTCACGACAACTCATTTCAATTGAACACATCATGAAATAAAAATGCAACACATTTTCAATATCATTCTCAATTGAACCGTGATACTTCAATAGATTTGCTATAGCCGCATTCAAATAGCCATTCTCTCGCTCTGAAATCGCTACCTGTTCATTATAATTTATTGTTTGATTTCCTGCTACAGCTCTTACAAAGGTCAAAAAATCATCTTCAGGATTATTCAAATGCGACATTAAAATATCAGCCATCACTATCGCTCCAGCATTGATAAACGGATTGCGAGGCACTCCATTCTCTACTTCTAACTGAATAAGCGAGTTAAATGCAGTTCCCGATGGTTCTTTACCAACTCGCATCCACAAATCATCTCCCTTTATTGATAAACACATCGCTAATGCAAAAACTTTTGAAATACTCTGAATTAAGAAACGTGTATCAGACTGTTCTATCGATGCTGTTTCTCCATAAATAGTATTTATGCACATGCCGAATTGGTCGGGCTCAACCTTGGCCAACTCCGGGATATAATCGGCCTGTTTTCCCTCTTTTGAATAGGGCAAAATTGATTTATATATATTTTATAATATCTGTTGATAGTCCATAATCGCTGTTTGAAAATGATAGTTACACACAATTTCAAAAACACACTGCAAAACCATTATTTTGCAAATGCAAATATATATAATCTTATTCAATGATATAAAACATTTCTACAAGAATAGAGCAGACAACCATATTGATTGCCTGCTCATAATGTTTTATGAAGAGTTTTTATTAATCTTCAATTATTTACGGTGCATATCAAGCACATCAGCCGATGCCGTGAAAACTGTATCTATGTCTTCTTTTCCACCTACTACCAAGCGTTCGTATTCACGAAGACCTGTACCGGCAGGAATCAAGTGTCCACAAATTACGTTTTCTTTCATGCCTACGAGTAAGTCTGTTTTACCGTTAATAGCAGCTTCGTTGAGTACTTTTGTTGTTTCTTGGAACGAAGCAGCCGACATGAAGCTTGTAGTCTGCAATGCGGCACGTGTGATACCTTGAAGAATTTGTTCTGATGTTGCAGGAACTGCATCACGCACAACAATTGTCTTAAGGTCGCGACGTTTGAGTGCTGAATTTTCATCGCGGAGTTTGCGAGCTGTGATGATTTGACCAGGCTTAACATTTTCTGAATCGCCGGCATCAACAACAACCTTTTTACCCCAAATGCGATCGTTTTCGTCCATAAATTCACGTTTGTCAACAACTTGTTGTTCAAGGAATCCTGTATCGCCCGGATCAAGGATATTTACTTTACGCATCATTTGACGAACGATTACCTCAAAGTGTTTATCATTGATTTTCACACCTTGCATGCGATAAACGTCTTGAACTTCGTTCACGATATAATCTTGAACAGCAGTTGGTCCCATGATGTTAAGAATATCGGCTGGAGTGATTGCACCATCAGAAAGTGGTGTTCCGGCACGCACATAGTCGTTTTCTTGAACAAGAATTTGTTTTGACAATGGAACGAGGTATTTCTTAACTTCACCTAATTTTGAGGTAACAGAGATTTCACGATTACCACGTTTCACCTTACCGAAGTTAACTTCACCATCAATTTCAGAAACGATAGCAGGGTTAGATGGGTTACGAGCTTCGAACAATTCGGTAACACGAGGAAGACCACCGGTGATGTCGCCGGCACTACCTGCTGCTCGAGGAATCTTAACGAAGATTTCACCCACTTTCAATTCTGCACCTTCATCAACCATCAAGTGAGCACCCACCGGGAGAGCGTATGTTTTGATGATTTGACCATTTGCATCAACGATGTTGGCTTCAGGAGCTTTTGTACGGTCTTTTGATTCGATGATAATCTTTTCACGAAGACCGGTTTGCTCGTCAGAGTCAACACGATATGTTACGTTTTCGATTACATTATTAAATTCAACCTTACCGGCAACTTCACTTACAATAACAGCGTTGAATGGATCCCATTCGCAAATCACATCACCTTTCTTCAATGTGTCGCCATTCTTAAAGTAAAGTTTAGAACCATAAGGAATGTTGGCATTTGTCAACATCATATTAGTCTTAGGTTCAATGATACGCATTTCGGCAAGACGACCGATAACCACTTCAACTGGTTGTCCGTTAGGTCCAACTTCATCGGTAGTAACAGTGCGTAACTCATCAATTTCAAGCACACCATCGTAACGAGAAGTAGCTGAAGAAACAGCTGCGATGTTTGATGCAACCCCACCGACGTGGAACGTACGAAGAGTCAACTGAGTACCAGGCTCACCAATTGACTGAGCCGCAATCACACCCACAGCTTCACCTTTTTGCACAAGGCGATTAGTTGCAAGGTTGCGACCATAACATTTTGCACAAACACCATGCTTAGCTTCACAAGTCAATACTGAACGTATTTCAACCGATTCAATAGGAGAAGCATTAATGCGATCGGCAGCGGCATCATTGATTTCTTCGCCGGCTGCAACGATAAGTTCTCCTGAAATTGGGTCAACTATATCGTGAACCGAAACACGACCAAGAATACGTTCGCCAAGCGAAGCAACAACTTCGTCGTTATTTTTTATTTCTGTGCAAACAAGACCACGTAATGTACCACAATCTTCTTCGTGAATAATCACATCATGTGCCACGTCAACAAGACGACGAGTCAAGTAACCGGCGTCGGCTGTTTTCAACGCAGTATCGGCAAGACCTTTACGAGCACCGTGAGTTGAGATAAAGTACTCAAGCACCGAAAGACCTTCCTTAAAGTTTGCAAGAATTGGGTTTTCGATAATCTGACCACCTTCAGCACCGGCTTTTTGAGGTTTAGCCATAAGACCACGCATACCAGAAAGCTGACGAATTTGGTCTTTAGAACCACGAGCCCCAGAGTCGAGCATCATATATACCGGATTGAAACCTTGTTGGTCGGCAGAGATTTGCTTCATCAATGTGTCAGACAAACGAGAGTTTACATGTGTCCAAATATCGATGATTTGGTTATAACGTTCGTTGTTGGTAATGAAACCCATTGAATAGTTAGCCATAACCTCTTGCACTTGCTCGTTACCTTCCTTAACAAGTTGTTCTTTTTCTGCAGGAATAATAACGTCGCCAAGGTTGAACGAAAGACCTCCCTTGAATGCCATTTTGTAACCAAGATTCTTGATGTCATCAAGGAATTGAGCCGAACGAGGAATACCACAATTCTTAATTACCTTGCTGATGATTGTACGCAATGATTTCTTTGAAAGGATTTCATTAACGTAACCAATCTCTTTAGGCACATATTGGTTAACAAGCACACGACCCACTGAAGTATTTTCAATAAGACGAGTTACAGTATTACCATTTTCGTCGATATCTTCAACAACAACCGACACGGGAGCGTGAAGAGTTACGCGACCCTCGTTATAAGCAATTTCTGCTTCTTCAGGACCATAGAATTTAGTACCTTCACCCTTGTCGCCTTTGCGAAGTTTTGTAATATAATAGAGACCAAGCACCATGTCTTGAGAAGGCACAGTAATAGGAGCACCATTAGCAGGGTTAAGAATATTGTGAGCACCAAGCATAAGCATTTGAGCTTCGAGGATAGCTTCATTACCAAGAGGTAAGTGAACCGCCATTTGGTCACCGTCGAAGTCGGCGTTGAACGCAGTACATGCGAGTGGGTGCAATTGAATAGCCTTTCCTTCAATCATCTTAGGTTGGAATGCTTGAATACCAAGACGGTGAAGAGTTGGGGCACGGTTGAGCAACACAGGGTGTCCCTTCATAACGTATTCGAGAATATCCCATACAACAGGCTCCTTGCGGTCAACGATTTTCTTCGCCGACTTCACAGTCTTAACGATACCACGCTCGATAAGTTTGCGAATAACGAAAGGTTTGTAAAGCTCAGCAGCCATGTTTTTAGGAAGACCA
>CAJGDJ010000018.1 GCA_904502025.1 uncultured Muribaculaceae bacterium
AAATCACCCAATGAATTAGGAATATATGATATGAGTGGTAATGTATGGGAATGGTGTAGCGATTGGTATGGCAGTTATTCATCGTCATCACAGACCAATCCTACCGGACCAACTTCAGGCTCTGGCCGCGTGCTCCGCGGAGGTAGTTGGGGCAACGATGCGCTGTACTGCCGTTTGTCGAATCGCAGCCACAACTACCCCGACAACCGCCTCTACAACCTCGGCTTCCGGTTAGTATGTGAACGTCTATAGGTAAGGGCATTCACTCTATTCCTAAGCTAAAACCATCAGAGCAAAAACGCAATTCCCCCATAGGGCAAGTGGAACAGCCCGAAAAAGGGAATTGCTGTTTTTAGCGATGTAAATGCAAAAAAAATATATGCAAATACAAGTGTTTACAATTCCCATTTTAGAAGGAGAAGAAATTCTTAGTGAAATGAATAAATTTCTGCGATCGCATCGCGTCGCAGAAATCCAAAAAACATTTATCCCAACTGCCACCGGAGGCAGTTGGTCGTTTTGCATCACATATTTGGAATCGGTCAAAGTTGTCGATTCGGAAATAAAAAAAGGAAAAATAGATTATCGGAATGTTTTGAATGAGAGGGATTTTGCACTATTTTGTGAAATGCGCAAAGTGCGAAAGCAAATTGCCGAAAAGGAAGCAATCCCTCCATTTGCAGTGTTTACCGATGCAGAACTTGCCGAGATAGCAAAACTTGAGACAGTTACAATATCGTCGATAAAAGGAATTGCAGGGATCGGAGAGAAGAAATTAGAAAAATATGGGTCTTATTTTTTAGAAATTGCCAATGAAACGAGTAGGCAACCTGATGAGTCAGATAGTTGATTACGATAATATTCAATTGGCTTTTATTAAGTCATGTAGAGGAAAACAAGCAAAGAGAGAAGTCCTTGAATTTCGGTCAGATTATGAAAGAAACATAAGCGAAATTCGAAACTCATTGCTTTCAAGTGAAATACAAGTTGGAAATTATAACTATTTTAAGATTTATGACCCTAAAGAGAGGGTAATATGTGCCGCATCATTTCGAGAGCGAGTGATACATCATGCGATAATGAATGTGTGTCATGAATATTTTGAACGGACTCTGATATATGATACCTACGCAACACGAATAGGAAAAGGAGTGTATAAGGCTCTTGATAAAGCTAAAATAGCAGCATCAAAATATCAATATGTAGCGAAACTTGATTATCGTAAATATTTTGATTCTATTGACCACGAGGTGCTGAAAGAAAAGTTGGCACGATTGTTTAAGGATAAAGAATTGTTGAGCCTGTTTTATAAAATAATTGATAGTTATTGTGTAGTAAAGGGGAAAGGAGTCCCCATCGGAAATCTCACAAGTCAATATTTTGCCAACTATTATTTGTCGTCGCTTGACCACAAGGTGAAAGAAGAATTGCGACTCCCAATTTATCTTCGATATATGGACGATATATTGATTATGGATAATAATCGAACGCAATTGAAATCATACGTAAGAACTGTGCAAGAATATTCTGAAAATAATTTGAAACTACGATTAAAAGAACCAATATATGGAGAATGTCGAATGGGAGTTCAATTTTTGGGATATATAGTAAAACCATATCGCCTGCAGTTGAATGGGCGAAGTAAAAAACGATTTAGGGAAAAGATAAACTATTACACTAATAATTATGAAAATAATTTGATAAGTGAAACAGAATACCAACAACACTTATTGCCGTTATTAGCATTTACGAGTTATGCAAATGATAAGGCATTTCAAAAAGCAACAATATGTGGGTGTCAATCGTAGGCTCTAACCGCGTGCTCCGCGGAGGTAGTTGGAACAACAATGCGCAGAACTGCCGTGTGTCGAATCGCAACAACAACAACCCCGACAACCGCAACAACAACAACGGCTTCCGGTTAGAATAGTCTATAGCTTAGGAATAGAGGTGGATGCCCTTTTTTAACCCGATTGATTCCCTGTCGATAATCGACAAAACATGACCATCGAGAATGGTTTAAAGATAGGTTTGGTAGGCAATGATGTCGAAGAACCTATTTTTATATATTTCAGTTTGATAAAACATTTTTAAGGACAAATTCAACCCCAAGGGGTTGATTAGTATATAGCCGGGTTTAGCCACGTAGTGGATAAGCCCGGTAATGTATTAGAATGGTGTAGTTTCTGAAGGAAACATTAATTGTCGCAAATAAAGAATCTTTTCAGATTCAGACTTAAATGAATATCTATTTCGGGCATATCTCCTATCGGAGCTATACCCGGCTACATACTAGAGGGTGTGCCTGAATTTTGACACACCCTCCTACTCCATGTTTTCTACGTTTAATCCACTTTTATGTGAACGAGAGGGTGGAGGTGTTTTTGGTGATGGATTGTGCTATTTGTTGTATTTGTTCGGGGGTGATGGCGTTGATGCGGTCGAGAATTTCGTCAGATGAGGCAACTCGGTTGTGATATAACATTGAGCGACCTGTGGTGATGGCTGCTTGTTCGCGATTTTCCGATGCCACAATGAGCTGACCGAGATATTGTTTTTTTGCTGCTTCGATTTGTTTTGAAGTGAGAGCTTTTGACGCAAGAGAATCGAGTTGGTTCATCACTAATCGGCGACAACGATTGAGGTCGTCATGGTCGCAGCCAAAATAAATAGCCATCGCACCACAGTCGGTAAACATTGCCGACGATGCTTCAACCGTATATACCAAACCACGGCGTTCACGAAGCGAGATGTTGAGCAATGAGTTCATGCCCGGACCACCAAGAATGTTGGTGAATAGGGCAGTAGCATAGCGTTTGTCGGAATACATTCCCTCGATAGGTGCACCTATGATAGTGTGGCATTGGTGGTTACCAAGGTTGGTTTTTATGTCAAATGGAGAAACATTAGTGGGGGTGGTGCGATTGATAGGTGCAAGTTGATTTGAGAGGTCGCCAAAATGCTTTTCGGCAAGACGGAACACCTTCGTAGGGCGTTCGCTACCCATATAGAAAAACACCATATTAGGTCCCGTATAATAACGGGCAAGATAGTTTTGACACACTTCGGTGGTGAAGGTGGCTATCGTTGAGGTATTGCCAAGAATATTATGTCCGAGTGACGAACCTTTGAAAATAAGGTCCTCAAAATCGTCATATATAGCCTCTGACGGACTATCGAGATATGAGTTTATTTCATCGGCTACTACTTCGCGTTCTTTGTCGAGTTCGGTTGATGGGAATTGCGATGAAGTAACAAGGTCGGCTATGAGGTCGATTGCACGATTGAGGTTGCCTGATGGGAAGATAGAGTAGAGCATTGTCTCCTCTTTGGTAGTATAGGCATTAAGTTCACCACCCACAGCTTCCATGCGGTTGATGATATGCCATGAGCGACGGTGAGTAGTACCTTTGAATATGGTATGTTCCACAAAGTGTGCCAATCCAAAGTGTTCGGGTGATTCATCACGACTGCCCACATTGACGGCTATGCCACAATATTCTACGCCCGAACGTGCTTGGCGATGCACGATGCGAAGACCATTTGATAGGGTGTGATATGTATAGATGTTTTTATCCTCCATAGTTTATGCAGGGTCAACCCAATCACCTTCCGATTTGATTAATTCTATGAGACGGGGTATCGCTTGGTCGGTGGGGATATTCTTTTCAATACATGTTTTGTTTTTATACAAACTCACTTTCCCTACACCTGCACCCACATAGCCATAGTCGGCATCAGCCATTTCGCCCGGTCCGTTTACGATACACCCCATAATGCCAATTTTCAATCCTTTGAGGTGTGCGGTAGCTTCTTTTACGGCTTTAACTGTTGATTGAAGGTCGAAAAGAGTGCGACCACAACCTGGACATGAGATATATTCGGTGCGAGAAATTCGTAATCGTGCCGCTTGAAGAATACCAAACGATAGGCGAGCTATCGTTGCTGCATCTACTCGTGGTGCATTGAGCCAAATGCCGTCATGATTGCCGTTAAGGAGTATAGACCCTAAATCGGCAGATGCTATTATTGTAACATCATTAATCATTGCAGTGGGGTAGTCCACTCGCATTACGATAGGAGTTTTTACCCCTGCTTGAGTCAGTGCATGAGCAAATGCCTGCATCTCTCCGGGAGCATTGAGGTGATTGCTATTAAGAATTATTACAACATTGCCATCAAGATATGGTGTAACCTCAGAAACTTCGGTTGAGGCATCAACTTCAACAAATTTAATTGGTGCAATGCTTTGCTTGATTGATTTACGTTGTTCCCAAGTGAATAATTGGCAATAATCACTTGGCTCATCAGTAAATGGAATGATAATTTTGTTGGCGTCTATCCCCGATGGGATATTTCCGTCATTGATATAAAAATAATCAGGGGTACAGCCATCGGCATATTTGGGAGCATATCCGTTAGCGATAACGATAGGCAGTGCTTCGCCACCAATATTTGCTACGGCAATGCTTGGGCGACGAGATGGAGCTTCATAGCAGTAGCCATCATAGTGAGCCCCTTTAATTTCGCGTGCGTTTTCGCGACGGGAGATATAGTTGACTAATGCCTCGGCAACCGGAATTTCGCATTCTGGTTCTTCGCTCAACGACACGCGAATTGTGTCGCCAATTCCCTCGGCAAGCAGTGTGCCAATTCCAACAGCTGATTTTACTCTCCCATCTTCGCCATCGCCGGCTTCGGTTACACCAAGATGTAGAGGGAATTGCATATTTTCTTCCTCCATTGCAATAACCAATCGTCGCATTGTTTCAACCATAATAACAGTGTTTGACGCTTTGATTGAAATCACTACGTTGAGGAAGTTCTGAGCCACGCACACACGAAGAAATTCCATGGCCGATTCTACCATTCCGGCAGGAGTATCGCCATAGCGACTCATAATGCGGTCGGATAATGAACCGTGATTAACACCTATGCGAATGGCAGTGTTGTTTTTGCGACAAAGTTCGATGAAAGGTACAAATGTAGCCTCTATCTTTTTTATTTCTTCGGCATATTCTTCGTCGGTATATGATAGTTGTTGGAACGTGCGACCCGGATCTACAAAGTTGCCGGGGTTAATACGTACTTTTTCAACAAATTCGGCTGCAGCAAATGCTGCACGTGGGTTGAAATGAATATCGGCAACCAATGGAGTGTTAATGCCATTGGCTCGAAGTTGCGATTTGATATTGCCAAGATTTTCGGCTTCGCGTACACCTTGTGCCGTAAGACGTATATATGATGCTCCGGCATTGGCTATGCGTTCACATTGTGCTACCGACCCTTCGGTGTCCATTGTTGAGGTTGAAGCCATTGATTGCAATCGTATTGGGTATTCGCTACCCAATGGAGTGCCACCGATGTTTACGGAAACTGTTTTGCGACGTTTGTAATTGAATATGCTCATCGGAGAAGTTATAGATTAATCTACTTTGAATTTGTATTTTACGTTTTTGAGTTCATCGTTGGCTTTTACGATTTTCTCTGAAAGTGTGGCACGATATTCGGCAAAGCGTTTGGCAAGGGCTTCATCGCCAAGAGCAAGAATTTGTACTGCCATAACAGCGGCATTCATTCCATTGTTGATACCTACTGTTGCAACAGAAATGCCGGGAGGCATTTGCACGATTGAAAGAAGTGCATCAACGCCATCGAGAGTAGAGTTGATGGGTAGTCCAATTACGGGTAGTGGAGTCATTGCTGCAATAACTCCGGGAAGAGCTGCGGCCATGCCGGCTGCCGCAATGATAACTTTAATGCCACGACTTTCTGCGTTTCGTGCAAATTCTTCTACTTCGCCGGGAGTGCGGTGAGCCGAAAGTGCATTCATTTCAAATGGGACTTCCATTTGTTCGAGAAATTTTGCCGCTTTTTCAAGAATGGGAAGGTCAGAGGTGCTTCCCATGATGATGCTAACTACTGGTTTCATTGTAAATTATATTTTAATGTTATTAAATTGTCAATATAAACACCCAAAAGAAGCCGTTGAGAGTGCCTGCTAAAACTTGTGCCAACGTGTGGCGATTTAAGATGAGTCGAGATGTCCCCACAGCTCCGGTTAGGAGTATGACTAATGATGTGAGGTATATTAAATCAAATGTAACATAGCCGTTTACCCACATGGAGAACATTAGTGCTGTTAATCCACCCATTCCTGCACCGTGTGCACTTATTTTCCATTTAAGATTAATTAATGCCGATGCTATTACTGCAATGCCACCACCAATCATAAACATCGGAATCCAAATAGGAGCGTTTATGTTGGAAAGATACACAGCTGCCGCCACATAACTCATCACTGCAATGATGTAGGGGACAATGCGATCCTGTTGCTTGTTTACACCAGGGTCGGATATTTTCCCAAGTTTATATAGTATTGCAATTGCTATTGAAGGAATCATGCATGTTAACGCAAGAATTACGAGTGTTACAAGAATGCGAGTATATAGTGGTGTAATCGAACCAATAATAGAACCGTTTAGAGCTATGGCAACAGCGTATGTGGGTATAATGAGAGGACTGAATGCCGATGAAAAAAAACTTGCGATTTTCTCAGCGATTGACACGCGTGGTGCTTGTTCAGCTACATTTTTTTCGTTCTCATCATGCTGTGAAGCCATAAAATCGTTGCGTTTGAATTCTTCTAATAGAGCGAAAAATTCTTGTTCTATTTTTTGATGTTCTAATTGTTCATCAGTCATAGTTATAGTCCTTTTCTTAGGCGAGCTACTGGTAATCCAAGTTTCTCGCGATATTTAGCTACTGTGCGACGAGCAATGTCATAGCCTTTTTCGGTTAATAATTGGGTTATAGCTTCGTCGCTAAATGGCTTGTTTTTATCTTCGGTTGAAATTATTTCTTTTAATGCAGCTAATATTTCGTGAGAAGAAGTGTCGTCATCATCTTTTGGACGCTCGTTAAAAAATAATTTCAAAGGATATATGCCGCGTTGGGTCATGACATATTTCCCGGCAGTGGCACGAGATATTACCGAAAGATCATGCCCGGTTATGGCCGAAATGTCTTTCAATATCATAGGCTTGATTCTACTTTCATCATCGGAAAGAAAAAACTCGCGTTGAAGCTTAACAATTGCAGCCATCACCTTGTATAGCGTTTCTTGACGCATTTTCAATATTTTGATAAAGCCATTTGCCTCCTCGCGTTTTTGTTTTATGAAAGTTGCTGCTTCACGTTGACTGCGAGTAGCGTTGGGCGATATTTCGCAAGCATTTTCCGAGAAAGTTTCTTCTATTTGAAGTTCAGGAATGCGATTGAGTAGCGTTAAAGTAATGTTTTCGTTGTCGTTATCAACCTCGATACTAAAATCGGGAATTATGTGGCGAGTGCGGTCGCTTATCCCTCCGGTAAGAATGCTTCCGGGTTTTGGATTAAGCGATGTGATAACAGCCATTACTTTTTTTAATTCATCGATGGAAATACCCAAAAGACTTCGCATGCGGTCATAGTGCATCTTTGAAAATAAATCAAAGTAGTTGTCGATAATATCGGTAGCGATATTGATAATTTTGCTTTGCTCTTTGCGTTTAAGTTGTAGCAATAGACAATCACGTAGGTCAATAGCACCTACTCCGGCAGGTTCAAGGCTACGAACAATTTCAAAAATCTTCTTTAAGAGAGATAATGGAACATCAATACCAACATTAAAAGCCAAGTCATCGCAAATGGCAGTTATGTCGCGAGTCATATATCCATTATCGTCAAGATTTCCAATGATATATTGGGCGATAGCAAGTTCATTATCATCGAGATCAAATTCCATTAATTGACTGTTGAGCGATTCGATAAGAGTATCACTTGAATCAACTGCGATTGGCTCATAATATTTATCGTCGGCACTATGATTGCGAGCCTCTAATCGGTATGATGGTATTTCATCTTCGTTACGATAATCAGCGAGTTGAATATCTTCGGCACTTTCGTTGAATGTTTCGGTAGAATCTTCAGTGAGATTATTTTCGCGTTCATCGTTATCACAACGTTCAAGAGCCGGATTCTCATCAAGCACACGTTGTACTTCATCTTCAACTTCCGGACCGGTCATCTCTAACATTTTGACAAATTGCACTTGCAACGGAGTGAGCCGTTGTTGCAACTTTTGTTCGGTTGATAATTTTAATGATTCTTCCATTATATGTGCTTTGTCAAAATAGTTCTACAAAAATAATCACAAATTCTCAATTTTTGAATTTATCAACGCTTAAACATTGCAAAAAGAGGAATAAAATGAGAAGAGAATGTGTTTAGAAGTTGATATTATATAAAAATCACTATATTTGTAAATCACAAAAATATTTTTAGTTATGAATGATTTTAATTACTATACCCCCACGCGATATGTATTTGGGCGTGGTGTTGAAGCTCAAACCGGTGAGCTAACCCGCTGGATGGGTGTAAACCGAATATTACTTGTTTATGGTATGGGTTCGGTGTTGCGAAGTGGATTGCTTGATAGAGTAAAAGACTCACTTGACGCAGTTGGTATTGAATATATTGAACTTGGAGGTATATTACCAAATCCAACCGACGATCGTGTATATGAGGGGATTGAATTATGCCGTCGCGAAAAACTCACCGGTCTTGTCGCTGTGGGAGGAGGCTCGGCTATTGACACAGCTAAAGCTATTGCCTGTGGAGTGCCATACGATGGCGATTTTTGGGATTTTTATGTTGGTAAGAAGGTTGTTGAGGTAGCATTGCCGGTGGGTGTGGTGCTTACTATTCCTGCTGCAGGTAGCGAAGGATCCGGTAATTCGGTAATTACCAAACTTGATGGGCTACACAAAATTAGTCTTCGCACTGAGAGTGCCTTGCGACCTAAATTTGCTGTGATGAATCCCGAGTTGACATTTACACTTCCCCCATATCAAACAGCAAGTGGCATTGCCGATATGATGGCACATATTTTTGAACGATATTTTACCAATACCCCCGAAACAGAGGTTACCGACCGAGTGGCAGAAGGAGTGTTAAAGGCTATCATTACCGAAGCCCCACGCGTGATGTCGGACCCCGAAAACTATGATGCTCGAGCAAATATCATGTGGTGTGGAACTTTGGCACATAATGGCATTTGTGGAACAGGTCGCCAAGAAGATTGGGTGTCACATTTTATGGAACATGAGTTGAGTGCAGTTTATGGTGTTACTCATGGAGCCGGATTGGCAGTGATGACCCCGGCGTGGATGACTTTTATGGCTACACATAATCCATCAAAAGGAGCACAATTTGCACGCAGAGTAATGGACGTGGTTAATGACGATGACACTCAAGCAGCTCTTGAAGGTATAACTCGATTGAAAGCTTTCTATGTCTCATTAGGATTGCCTATAACTCTTGCCCAACTTGGTATTGAAAATCCCGATTTTGACCTTCTTGTGCAAAAATTGCATGAAAATAAAGGAGAAGTTATTGGAGGATATTATCGACTATCAGCTAACGAAACTCGCAAAATATACGAATTGGCACAATAACCCAATAATAATTATTGGTAACTATAACTTTGTTGGCACAATTTTTTGTGTAACTATTTGACTAATATTGAATAACCCCCTCCGAATTGCAATTCGCAATTCTCGTCCCCCTCTTTTTCTGCGAAAAACAAGGGGACAGCTATATAGTTAAATGCATAAAAAGCTCTCCCTCTGAAATTTGCGAAGAAATTTTAGGGGGAGTACGGCAAAGCCGGGAGGGGGTTAAATCTGAAAAACCTTTTTTGTGCCAACAGGTATATAATTACCTAATTATTAGTTATAAAATGAGGAGAACTATTCATCATGGTTCTCCTCATTTTATGTAGTGGACTATTCTTATAACTGTTGCATAACGAGATAGGTGGTATAGGCAATGTAGCAAGTTGTCATTATTGCACCTTCAAGGCGAGTAATGGTACGTTGCTTAAATAGCCAGCCTACAATGAAGAACAATACACTCGCACCTACCATAGAGAGTATGTCAAAGTTTGTAATGCCACCCATGGGTAGTGGGTTTATAGTTGAAGCACACCCCAAAATGAAGAATGAGTTAAATATATTGCTGCCAATCACATTGCCTATAGCTATTCCTGGATTCTTTTTGAGTGCAGCAGTAATGGAAGTCGCAAGTTCGGGCAAAGAAGTTCCTGCGGCAACGATTGTAAGCCCCACAACTGATTCGCTAATGCCCATACTTATTGCGATGCCACTTGCTCCGTCAACAAAAAACTGCCCTCCAAAGATTAGTCCTAAAAGGCCTCCAAGAATAAAGAGTGTGGCTTTAATGCCCGACATGGTTTTTACCTCTTCGGCACTGTCATCACCGCCTCCTTTTGTGGCAATAGAGAAGGTGTAACGCATGAATATTGCGAAGAATAGGAGTAATATTAATCCGTCGGAACGGCTTATGAGGTTGGTGGTGCCGCCATTGAGTGTTATATCATTGGCACAAAATAATATGGCAAGAGATGAGAGAATAACCAATGGAATCTCATTGTTCATTATGCTTTTCTCAATTTTGATGGGTAATACTAATGCCACACAACCAATAATCATAAGTATATTGAAGATGTTGCTACCCACTACGTTGCCAATAGCCAATTCGGCACTGCCATTTATTGCTGAAATAGTGCTGATAACAAGTTCGGGTGCCGATGTGCCAAAAGCAACAATTGTGAGACCAATAACAAGGTCGCTAACGCCCCATTTTTTAGCTACCGAAGAAGCTCCATCAGTAAGACAATTGGCTCCCCCAATAATTAATGCGAGTCCTCCAATTAATAAAATAATATTAAGAATCATTATAGAGTTCCTTTTGTAGATGGCAGAGAATAATTGTTTATATCTCGAGAAATCGCCATTTTTATAGCTCGAGCAAGAGCTTTGAAAATCCCTTCAATTTTGTGATGTTCGTTAGAGCCTTCAGCTCTAATAAATAGATTCATTCGAGCACTGTCGCTAAAGCTTTTGAAGAAATGTAGGAACATCTCGGTAGGCATTTCGCCAATCTTTTCGCGTTTGAAATCAGCCTCCCACACAAGCCATGGTCGTCCTCCAAAATCAAGGGCTACTGTGCATAGACAATCGTCCATTGGCAAGGTGAACCCATATCGCTCTATGCCACGCTTGTCGCCAAGAGCAATGCGAAGAGCATCGCCAAGAGCAATGGCAGTGTCCTCAATCGTGTGGTGCTCATCAACGTGAAGATCACCATTTACTTTAATCTTCAAATCCATTCCCGAGTGGCGACCAATTTGTTCAAGCATGTGGTCAAAAAATCCTAACCCGGTGGAGATTTCACATTTGCCAGAACCATCGAGTGATACCTCTATGTCGATTTGAGTCTCATTTGTGTTGCGAGTTACGTGGGCTTTGCGTTCATTGTCGAGTAAAAATTTCGCAATATCACTCCACGATTTAAACGCATTTTCGTTGATATATATGCCTTTGCAACCGAGATTTTCGGCGAGTTTCATGTCGCTTTGACGGTCGCCGATTACCCATGAATTTTCAAGGTCATAATCACCTGTAAGATATTCGGTTAATAAGGCTGTGCCAGGTTTGCGAGTGGGCTTATTCTCGTGTTCAAAGGTGCGATCGATTATGATATCGTCAAATACGATACCCTCGTTTTTGAGAGCTTTTAACATCTTGTTGTGAGTAGGCCAAAAAGTATCTTCGGGAAAAGAGTCTGTCCCCAATCCATCTTGGTTTGTAACCATTACCAACTTGTAGTCAAGGCGTGAAGCAATAAGATGCATGGCACGCATCACTCCGGGAAGAAATTCCAACTTTTCGAGAGAATCAACTTGATAGTCAATAGGAGGCTCAACGATGAGTGTGCCGTCGCGGTCTATGAACAATACTCGTTGTTTTTTATCTTGTGACATATTCTTGAAACTTTTCGATTAATAGTTTGTTTTCTTCTTCACTACCAACTGTTATGCGTAGGCAGTTGCCACAAAGATGCACACGTGAACGGTTGCGAACAATAACCCCATTGTCGCGTAGGTAGGCATAAATAGTATTGGCATTTGTTACTTGCACAAGCACAAAGTTAGCGTCGGAAGGGTATATTTTTTCAACAACATCAAGCATTGCCATCTCTGCAACAAGGGTGTTGCGTGCATCAAGAATTTCAGAAGTGACACGTTTGATATTATCAATGCCGTCGAGCACTTTAAGAGCTTGACGTTGAGTGAGTATGTTGATGTTATAGGGATATTTTACTTTATTGTATATCTCGATAATCTCTTGTGAAGCGTAGGAAATTCCTAATCGCATTGCTGCACTTGCCCATGCTTTTGAGAATGTTTGCATCACAATCATACGAGGAAATTCATCAAGATATTCCACCATAGAACCTTTTGGTGAAAAATCAATATATGCTTCGTCAATAATGGTAATGCCACCAAATCGGCTACACAATTCGCGGAGTTGTTCGCGAGGGAAGGCATTTCCAGTTGGATTATTTGGCGTGCATATCCACAATATCTTTGTATTTGCATCGGTTGCATTGAGTACTGCATCAATGTTGAGAGAAAAATCATCGTTGAGACTTACTTCGCGATATTCAATATCATTAATGTCGGCACATACTTGATACATGCCGTATGTTGGTTTTAGTGCAACCACATTGTCAATGCCAGGACGACAAAATACTCGATATGCAATGTCGATACATTCATCACTACCTACACCAAGGAATATGCGAGAAGCGTCAACGTTACGAATTGCACCTAAACGTTCTTTTACTTCCCATTGCAGAGGGTCGGGGTAGCGATTAAGTCCTTCAATACGACTGTTTTCATTTGCATCGAGCCATGCACGAGCCTCGCCGGTAAATTCATTGCGAGCACAAGTGTAAGGCTCAAGATTCCATATATTTGGTCTTACTAATTCTTTTAGTGTCATAAATTATAATTAAATTAAACTCTCTCTGAAAATTTGAATAAATTTTTAGGAGGAGTACGGCTATGCCGGGAGGGGGTTGTTTTCTAATGATTTTATACGCAAAGTCATTGCCATTTTGTGTGCGTGTAAATCTTCGTTATCTGCCATCACTTCCACAGCACGACCTATTGAGGTAATTCCTTGCGGCGTTAATTCTTGGAAAGTGATTTTTTTTGTGAAACTATCGAGATTCACACCACTATATGTGCGTGCATAGCCCGATGTTGGTAGGGTGTGATTTGTTCCAGAGGCATAGTCTCCTGCACTTTCGGGAGAGTAAGGCCCTACGAATACCGAGCCTGCATTTTTTACCTTTGATGCTAATCCCCATGCGTCTTTGTGGTTGATTATTAGATGCTCTGGGGCATAATGATTTGAAAAATCCATTACTTCGTCGTCATTGTTTAATAGTATTATGCGACTATGACTTAATGATTTTTCCATCATTTCACGACGTGGCAATATTTGTAATAACTTCTCAATTTCAACAGGAAGTTGCTCAAGTAACTTCTCTGACGAAGTAACTAAAATGGATTGGCTGTCGGGTCCATGCTCGGCTTGCGATAGAAAATCAGATGCCACAAATGACACATTAGCATTCTCATCAGCAATTACCAATACTTCTGATGGTCCGGCAGGCATGTCGATTGACACTTTTCCCTCGCTAACTTGGCGTTTGGCTTCGGTAACAAATCTATTGCCCGGACCGAAAATCTTATACACAGCAGGGATTGTTTCAGTCCCGTATGCCATTGCTGCTATAGCTTGTGCACCACCTGTTTTGTATATTTGGCTCACACCTGCTACGCTTGCTGCATATAAAATAGCGTGATGCACCTTGCCATCTTTACCGGCAGGGGTGCAAAGGATAATTTCTTCGCATCCGGCAATGACTGCAGGAATCGCAAGCATCAATACTGTAGAGAATAGGGGAGAGTTGCCACCGGGAACATATAATCCTACTTTTGAAATAGGAACTTGGCGTTGAATACACTTTACTCCGGGAGCAGTTTCAACTTCCACTTCGGTAGCTTGAGCTTTGTGAAATGCTTCAATGTTTTGACGAGCTGTTTCTATAGCTTTTTTTAATTCATCACTTACAAGCGATGAGGCTTCGGCAATTTCCTCTTTACTCACAGCAAGGGAATCAAGTGTAGCTCCGGTAAATCGTTGTTCATACTCTTTCACTGCATCATCGCCACGTTGAGCAACATTGGCAATGATGTCGGCAACGATAACTTTCACCTCTGAGGCTTTATCAGCAAGTGCTCGTTGTGAAAGGTCGTTCCACTTGTCGCGAGAGGGATATTTTATTATTTCCATTAAACCGATGTGTGAAGATGTTACAATACCATTTTTTCAATGTCAAGGGCAAGGATTCCTTCTGCTCCTGCATTACGCAACTTGCCAATGATTTCCCAAAAGCGTTTTTCTTCCAAAACTGTGTGTACCGAGCACCAATCATTATTGGCGAGAGGCAACACTGTTGGGCTCTTGATACCGGGTAATACAGCTAATACTTCATCGAGTTTTTCGCGTGGCACATTCATCAATATATATTTTTTCCCGTCGGCAGCTTTTACTGCATCGAAACGGAACAACAACTCATCAAGAATTGCTTGTTTCTCATCAGAAAGTTTTTGTTTCTTTGAGCCAATAAGCACAGCTTGTGAATCAATCACCTTTTCAACTTCGATAAGATTGTTGCTTACAAGAGTAGAGCCTGATGAAACAATGTCGAAAATGCCGTCGGCAAGACCTATGCCAGGAGCAATTTCAACAGAGCCGGTAATCACGTGAATATCGGCTTTGATATTGTTTTTGTCAAGAAATTTTTGAAGAATAACAGGGTAGGAGGTTGCAATTTTGCGGTTGTTAAACCATTCAACGCCATTATATTCGATGCGTTTGGGAATGGCAAGAGATAATCGACATTTGCTAAATCCAAGTTCTTTTATTACTTCTACTGCTTTGTCTTTTTCGAGGACTTCGTTAAGCCCAACGATGCCAATATCGGCAGTCCCCATTGCTACTGATTCAGGAATATCATCATCGCGAAGAAAAAGAAGTTCAACAGGAAAGTTGCGAGAGGGAACAAGTAGAGTGCGTTTAACAGAAGTCATTTTTACACCTGCTTCTGACAGCAATTCCATTGTTTCTTCATAAAGGCGGCCTTTTGATTGCACCGCAATTCTAAGCTTAGTTTCCATTTTTATATGATTTGTTTTATTATTTTTTGTTAATTAAAGAGCCGGTTACCAATAAAGGAAGCCGGCTCGGTATATTGTATTATTTAATTTTTGATTTTACACATACTACGTTACCACGCTTCCATTATAGAACGAGAAGATGAAAATGATGATGTGTAGCGTTGTATGTCATGAATAGATAATTATTTCTAATAATTTCTGCAAAGATATAATCTTTTTGTTGTAAATGCAACACTTTTTGTGGAAAATTGTCAAAAAGAGTAATGACTATCAAGATTTCTCGATAGTCATTACTCTTTTGATGTAAAAAATAACAATCAATGATGTTATTTTACAATTTTAATAGTGGTTGTAGCACCATTTACAGTGATTGTTGTAACGTAGATGCCGTTTGCAAGTTCTGAGATGTTGAGAGATGAGACCTCAGTTGTACACTTAACCAATGTACCGCTTGTTGTATATACATTGATGTTTGCTGCTACATTGCTATTGATAGTTTGAGTTGTAGAGTTGTAAGTGAAGTTGTTAGCATTAGCGTCGATGTTTGCAATACCATCTACACCTGAGTTATATACGATGGCATTTGATTCTGCTGATTCAGAGATACCATCAACTGCTGTAACATAATATCTAACACTTGTGGCATTTGCTACTGTGTATTGAGTATCGGTAAGACCTGTCGCAATTTTCTCACCATCTTTATACACATTGTATGTATTAGTGATTAGTCCGGCTTTTGGTGACTTAGTTTTGTCGATAGTTTTGTCGTCAGACATAAGTGTAGCTGATATACGCCAGTTATAGTCCTGTTTGTTTTTTTCTTCATTGAGTACCAAGAAGAACCAGACGTAGAATAAACATTGCTATACATTTCAACAGCAGGTCCACCGTCCATAACCAACATCGCAACACCGGTAGGACCATCAATCATGTAGCCTACACCAACTACCAAACCGGCAGGGATTACAACCGGATTGTCAAGGCGAACAGTGTTATAACCAGCAACCAAGTTATTAGTGTTTACTGGTTGTGAATATATGATGTTGTCGCCATACATTACTACCGCATTGAGTGAATATACGTTGTTAGTGGCAAGTTTGAAACGAATGTGAGATACTTTCATACCCACTTTGTCGGCGAGATCTTCAACTGAATAACGAGTGATTGCATAGAATCCACTGCCAGAGCCTGACAATTGGAATGCGTTGTCGGTATCGCCAGTTTCATAGCTCAAAACTGTAGCTTCATTTGTGTCGCTCCAAGAAAGGATTAGATCATCGTTTTCAACTGAACCAGAGAGGTCAAATGGAGCTGGATTTTTTTGTTCCACAGTGTTAGAGAATGTCAATTTTTCAGAGCGAGGAGACTCCCAACCATTGCTGTAAACTGCAGAGATTTCATAGATGTATGGACCGTATTTGGTCAACGTTTCGTTGTATTTGAAATCAGTAGTTGTTGCAACAAGTGAGTTGTTGCAGTAAACATTGAATTTAGCAGCTGTTACATTGTTGGTCGTAGCTGATTTAGTGTTTATAACAAATGCTGATTCAATCTCTTTGGTTGGAACATTGCCAAGTTTGTAAGATTTTGATTGATAATTGCTTGCAGGCATAGCAGTAGCAGGGGTTGCAAGGGCTCCAATTACGATGTTGTAATCGTTTGCAGTAGAGTTTGTTGTGCCTAATTTCATTCAGTTGGCACCATTTGTAAGACTAATAAGTGCACCATTTTCTACAAGTGGACCTTCATCAATTACCAATGGGCTTGAGCCTCCGGTCATAGTGAGCGTATAAGCAATATAAAGATCTTCTTCTCCTGTTATTTCGACAGCAGTAGGAAGCTCAGCATAGAATGTATAGCCGGGGGTATAAATACCCGATGCAATAGTAGTTTCGGCAATAACGGCACCATTTGCACCATATATACCAATCTTAAAATCTCCAACTTCTTCATAAATCAAACCGGTCAAACGACCAATAGAGTAACCTTTTAAGTTAGCAAGTTCTGTAGCTGTAAATTTAGTACCGGTCATTACCGTCATATCTTCGTCAAAACCGATAAGGTAAGCAGGACTATTATAGTGTTTTATTTCTGCATCCATGCTCCATGAAACCTCAAATTTCTTTGACTTTTCGTCAAACATAGCGTTTTCAATGAATGGTGCACGGTAGTTTTCAGGAAGCACAACTTTTAAGATTGCTGAAGATGCGTCAGATGTAGCACCATCTTCGCCTACTGCAAAAACACTATATTCATAAAATAATTTTGTTAATATAGTTATTAAAGTTTATTTCAAAATCACAAAAAGAGCGACAAAATTACGACTTTTTTTGTGTGACTAAAATTATTTTTACAAATCTTAATTTTTTGTAATACTTATGTGTGATTATGACCCATTCGGCCAATTACAAGATATAGAAGATAATGTAGGCTGAAACAAAAATTAAGAGTAATTTAATTAAGGTTGTCTTAAAATAATTATCTTTGCCAAAAAATAAATAGATTGACACTTAAGGAAAAAATAAAGGAGATAAAGGCACGACTTGTTGTAGTTGTGGGTGAGCGTGAAGCATATTGGATAACTCGCGACATCATAGATGATGCTATGGGTTATTCTGAAGTTGAAATGCTCATTAAGGGCGATGAGGTGTTGAGTGATTTTGTGAAGAAAAAACTTGACGCAATTGTGGAACGTGTGGAGCAAGGCGAGCCAATTCAATATGTACTTGGTTGGGCAAGATTTGAGGGTAATCGCTATAAAGTTACATGCGACACGCTTATACCTCGTCCTGAAACACAAGAACTTGTAGATATGATAATTTTACGTCATGGCAAAGAAAAGGATTTGCGAGTGATTGACGTAGGAACCGGAAGTGGCTGTATTGCCATCTCTCTTGCTCGTGGATTGAAATTTCCACAAGTTAGTGCGATAGATATTTCACAAAAAGCCATTGATGTAGCTAAAGATAATGCAAAGTCTCTTAATGTTAAAGTGAATTTTGAATGTCGCGATGCGTTGAGATTGCAGGTGGAAAATAATGAACGATATAATATAATAGTTAGTAATCCTCCATACATAGCAAATAGTGAACGAGCTAATATGGAGAGCAATGTGCTCGATTATGAGCCGGAAATGGCATTATTTGTCCCCGATGAGGCCCCATTGCTATTTTATCGAGCGATTGCCTTATGGGGAATGCAGGTTTTATTCCCCGAAGGAGCGATATATTATGAGATAAATCCTCTCTATTCAATAGAAATGCAGTCGATGATGCGAGGTATGGGTTATGTTGATGTCGAAGTTATAGAGGATATGCAGGCTAAAGAGCGTTTTGTGTGTGCCAAAATGCCTAAAATTAAATGGTAATGACTACTTCTAAAGGCAAAAAAAAGATAACGCCACAAGAGGCATTGATGCGATTGGAGGCATTGTGTGCCAAGTCTGAGCAATGTACATTGGATTTGCGACAAAAACTTTATCGCTGGGAAATATCATCGAGAGATAGCGAAAAAGTTATCAAAAAATTAGTAGAAACTCGATTTGTTGATGATGCACGATTCGCAGTGGCGTATTGTAGAGATAAGTATCGATTTAATCGTTGGGGACGAATGAAAATTGTATATGGATTGCGAGCAAAGCAAATTTCAAGTCATGATATACAAGAAGCCCTAAAGATAATTGATGATAAAGAATATGAGGATATATTAGTTTCGGTAGTAAAAACAAAAGCCTCTACGATAAAAGATGTTGATACATACGAGGGACGAACTCGTTTGTTTCGTGCTGTGGCTTCACGAGGATATGAATCGGCATTAATTGCTAAAATAATAAAAAATCAGAGTCTATGGACTTAATGTGGCTCAAAGAGTGGGGCGATGATGCGTTAAGGGTCATATATCCTAAAGTGTGTGAGGTGTGTGGTAGGGCATTGACTCGAGGAGAGGACATTTTGTGCCTTCATTGTAATGTGGATATGCCTCGCACAAACCTACATCTTGACAATTTTAATACTATTCATCAACGGCTTGCCGGCAAGGCCCCGATTGAACGAGCAACGGGCTATTTTTATTATTATAGAGATAGTGATTATGCTCGATTGGTGCAAAAGTCGAAATATAATAATCGTCCGGTTATTATCGAAAAGCTTGCCACTAAAATGGTTAATGAGATAAAATCAAGCGGATTTTTTGATGATATAGATATGATTCAGCCGGTGCCTATGTATTGGCTGAAAAAGATAATTAGAGGATATAATCAAAGTGAAGTATTGGCCTCTGCGATAGCCAAAGAAATGGGGGTGGAAGTTGCTGATTGCTTAAAGGCACGTAGGGCTCATAAAACACAAACACGAAAAAATCGTGTAGAACGATGGGAAAATACAAAAGATATTTTCAAGATTAAAAATGCAACTGTATTAAATCATAAACATATCCTTGTAGTTGATGATGTGATTACAACCGGGGCTACGATTCTTGCGTGTTGTGAGGAGATACATCGCGAGTCGCCCACAACCCGCATCAGCGTGCTATCGTTAGGCGTTACACATTTGCAATAAAAAAGGATAAAATCATTTCAATTCAATTTGTGTTGCTGAAATTGGACGATTGAGGAATAAACTTGCCATTTCGGAAAATTTTGTGGTGTTTTCGGTTGTTAGATATTGAGTGTTGCCACCACGAGTGCAACGAGCATCTATTTCGGGGTGACGTAGCATATAGTCAACAAGGCTTTCAGCGATAATTTCACCTTGTTTTATCACTTGTGCTGATTGTGGCACATATTGACGAATTTTATCATATAATAATGGATAATGAGTGCAAGCGAGAAGCACTGTGTCAATGTCGGGTTGTTTGGCAAAAAGATTGTCAACCTCTTGTTTAACGAAATAGTCGGCTCCGGGACGGTCGGCCTCTCGATTTTCAACCAAAGGAACCCACATTGGACAACCGTTACCATAGGTATGAAATGTGGGGTGTAGTTTGGCAATTTCTATATCGTATGATTGACTTTGTATTGTTCCCGGAGTGCCAAATACACCAACATTGCCGTTTTTAGAAATCTTGCCAACCTTTTCAACAGTGGGACGAATAACTCCAAGTACTCGACGATTAGGGTCTATTTGTGGTAAATCTTTTTGTTGAATTGTGCGTAGAGCCTTTGCCGATGCAGTGTTGCATGCAAGTATAACTAAATGGCAGCCTTGCTCAAAAAGATAGTTTACGGCTTGTAGAGTGAAACGATAAACGATGTCGAATGAACGTGTTCCGTATGGTGCTCGTGCATTGTCGCCAAGATATATGTAGTTATAGTTGGGCATTGCACGTTGTATTTCGCTCAAGATAGTTAGTCCACCATACCCAGAGTCGAATACACCTATTGGTCCTGGTTTATCGCTTAAATGTTTCATACTGCAAATTTACAACATCTCCGTATAAAAACAAAAAAAACGGATAGAACAAAGTCTATCCGTTTAGATATATATTTTGAAGTTTTATTATTTTAATCCGAGTTTAGTTTTTACCAACGGAGTAACGTCGATAACATCATCACCGGTGTAAATAGCAACGCCTTCGGGAAGAATTGCGGTAAAATTGTTTTCTTTACCAACAGCTTTAATGGCAATCATGATTTTTTCACGAATAGGAGCGATGAGTTGTTGTTGTTGTTGTTGTATGTCACGTTCAGCTGTTTGTACGAATTGTTGATATTTAGTATCCAATTCTTGAATTTCTTGAATTCGACGTTCTTTGATTGATGCAGGAGTGGTAGCATCTTTTTCTAATGTTTGATATTCTGCATATTTCTTTTGAAGCTCTTCTTGAAGTTTTTTAATCTCGCCTTCATACATTTTAGTCTTTTCTTGAAGTTGGGTTTGTACTTGAGCTGTTTCTGGCATTACTTGAAATACAGAGTCAGCAGATATAACACCGATTTTAGTTTGTGCCATAGCACACATTGGAATCGCAATCATGATTGCGAGAAGAATTTTCTTAATCATTTTCTTATAATGTGATTTTTAGTTATAAATTCAGTTAATTGTAAAAATATTAATGCAAAGTTAGCTTATTTATTTTGAATAACCTAATTTAGTCAATACTTCGTTGCTTACATCAATGCGAGGAGACGCAAAAACAATGCTTGTTGAAGATGCTCGATCGAAAATTACTTGATAGCCTTTTTCTTCCGACACTTTTTTTACTGCGTTATAAACATCTTCTTGAATAGGTTTAAGTAGGCTTTGGCGTTTCTTTGTCATTTCACCGTCTTGACCAAAATATTTGTTGCGAAGCTCAACAGCTTCTTTCTCTTTAGTGGTTATTTCTTCTTCTTTTTTCTTTTTTTGGTCATCGGTAAGGAATACCATATCGGCTTGATAGTTTTTGTAGAGAGTTTCTGCTTCTTTGAATTTAGCCTCAACTTCTTTTTGCCAACGTTGTGATAGCTGATTTAACTGCTCGTTTGCCATTTCATATTGAGGAATGTTTTTGAGTATATATTCCATATCAACAAGTGCAAATTTTTGAGCAGTAGCACCGATGGTGCATACAATTATTGTCAATAATGCTAATACTGTTTTTTTCATGATTAAATATCGTTTATTGTTACTATGATAATAAGACTATCAGTAGTGAAAAAAGTTTAGTTAATTATTGTTTTTTAGAATTCTTGACCAAGTATGAAGTGGAATTGACTACCTCCTTTTTGCCCGAATACTTTGTCGAAACCGTATGCCCAGTCAATACCCATCATACCAATCATTGGTAGGTATATGCGTACGCCGGCTCCGGCACTACGTTTAATGTCGAATGGAGAGAAATCTTTGACAGAAGTCCATGCGTTACCTCCTTCGGCAAATACCAAGCCATATATTGTGGTTGTGGGTTGAAGTAGGAATGGAAAGTGAAGTTCTACACCAAAACGAGTATAGGCATAACCTTCTTTGCCCCAAGGTGTGAATTGTCCGTTTTCATAACCACGAAGACCTATTGTTTCGGTTGCGTACGTGTAGCTTCCTGTCATACCATCACCACCCACATAGAATGTTTCAAATGGAGATTTTAACCACTTGTTGTAGCTTCCGAGCAAACCAAAGTCGGCACGAGTCATCAATACTAATGTCCATTTGCCATAAGGGTCGGTTAATGGGGTGTATGTACGAGAACGGAATTTTAGTTTCCAATATTCAATCCATTTATAAAGTTCTTTTTTTGAATCGGTAGTGTTCGATTTATAAAGTTCTTCCCAGTTCTTACCGGGGTTAAACCATGATGCCGGTGGTGTCATTTGTAAATTAAGAGAGAATGAGCTACCACGACGAGTGTAAAGAGGGTTGTCGATACTGTTACGAGCAAGAGTTAAACCTAATACAAGTGAATTAGATATACCATTGTTCATATAGTATAAATATTCCCAGTTCTTGAGAGAATACCAATTATAAGATAATTCAGATGAGAATGTGAAATAGTCGTCGGGCCAGTTCAATCGTTTGCCAAAACCAACAGTAACATTTGCCATCTGAAGCACTTTATTGGGGTCATAAGCATTTTGAATGCTGTTTTGGTAATAATCCGAACCGTATCCATATCCGTAGTTGTATCCATAGTTATATCCATATAGATAAGGATTAGACCAGTTGCTGTTATAATATGATGAGTTTACACCGGTTTGACGGCTGTAGTACGCAGAAACTGAGAATGCGTTTGGTCGTTTACCTCCAAACCATGGATCAAGGAATGAAACGCTATATGCTTGATAATATGTGGCATTTGTTTGCACACTGACGGTAAATGTTTGCCCTTCACCTTGTGGTATAATTCCACGATATGAATCGGGACGGAATAGGTTTTTCACTGAAAAGTTAGTGAATTTCAGTGCAACTTTCCCAATAACACCTGTTTGCCCCCAACCTAAAGAGAACTCTATTTGGTCGTTTGACTTTGATTCAAGATCAAGTGTGATGTCAACTGTTCCGTTTTCATCATTAGGGCTAATATCGGGTTGCATGTTTTCAGGGTTGAAATGTCCGGTTTGAGCAATTTCACGAAGTGAACGCATCAAGTCGTCTTTACTGAAAAGTTCGCCGGGTTTGATGCGAAGTTCGCGACGGATAACTTTTTCATACAAACGGTCGTTCCCGTTAATTACAATGTTGTTTATGCGAGCTTGAGGCCCTTCAAACATTCGTAATTCAAGGTCGATAGAATCGCCAACGATATTCTTTTCAATTGGAACGAGTTGATAGAACAAATAGCCTTTGTTCATATAATAGTTTGAAACAGCATCGTCATCTTCCAATAAGCGTTTGTTGAGCAATTTTTGATTATATACTTCGCCGGGAAGAATGCCAAGAACGTTTGATAATTCTTGAGATGAGTACAATGTGTTACCTACCCAATTAATATCCTTGATGTAGTATTTTTTACCTTCATCGATAGTAATGAAAACGTCGATTGTTTTTTCATTGAATTGGGCAATACTGTCGTGGACAATTTTAGCATCGCGATAACCTTTTTCATTATATTTTTCGATGATGCGATTGAGGTCGTCGTGATAGTCTGACTCAACATATTTCTTTTGATTAAACAATTCGAGAATATTATTTTTCTCGTTTGTTTTTTTCATAGCTCTTTTTATTGCTGCGTCGCTTAAAACTTCGTTGCCATCAATGTAAATTTTATGAACTTTTACTTTGTTGTTTTTATTGACATTAATGTCAACAATCATCTCGTTTTGTTTAGATAGGTCTTCACGAAGGTCTATTTTTACGGTTGCATTGCTAAACCCTTTTTCGTCGAAATATTTCTCAATGATTTGAGTAGCACGATTGATGATGTTTTGAGTGATTTGATTGCCGGGCATTAATTGAAGACGTTTTTGAAGGTCTTCTTTCTCTCCCTTTTTCATGCCATAGTAATTTACCTCAGCGATGCGAGGTTGTGTGCGTAGGGCAAATTCCAACCACACTTTATTTCCGGCAATTTTTTCAACTTTGATTTGTGCTTGAGCAAAAAGTCCCTGCTTCATTAATCGCTTTGCTGCATCGGTAATTTCATTGCCCGGAACTTCAATGATGTCACCAATTTTTAAGCCTGAATATCCAATAATAATAAATTCTTCATAATTGCCTTTGCCGGTAACCTTAATGCCGGCAAGCTCATACTTCTTGGGCATTGTAGAAAAAATCACGGGAGGATTGTATATAGTGTCAACTTGTTCTTGAGCATTGGTGCCAAAAACAATTCCACATATAGTTGCAAATAATATTAATAGCTTATATCGCATAATGTTGAAAAAGTTATCATTTGTTTACTTGTTCGCTTGTTAGCCCAAATCGGCGTTCTCGCGATTGATATTGTATGATGGCTCGGCAAAAATCATCTTTGCTATAGTCGGGCCAATAAGTGTCGATTACATTAATTTCGGCATAAGCGATTTGCCAAAGTAGGAAATTGCTTATACGCATGTCGCCACCGGTGCGAATGAGCAAGTCGGGGTCGGGCATAAAAGAGGTGTTGAGATGAGCCGAGATTGTATCATCATTGATTGAATTGGCAGCGAGCTCTCCTTTCTCAACTTTCATGGCAATTTCTTTGCAAGCTTGAGTGATTTCCCATCGAGCTGAGTAGCTTAAAGCTAAGCAAAGTTTTAATCCTGTGCAATGAGAAGTGTCGCTGATACATTGACACAATCTGTCGTAGGCTTCTTGTGGCATACGAGTCACATCGCCAATCATTGTTAGACTTACGTTATTTTTAATCAAGTCGGGAGTTTCACGCTCAATTGCGGTAACGATAAGGTGCATAAGTGCATCGACCTCATCTTTTGGACGGTTCCAATTTTCGGTTGAAAACGTATATAAAGTGAGGTATCCAATGCCTATTTCAGATGCAATCTCAGTGATGCGACGCACTGTATTGACTCCTTCTACGTGTCCGGCTGAACGGTTTAACTGACGAGCCTTGGCCCAACGTCCATTGCCGTCCATGATTATAGCAACATGGGCAGGTAAATTTGTACGGTCGATTTGGTCAATTAGTGCCATAAATATTTTGTTATTTTAATCAACATAATGACAGGTTTCACAACGTTTGCCAAATTCGTAAGTAATCGATAGGGCTATTTGTGAATACCAATCGGTATTTTTTAGCATTGAACTTTTTATGAGATATAAATCAGTTAGTTTTGCACCATCTACATTGTCCCCGAATACTTTAGTCATTGAAAATTCTAATCCAAGGTTAAGACGTTGCATGATTTTATATTTTACACCCACTGCCATTGGAACGTTCATTGCAAAAGCCAAATCGCCTTCGCAAGTGGCGAGAGTTCCTCCCACTCCAAGTGCTATATATGGGCTCCAACGACGCATTCTCTTGTAGGTTTCGCCAATACCATAGTTAAAGAAATTGAATTCATAACGAACCCCTAAATCGTATATTTGAGATGAGAAACTGAAATTTTCTCCGTTGGGAAATTTGTCGTCAAAGTCGGCTGAATTACCTCGTAAAGATGCTGTTGTGAAAATTGTTCTAATAGCCATTCTGCTATTAGGAAGGTAGCGGAATGATGCACCGGCTGTATATCCCGGGTGCTTAAACATATTGCTTTCATTGACATCTCCTAAGTAACCACTCATTCCTCCATGCACACCTACGTCAAATTTGTATGAGGCAAAGTCATCGGCATTTGAATTAAATGTCGATAATGAAACGATAACAATTATTATGAGAGATGAAATGCGTTTCATTTATACAATGGGCTTAAATTTTAATCGGTTAATTACGCCCCTCCAAACATCGTTATAAAGAGTGCCATTTTTTTTGTCATAACCACCGTATAGGTAAATGTAAGGACACTCCCATTGAGTGTTTGACACACTTGAGCGAGAGCAAACAGGGTTATATATTTCCCAATATGCCGGAAGGGTTTTTGACGGATATTTTTCCCAAGTTGAATATACGGATTTATCTGACATTGTTTTTTCAAATACAAGAGCCTGTGCACTTCCTCTGCTTTGAATATAGTCGGGTAGTTGCATGAGACTATCGGCAAGTTTCCAAGTTAATCCCATATTAAATGAGATAAATACATTTCTCCCTGGATAACCTTCAACGTCAAATCCCCCAAAAGCAATGAGAGTGGGGTATTTTGTAATAGTCCAATTATTGGTGTTGGTTCCAAAAGCGTAGTAAGCAAAGAATGTCATATCTTCGCGAGGATAAATGCTGTTTTGGCTCACTTGAGCCCAGTTTGTGCCATCATATCCCCACATTTCACCAATACATTGACCGTCGGCACGTCGTCCCCCCATAATAAATGCTTGTTCTGACGATTCCCATTTGTTGTTATAATAAACGATTTGACTCGTTCCCGATATGGGACAATCTTTATCGGCAAGGGTTGTAGTTGTTTCTGGATATGTTACGTGGTAGAAACTTTCGTCGATAAGTTTCACACCGAGAAGTTTGTCTCCATATCCACCATAAATGTGGTGCCATTTAGTGTTACATGAATTCCAATTCAGACCATCGGTCGATGTGTAGAGCATTCCCTCGTTGTCAAGAATAAAGAGTGCATCATTGGTAGCATTCAATGAGTTGACGTTTGGAGAAAATGGAAATGAAATTTCTTTGTTTATCCAATTGAGACCTGTTGGATTTGAATTTGTTGAAAGAATATATTTTGAGCTATTTCCTGAAATACATACTGCCATATCTTTAAACGTTACAGCTTTTTGCACTGAAATATTTTTGTTGAGGACATTGCTTGATGGCAGATCGTTTCTTGATGATATGTCCCAAGACAGGGAGTCGGGTTTAATCTTATGCACATTCACAGAGATAGAGTAATCGCGTTGAGTAGAGCCATCTGTTGCTACAATATGGAAACGAACAGGTCCGTTGCTGAAATTTACCGCTTCAGAAGGACTTGCGAGATAGTCAATCACTTGATCATCTTGATTAGGATCGGGATTAGGTATAATTAATTGAGCAACCGAGCTTCCTGTTGTACCAATGTTTACAACGAGACTTGAAACATTTGTTCCGTAAGGAAGAGAGTCGGCATTGAAAATTTTAGCATTAACTAAGTCGATTGTGAAGAATATTGAATCGAGATTATTTAGGACATTGTCATTTTCAGCCAATGTAAATGATGTTACCATCACATTTGATGATATTTCAGTCGAATCTTCCGAATCGTCGTTACAAGCAACAAAAGTTGACACAAAAGTTGCTATAAGTATGTAAATTGCAATTTTTTTCAACATAAGATATTATTTTACAATTTGCAAAGTTAGCAACAATTTCATTAAAAGCCTAAAGTAAATCGATATAAAATGTATGAAAATATACTATAAAAAGTTGTTAAAATGGTGATTAGTAGGAATTATAAGATAAATTGTTAAGGGAAATATATGCCTTTTTATAAGTTTTTAACTCCTACAAGGTTGTTGTTGATGTAAAAATAAATTTGGTTTTCAGCGATAATAGTAGTTCTTGCGATTGATTTTTTGATAATAGGAGCTTTAATCGCCCCATTTTTGTTAAGTGAGAAATATGCAGTTTCAATACGTGTGATGTCCCATAAATTTTCATCAATGGCACTTTGTAATAACGTAGTTCCACCCTCAATGAGAATGGAGGTTATGTTACGGCGATATAATATTGACATAATTTCAGACAATGGAGTGTCAATATTTATGATTATTTGAATAATATGTTCTGAAATATCTTTACGTTTAATAGATGTGAAATATATAGTGCTTTTAGGGTTAGTTGTGAATACTTTGACATTATTGGGGATTACTCCGTTGCGATCTAAAATCACACGAATAGGACTATTCCCGTTCCAAAGTCGGCAATCGAGAGTTGGATTATCCTTAATAATTGTACCACTTCCCACCATTATTGCATCGTGAGTAGCACGCAGTTTATGAGCTATTGCCGACGTTTGTGGTGTCGAAAAACGAGCTGCCGATGGGGTTTCATTCGTGCGAATGTGGTCAATATATCCATCTTTACTTTGAGCCCATTTAAGAGTAATGAATGGACGTCGTAGGGTGTGAGCTGTAATGAATTTGGGATTTAGTGCTTGGCATTCAATAGAAAGAATTCCATGTATAACCTCTATCCCGGCATCTTGAAGCATTCGAACCCCTCGACCACTTACTTTTTCAAATGGGTCAAGACAACCAATTACCACTCGTGGTATCTTTTTGTCTATAATTAGTTGTGCACATGGTGGTGTTTTCCCATAATGCGAGCATGGCTCAAGAGTAACGTATATGGTAGAATAGGGAAGAAGCTCGGGCTGAGTAACTGACGCAATAGCATTTACCTCGGCATGACCTTCGCCACAACGACGATGATACCCCTCGCCAATGATTTTGTCGTTATGCACAATCACAGCTCCCACCATAGGGTTGGGCGAAGCAAATATTTGTCCGTTGCGAGCAAGTTGAATTGCTCGGTGCATATATTTTTCGTCGTAATTCATTCGATGCTGAGATTGATTCTACAAATTTACAAATATTTGGTAAAAATAAAAAGACCGACATGGAATTTCCACATCGGTCTTTGATTATTTAAGAGTATGTCTGTTACTTAATCACAACAGTTTCTGAGATTGTTTCATCGTCGGTTGTTGCGCGAACGAGGTAGATGCCTGAAGCGATGTCAGCAACGTTGAGCACTTTGCTGTTGCTGATTTCTGCTACTTTCACACCTGCAACGGTGAACAATTCGATTGAGTTTGCAACTTTAGAACATTCAATACGTTTGTTGTAAGCATTGATGTTTAATGCTCCATTGATTTCTAATCCTTCCACACTTGTAGTTGGGTCGTCGATGCGATAAGCAGCAAGACCATTGCTTGGAGTGTAGATGTAGAGATTCAATGAACCATCGGGGTTTTGTTGAGTTGCAGGAATAGAAGAAACAAACGAGTTACCTACATTACCAAGACCTGCTTGTGGAATTTTCCAAAGAATTTCCATGTCGCTATAACTAAAGTTGTTTGGATTATTAACGATAGCAAAGTTGTGGAACTCGGCAATGTCATCGTTAAAACTATAGATAAATAGATTGCGACCATTGATTGTACCTGTACACATACCGGCACTTAACATGCCCGAAGGTTTGATGCTTGAATTTGAACCGAAATCGTCTTCAATAGTTGAAGTAGCACCATTCCATCCTGTATTATAGTTGTATAGCGTTGGATAAACCGATGATCCATCAACAATTACACGAGTTGAACTAATAGGTAAAACACGAGGAGCATTACCATAGTTAGAAGAAGATGATGGATAGAAGTTTCTAACTGAGTTATATCCAAGAGTCCATTCGTTGTAAAGTTCTACAATTGAAGGGTCGTAGTCATTATCGCGAGTCCAGCAATAGATGCGTTTGCGATATGATGTAGATGTTGCGCTATTTCCCGAAGGTGCTGCATATACTTTTGAACCTTTTTTAGTGAGGTCTCCCCAAGCCATACAGTTATCGATACGTAATGATGCGTTTGAAATATCTGTTTCAAATACGCGAGTAGTATTACCTGTTTCAACATCAACGATAGAAATGTTTAATTGACTGCTAGCTGATGATGAAGTAATCATATTTGCTACACATAAGTGGTTGCCACCATCAACAAATACGTCGTTACATGGGTAGCCTAATGTGTAACCGTCAGAAAGTGTTGAATAGTCGCCAGTGAGAGTGATTTTGCGAAGGAACTTACCAGAGTTACCGTCAAATTCAAGGAGGTAACCAACGCCACTTGCACGTTCCGAGATATAAACTTTACCGTTATAAACAGCCATACCACGTTGGTCGCGACCAAGTTCTTCGTGGAAGTTACCTTTTTGGATAGAGTAAATCCAAAGGTTTTTGATGCTTAGGTTGTTTGCAACGGGATACTCTACATTTTCTTTGTTAGCTTCGTCGGGGGTAGGAGTAGGAGTAACTGTTGTTTGTTTAGTTGTAAACGATTCTACAGCCGAAACCGATTGGATAGAACCACTCTTATTTGCTTTTACTCGCCAATAGTATTTAGTGCCTTCCATGAAGTCGAGAGATGAAGAAGAGTAACTATTAGTTGCTACTTCGATTGAATACATAGTAGAGGCAAATGTTGCAATTGTTGAAATTTCAAGAGTATATGTTGCTCCCGAAAGTGCGCTCCATTTGAATGTAAAGCCATCTTCTACAACTGCACCACCCACTGGGCTTGTCAATGTTACAGATGCAAGAGTTTCTTGTGCTGTTTTGAATGATGCAACACTTGATGTAGATGAGATATAACCGGTTTTAGATGCTTTCACACGCCAATAGTAAGTAGTATTGGCTGCAAGAGCAAAGTTAGATGAAGAGTAACTATTGCTTGTAGTAGTTGCAGTGAAATCAACGCTTGAGAATGATGAAGATTTAGATACCTCAATGGTGTAAGATGCACCAGTGATAGAACTCCAACCAAAACTGAAGCCTTTAGCCGCAGTAGTACCACCTACTGGAGTAGTTAACGATACAGCATCGAGTTGAGGGGTAACAACACCTCCTGAAGTAGCCTTAATCTTGTAAGCAGCAAGACCATTGCTTGGGGTGTAGATATACATTGTAGCCGAACCATCGCTATTGTTTACCATCACAGGTTTTGATGTGATGTAGCTGTTGGCTTGTGAACCAAGACCATTAGCAGGAACGGTCCAAAGTTTTGACATTTCTTTGAAGTTGAAGTTTGAAGGATTGGTTACAATATTGAATGTATTTGGAGCCATAGCCGATACATATGCAAAGATAGGAGTTCCATTTACAACACCTTGTCCCACACCATTCCAATTGTTTTCGGTAGGAGCACAAGCAATATTGTTGCCAAACCCATCATTATATGTTGCAGTGTTGCTTGCATTGAATGTGAGGAGAGCTGGAGCTGAGTTGTGTCCGTCGAGAATGAATTGAGTATTTGAGATAGGCATAATGCGAGGAGCAGTACTATTGGTAGTAGTGCTTGATGGGTAGTAGGTTTTAACTGTTGTATAAGCAATTGCCCAATATCCACTTGCATTGCGAGTCCAACGATATACATAGTTTGAATTAGCAACAGCAGCCCAAATTTCACATCCGGTAGTATTTACATCGCCACGCACATCAACGAAGTCGATGCGACCGCCTAATGTGGTTGTCATGTTAAACACGCGAGTTGTTGCACCTGTATTAACATCAATAGTACATATAGTTAATGGAACTGAAGAACAATCGAGAGTCAAGTTGCTAATGCAAAGGTGATTTGCTGCGTCAACAAAGAGGTCCTGACATTTGTATTGAAGACTAGTGCCTGCGTTGTCGGTTAAGCAGTCGCCAGTGAGGGTAATTGAACGAAGGAATTCGCCAGTTTCGCCACTAAACTCAAGAAGTTTACCATCGCGTTGAGAAATATATACTTTTCCGTTGTATGCTGCTATACCTCGTTGGTCGCCACCGAGTTGAGATGGGAAGTTGTTGGTGTTAACCGAGTACATCCAAAGGCTTTCGATTGAAAAGCCATTCACATCATTATAAGTGTTAGAGTCTTTTACTACATCGGTAGGAGTAGATGGGGTTGAACTGCCCGATGTTGCAATAGTGAACGACCCTACCCATGAAGTAGAACTTGTGTAACCTTCTTTAGAAGTGATAACGCGCCAGTAATAGGTAGTACCTTCGGTAAATGAAATAGCCGATGATGAATAGCTTGTGCTACCAGTAGTAGCCGAGAAGATTACATTGCTAAATGTATTATCAGTTGCAACTTCAAGACGATATGAAACACCGCTTACAGGGTTGGCTGTCCAACCAAAAGTGAAACCTGCTTGCACGGTTGAACCATCGGCAGGAGTGTTGATTGTAGTGCGTTCAAGCTCGGTAGAAGTGCCAGGATCTTCGGGATCGGGTTCTTCTTCGCCTCCCAACCATGTTATATCATATTCAAAGCCATAACGGTCAAATACCGATACACCAAGTTTATAACCGGTTTTGTAAGAAGATACATCTAATGTAGTAGTGTAGGGGTTGCCGATGATATATTCTGAAGGGATCTCTCCCGAAACAGTAATGTTTGAAGGAACAGCATACACTACATAGCGCATATTGTCATAACCATTCCATGAAAGAGTTGAACCTGAAAGAGTGAGGCCCGAAACTTTACCTGGGTTGTAGGCATGGCTCGATTTCCAAGTGATGCAAGGAGGAAGAGCTATGTTTTGGAATTTGTATTGTTTCAAGTAATCAGCAAAGCCCGAGTTGCGTTTGCCGGTAAGGTCGCGTGAGCCGAAGAATACCGAACCGGGAGCATCATTGCCATCATAGTCGCGGTTGCATTGCACTTGTTTTGCCAATTCGGCCCAGTTAGTAGTAGTATTAGCACCCTCAAGAAGTGAAATAGAGATACTTGAGTAGAAATGACGATCAAATACATTGGCACAAGCATCGCTCCACCATTTAGATAGTGCTCCATAGGGGTTGGTAGAGTGGGTTGTTACCCAATAAATTTGTGGAGAGATAAAGTCAACAGTACCCTCACCAAGCCAAGCCAATGGGTCGGAGCAAATTTGTGCATATTGCCAGTCGCTTGCAGTGCTGATGGAATTAGTTGAGATACCATATTTTGATGCAGATGTTTTTGCTACACCAGCAGGAGAAATACCAAATTTCACATATGGTTTTGTTGATTGAATCATATTGTAAACATTACGCACCATTGTGTTCACATTTTCACGACGCCAATCGGCTTGAGAAAGAGATGAACCCGATGCTTTGTAGAGGGCCGAGTCGTAAGAGTTGGGTACGCTATTAAGATAGAAATAGTCGTCAAAAACAAGGCCATCCACATCGTAGTTACCTACGATTTCGCGACATACATCAACGATGCGAGTTTGAACGGCTTTAATACCAGGGTTAAGAATACTAGCGTTGTTATATTCCAAAATCCAATCGGGGTTAGTGGTGCGATAGTCATTGCTGCCAGTCCACGATGCACCCGAAACCGATGATTCATAACGATAAGGGTTTACCCATGCAAAAATTTCCATGCCACGTTTATGACATTCTGCTACCCAAAATTCTAATGGGTCATAAGCAGGAGCCGAGCCACGAGTTCCACTCACATAGCTTGACCATGGTTCGTAACTCGATTTATACATGGCATCACTCATGCCACGCACTTGGAAATAAACACAGTTGAAACCATTTTCTTTAAGCAAATCAAGGTACTTAATAGCTTCAGCTTGTTGAGATGCTGCAACTGTAGTAGTTGTGCCGTAATCAGTAGGCCAACACATGCGCCATGCAGTAGTGATCCACACTGAGCGATGTTCGCGTTTTGGTGTGGTAGCCGACCATGATGGGAATGCAATTAATGCAACCAGTGCCAACATGGCAATTTTTAAGGAAATTTTTTTCATAAAATAGTACTATTATTTAAAGTTATTATATTATTATGTTTTAGGTAGTTCTTATATTACAATCTTATGCGTTGAAGTCATGCCATTGATAGTTAGTTGCAAGATATATACACCTTTTGTCGCAGGTTTTTCGATTGATGAAGCATTTTCAACAGCATTTACCATCATGCCCGAAAGAGTATAAATACACGCTTGGTCAACATCACAACCAAATGTTATTTCTTGATTAGTTATTTTTATATCAATATTTTCAGCATCGATACCTTCAGCACCGGTGTATATGTGGCGAGTGAGTGAATAAGCCGCCATCCCATTTCCAGGTACATAAATATATATATTAGTGCGGTCTTGAGCCGAACCTCGAGTGAGATTATTCTTTGGTTTGCCAGTTAATGAATTATATTGAAGATAATCTACGAGCATTCCAAAGTCATCGCCTCCATTGTCAACATTTCCTATGTTATCTTTAGGGAAATCCCAAAGTTTGGAGATATTACCCCAATCGGTTAATCCTTCAACGCGAGCAATGTTGAATTTGTACGCAATATCATCAGATGTCGGGGTATATGAGTTAAATGAAGAACTATTGTATACAATGAACGGAATACCATCATGGATAAAGTATGTACCACCATTGCCATGATGTGTTAGAGGAGCTGTGTTGGTATCGGAAGACGCAAAAGAACTTATTAATGTTGCATTTGTGCTAGTTTCATTGAATTTGTAAAGAGTAAATGATGTACCAGCTCCATCGAGATAGAAATAATCTTTATCAATAGGGTAAATTCGGGCTGCAGTCCCAATGCTTTTTGTTGTAGTTCCTGATACTTTTGATGGATAAAATGATGCTATTGTATTTACGATATAATCATTATTAACCAATGAGCCATTTTCTAGTTCCCATCGATAAACTGTAGTTTCTGATGACGTTCCGTAAAGATATGCTTCTCCCTTGGAGATGTCGCCAATAATGCGAGCGTGGTCAATGCGAATATCCGGAACCGAAACAGTGATGCGAGGAGTGGCTTTTACTGTTTTTGCATCATTGTCAATGGTAGCTAAATCAATTGTTGCGATTTCTAAATTGTTTGTTTTGCCTTTTAGGTTCATTATACATAAGTTGCCACCATCATCAACAAAAACGTCATTACATGGGTATGTCTTTTTTAAGAAATCTCCGGTTAATGTGAGTGTTCCCAAATATTCACCATTAGCGGCATCGTATTTTTCCAAATAAGCAGATGTGCTACCGTCATGACAAGCAATCCAAATAATATCTTTGCCATCTTGGTCTCCATATTGAGCAGAGCGTGTGCAAAAACCACGATAATTAGTGCTTGTAGTGCTATTCCACCAATCAATATTACTTTTTTCACTATTGCGAATCCAAAGATTGGTAAGGGTATAGATATTACTACCTGATGTAACTAAGTCGTATTCGTAATTATCTTCGTGTTTTGGTGTATAATTAGTTTCAGCGGTTCCAGGAGCTTCGCTTTGTCCTTCTACTTTGAATTGACGAACTTCAGAAACTCCATCTTCAAGGTTGGGATCAACACTTTCAGCTATTACTCTCCAATAATAAGTACCGTTGGCAAAGTATGAAATTGGAACAGTGTATTGTAGCCAAATTTCATAATTACTATTTATACTTGACTCTTCTTTCCAATTGGAGTTGCCGGTAAAATATATTTCTGAAAAATTAGGGTCTTTTGAAATTTCAAGAGTTGTTTTGGTTGTATAAACTTTTTCTTCATTAATCATTAAATAAGATTTTTTAGCAACAAATGAAATGTCAGAAGAATGGGTTGTTTCATTATATGGTTTGAACAACTGTGGTGGCGTCATCGTAGGTTTCACCGGAGAGATGAATTGTCCAACGGTCGATGTGGTTGTTGTGTAATTATCGTTTGCGGCAATTACTCTCCAATAATATTGGGTAGAGTTGGCAAGATTGAAATTAGACGATTGATAGGTGGTGCTTTCTGTTGTTGCCGAGAACGCAATATCATCAAATGTTTCAGATGTTGATAGCTCGATAGTATAAGTTGACCCCTTAACACCGGTCCATGAGAAATCGAAGCCTTGCTCGGTTTGCACATTGTCAATAGGAGAGTCGAGTGTTATAGGCATATCAGGGAGATAGATGCGATAACCTGCAAGACCATTCTTTGGTGCATATACATATACCATTACCGAGTTATCTTCGTTCTTAACAGTTGCGATAGAATTTAATCCATATTGATGGTTTATTTTCCCAAGAGCACTACCTTCGGGAACATTCCAATATTTCTCCATTTTAGAGAAATCGTAAGATGATGGATTATAAGCAATGTTGAAATTATACCCTTTTCCTTCATGAGTTTCATTACAATAAATAAATAAGGGATATTGACCAAGTGTGATTTGGCTCATTCCCACAGCACCGATAGTTAGAGGTTTCAATTTTTCATCGGAAGTTGTATCGAATCCATCTACTAATGTTGCATATCCACCGGCGTTAAATGTATATAGAGTAGGATAGTTGCCTCCTCCATCAACTATGAATTGAGTAGATGAAATAGGCAAAACCCAAGGCGTTCCACCGGTTTTTCCTGTCGTTGGATAAAAACTGTTTGCAACTGTTGATTCTGTGGTCCACGAGCCATCGCTTTTGCGAGTCCAACGATATATGCGATTGTTGTTAGTGGTGGTCGTCGTATTTTCTGTTGAAGCCGCCCAAATTTCTCCCCCTGTTTTAGTTACGTCGCCACGAGCATTGACATAGTCGAACCGTAAATTTGCAGCACCATAAGAGAATTGTTTTGTGGTTTTTCCGGTTGAAATATCAACGGTACATACTGTTGTTAATATTGTTGAAGATGTACCCATTGCCACAACGCATAGATTATTCGCATCATCAACAAATAGCCCGTTTGCTCCATAAGAGCCGGAGATACAATCACCTGACAATGTTATAGTGCGAATGTATTCACAAGTTTCTCCATTAAATTCCAATAAATGTAATTTAGATGAACTCTCACGATATGTAACATATACTTTGCCATTATAGGCAGCCATTGAGCGTCGGTTGTCCCCATTGAGTTCTGATAGTAATCCCCCTTCGTTGTCAAGTGTACTTCCGTTTGTGTATAGACTGTAATTGAACAATTCTTCTATTGACAAACGACCGGTTGTAGATTCTTTATAAGGACTTGTGAATTGGCGAACTTCAGATGTGGTTGCTGTGTAATTTTCGTGAGAAGCTTTTACTCGCCAATAGTATTTGGTTTCGCTTGCGAGATTGAAGTTGGCTGAACTATAACTATTATTGGTTGTAGTTTCCGAGAATGCAATCTTCTCAAAGGTTGAAGTTGTAGATAATTCAAGGATGTAACTTGCTCCCTCAACACTGTTCCAAGAGAAATTAAAGTCTCCATCAAGGGTTGCATTATCGGCAGGAGCATCAAGAGTAATATCAATCTCAGGCAATGAAATGCGATATGCCGCAAGCCCATTTTTAGGAGCATAAAGGAATATGGTTGCACTTCCATCATCGTTTTTAATAGCAACAGTTTGGTCAAGAGCATAATCATGTTGCACTTTTCCTAATTTATTCTCTGGAATTGATTTCATAAATTGAAATTGAGAGAAATCAAAATTATGTTTGTTTGCAACGATAGAAAAACTGTGACCAGAGCCATTATGGTTGTCATCAACATAAACGAACAATGGAGTATTGCCGATTGTAATAGAACAAGTTCCGTTGGAAAGAGCATTCATTGGCTGAATAGCTGCATTATCAGCAAAACTACTATTGAGAGAGGCTGTAGTGCCACTATTAAAAGTGTATAATGAGGGGTGAGTGCTAGCACCATCAACAATAAACTGTGTCGAAGATATTGGTTG
>CAJGDJ010000019.1 GCA_904502025.1 uncultured Muribaculaceae bacterium
CTTTTCAGATGATTTATGATTTGCCATTATAAATAAATCTTAAAATCTTTAGTTATTGTTTGTTAATTGTAGCCCATAGGAGAATCGAACTCCTCTTTCAAGAATGAAAATCTTGCGTCCTAACCGATAGACGAATGGGCCCTAAGGGATTTCCCAAAATTGCGAGTGCAAATTTAGGTACAATTTTTTATATGTGCAAATATTTTGAAAGAAAAGGGGTAAAAATAATATGATTTTTGTGTTTTTAATGCTGAAATGGGGCAAATTAAGGTGTTTTTCGTATCTTTATCAAATAATTTTGAGTTATGTATCAGCCATTGCATTGTGTAGCATTACGCACGATAAAATATAATGATAAGCATTCGATTTTGAGTGTATATTCGCTTGAAATGGGACGTTTGTCGTTTTTAGTATCGGCAGGGAATGGTCGAGAGGCAAATCGACGTCGAGCGTTGTTGATGCCTTTAAGCATCTTTGAATGTGTGGCATCAATAAAACCGGGGCGAGAACTACACACGATGCGTGATCCTCGCGTGTTGATGCCGTTACACGGGTTACATTCTCATCCCATGAAAGGTGCAATGGCAATATTTATTGCCGATGTGTTGAATGCAGTGTTGCGTGAAAGTCAGAGTGATAATGCAACTTTTGCATTCTTGGTAGATGCTATTACACGTTTTGATGTGATGAATGAGGGGATAGCCAATTTTCATTTGTGCTTTCTTTATCGATTAGGAAGGTTTATCGGGATTGAACCCGATGTGTCAACCTATCAAGAGGGTGCTGTATTTGATATGCAAGAGGCCCGATTTAGAATGACGCCTCCGTTGCATCATAAGTTTTTGAATCAAGTAGATTCGCAGGTGTTGGCAATGTTGTCGCGTATCACGTTTGACAATATGCGATTTTACAAGTTTAATCGCAATCAACGCAATGCTTTACTTGATAGGATATTGGAATACTATACAATTCACTACAGTTCGCTATCGCAAATGCAATCGCTCGATGTGCTGAGAAGCTTGTGGGTGTAAAAAATGAGTACTTAAAATGAAAATAGAGGGCAACTAAATTTAGCTGCCCTCACAATCGAAGTTTTAGACCTTTCCCTATTGGGATTTAATCTTTGTTTTTACCAACCACGAACAGGACTTTGTTTAGGTAAATTTGCATTTTTATCCTCAATGCAACGAATATCATCATATATAATTTTCTCTGATTTTCCAGATGTTGATGAATTAGAACTGGATCCAGAACCAGAGATGTTCCCTTCCACATATGAATCTCTTGTTCCAAATCTTCCTCCTATAGTTATTGAACCAGACTCGGAAGTGCCACGAGAATTACTATTATTATATTCTTCTTCAACTCGTACATTTTTCCATGTTCCTAATTTCCCGTTTTCTGTAGTGCAATCTTCACCAATGTCATTTTGAGTCGGTTTATATGCATTCGCATAAACTGACATACATACAATCGCAAGAATTGTTAAAACTATTTTTTTCATAATTAATTACATTTTAATTGACCAGTACCACTGCACGTTGTACAGTCATACTGAATTTCTATAAATCCATTATAATCACATTTTATACAGCCACGTCCATCCTCTACAATACAAGGGCAAGTTTTGAAAACAATGATATAACCGTTTCCATCACATTCAGGACATTTAACCCATTTATCATTTTGTACTTGCTTATATTTTGTATCTAAATCTAATTGTTCTTCTGTTGTTAGATTATTTTTACAAACAATAATATTCTTAGTATTTGAGGGTGATAACAAGAATACAATAGTGCTAGTTACAAATGCAATTGTTACTATTCTTATCGTTTTCATATTCTTGACATTTCATAAATGTGCCCTACTCACTTTTAGGCTTTTCGGGTTACTCCTTGCACCAGTTTAAGGTTGTCTTCCTTTAGTTATGACAGATACGAACATAAAAAAGCGCGATGCTTTTTTAGAATATTCCTGCTTTGGGGTGTTTGGCGTAACCTCGACAAAAGAATAGACATAAAAGCCCACGCTTAAACGTGAGCATTTCAACTATCATTCTTTTTTGTCTTTTTTAGTCGCCAAACTTTCAAAGCAAAAGAATAATGCTAAAACGCTTTTCCAATATTTATAATGTGCGTATCAATAATACGCTAATGTTTCATAGGCAAATGTTTTATTGTTAATATTGTCGCAAAGTTAATAATTAATATTGTTAATTGATAATTAAATCAAAAAAAATATCATTATTCGGTTTCGCAGCCACGGAAGTGGAATTCCTTTTCGGCTTTTTCGCGAGGGAAGCAATAATAGGTTAATTCGGCTTCGGTACACACGCGTCCTTTGACTGATAGTGTTACATCAATAATGGCAAACATGCGTTTTTGTTCGCGTAGGCGTGCACGAGCTTCAATGGTAACATTGTCGCCGGTGGGTATTGGTCGTCGATATTTTATGTTGAGATTGGTGGTAACACCTGTAGTTTGGAGTTTGCGAGCCACAACCCATGCGGCAACTTCATCAATCACAGTGGCTTGTATGCCACCATGAAGGGTGTTGACCCATCCTTGGAAATTGTTTTGTGGGTTCCAAAACGAAACGATATCGTCGCCATCTTCCCAAAATTCCATTTTTAGTCCACATGGATTTTGTGGGGCACAGCCAAAACAGTTGTAACCTTCGTCAATGAGATCAAGCCATGGATTAATTATCTTTTTCATGTAATTGTTTATGCAGTTGAGTTATATTTTGGTTTAGAATTGGGTGCACCCAACTGTTATTGAGGTGCATCATTGGAGTTAACACGAAGTCGCGAAGCTGCATTCGTGGGTGAGGGAGTTGTAGATGAGGGCTGTCGATTATAATGTCGTCAACGGCAATGAGGTCTATATCGATTTTTCGGTCGATATAGTTCCCGTTTTCATCACGATGTGAAGCCTCTGATATTTTTTTTTCGATATTGAGAAGCTCTTTAAGTAGAGTAGTTGGCTCAATATGAGTTTCAATTGCGATTCCTATGTTGAGGAACTGATGTTGCGACTCAAACCCCCATGGCTCAGATTCGATGATGGGAGAGCGTTGAGCAATTGAATTGCATAATAATTCAATAAGAGCAACCGCTTGCTCGATGTGAGCTATGCGGTTACCCTTATTAGAACCTATATTTATGTAGGCTATTGGCATTAGCCTCAAATATTACAAAGAGCGAGAAACTTCAACTTCTTCGAAGCCTTCGATGATGTCGCCTTCTCTGATGTCGTTATATCCTGCAATGTTAAGACCACAGTCGTATCCTGATGCAACTTCTTTTACGTCGTCTTTGAAACGTTTGAGAGAGCCAAGGTCGCCGGTGTAAATTACGATACCATCGCGAATGAGACGTATTTTGCATGCACGTTTGATTTTACCTTCACGCACCATACAACCGGCAATAGTTCCCACTTTAGAAATTTTGTAGGTTTGAAGCACTTCGGCAGTACCAGTAATTTCTTCTTTGATTTCGGGAGCGAGCATACCAGCCATTGCGTCTTTAACTTCTTCGAGAGCTTGATAGATGACAGAGTATAGACGAATGTCAACGCCGTCACGCTCGGCAGCACGACGAGCAGGGAGTGAAGGACGCACTTGGAAACCAATGATGATAGCATCGGAAGCAGCGGCAAGTACAACATCGCTTTCTGAAATTGCACCAACGGCTTTGTGTATGACGTTGACTTGAATTTCTTCGGTAGATAGTTTGAGAAGTGAGTCGGACAATGCTTCGATCGAACCGTCCACGTCCCCTTTAACGATGATGTTGAGTTCATGGAAGTTGCCAAGAGCACGGCGACGAGCAATTTCTTCGAGGGTGAGCACTGTTGTGGTGCGTTCACGTTGTTCGCGTTGAAGTTGTTCGCGTTTTGTTGCGATTTCGCGAGCTTCTTGGTCGCTATCCATTACGTTGAAAGTATCACCTGCTGTTGGTGCTCCATTAAGACCGAGTATTAAAGTTGGAGTAGCCGGGCCGGCTTCGGTGATGCGTTGATTACGCTCGTTGAACATGGCTTTCACTTTGCCGTAGTGAGTACCGGCAAGGATTGTGTCACCTACACGGAGTGTACCGTTTTGAACGAGTACGGTTGCAACATAACCACGACCTTTGTCGAGTGAAGATTCGATGATTGAACCTACTGCTTTGCGGTTAGGATTGGCTTTGAGTTCAAGCATTTCGGCTTCGAGAAGCACTTTTTCCATCAATTCATCTACGCCAATACCTTTTTTAGCAGAGATGTCTTGTGATTGATATTTACCACCCCAATCTTCAACGAGATAGTTCATAGCGGCAAGAGCTTCTTTAATTTTATCGGGGTTAGCTGTGGGTTTATCGATTTTGTTAATTGCAAACACGATGGGAACACCCGCAGCCGAAGCGTGATTGATTGCTTCGACAGTTTGAGGCATGACGCTATCGTCGGCAGCAACGATGATGATACAAAGGTCGGTTATTTTTGCACCACGGGCACGCATCGCGGTAAATGCTTCGTGTCCCGGAGTGTCGAGGAATGTGATGTGGCGACCATCGGCAAGTTTCACGTTATAAGCACCAATGTGTTGGGTGATACCCCCGGCTTCTCCAGCAATAACGTTGGCGTTGCGAATGTAGTCGAGTAATGACGTTTTACCATGGTCAACGTGTCCCATCACTGTAACGACCGGAGGACGAGTAGTTAAGTCTTCTTCGCGGTCTTCTTCTTGCTCGATAGCTTCAGATACTTCGGCTGAAACATATTCGGTTTCAAATCCGAATTCTTCGGCAACGATGTTGATTGTTTCGGCATCAAGTCGTTGGTTGATAGAAACCATTACGCCGAGATTCATACATGTTGCAATGACGTTGTTGATAGGCACGTTCATCATAATCGCCAAGTCGTTGGCAGTTACGAATTCGGTGAGTTTCAACACTTTGCTTTCTGCTTCTTCGAGCTCGGCAGCTTCGCGTTCACGTGTTGCGATTGCTTCACGTTTTTCTTTACGCCATTTAGCACCTTTCTTTTGACCTTTGTCTTTGCTTGTTAAGCGAGCAAGTGTTTCTTTGATTTGTTTTTGTACGTCTTCTTCGTTTACTTCAGTGTGAATAGGACGTTTGTTTTTTTCTTTGCCGGCTTTTTCTCGACGAGAGTTCTCGTTTTTGTTAGAGCCGTGGTTATTATTGTTGTTACCAACTTGTTGTCCAACTTTTTCGACATCAATTCTATCTTTGCTAACGATGCGTTTGCGTTTCTTGCGGTCGCCGCTTTGAGCTGACGCATTGTTTTGTTGAGCAGCATTATCTTTGGCGAGACGTTCTTTACGCTTTTCTTCTTTAGATTTTTTCTTAGGGCGAGTTTGTTGATTTATAGCCGAAAGGTCAATTTTTCCCACAACGTTGAGTGTTGGAGTTGCTGCAGGGCGACTCATTGTGAAGATTTCCTCCTCATTATTCTCTTCGGGTTGAGGTTGTGGCTCTGCATGTTGTTTAACCTCCTCTTTCTTTTCGACAATTATTGGCTCTTTTTTAGGCTCTTCCTTTTTTTGTGGTTGAGCTGGCTTCTCTTCTGCCGGTTTAGCTTTAGGCTTTTTATCTACAGATTTAGCCTCTTCTTTTGGCATAACAATAGCTTTAGGCTCTTCTTTTTTCTCAGGAGCCTTTGGAGCAGGTTTGCCAATGTTGTCGATGTCTATTTTGCCAATTATTTTGGGTTGAGTAGCCGGTTCAACAGGTAAAACGACTTCTTCAACGGCTTTAGGAGCCTCTTTTTGAACTGGTTTAACTTTCTCTTTTTGGCGTTCAGATGAGAATTGTTCCGATTTGCTTTTTTGGTCTTTGTCGCTACGGAACTCGTTTACAAGAATATCAACAACGTTGTCCTCAACACGTGTGTTGGGATTATCGTCGATCGTGATATTCTTTTTACGCAAGAACTCAATGACTGTGGGAAGTGCCACGTTGAGGTCTTTTGCTATTTTACTAATTTTTGTTTTCGCCATATATTATATAAAGATATTACTGCTTAATAAAATTGATGAGGAGTGTTGTATTGTTTAGTTAGAATATTCGTCAAACTCGGCTTTGAGTATTTGAAGAATTTCATCAACGGTGTCTTCTTCAAGGTCGGCTTTGTCGATAAGTTCTTGACGAGGTGTGTTAATGACCGATTTAGCTGTTATGCAACCCATGTTTTTGAGAGTGTCGATAATCCAGCCTTCGATTTCGTCTTTGAATTCATCAAGATAGATGTCTTCTTCGTTAGCGTATGCACCTTCGCGATAAACGTCGATAGTGTATCCTGTGAGCATAGAAGCAAGTTTGATGTTAAGCCCACCTTTACCGATTGCCAATGAGATTTCATCGGGACGAAGGAATACTTCGGCTTTTTTAGCTTCAGTGTCGAGACGCATTTGTGGTGGTCGAGAAAGATTAAGAGCACGACCAATCAATACTTCGGGATTTGAAGTGTAGTTGATGACATCGATATTTTCGTTGCGAAGCTCGCGAACGATGCCATGAATACGAGAACCTTTCACACCTACACATGCACCTACGGCATCGATGCGATCGTCGTAGCTTTCGACAGCAATTTTAGCACGTTCGCCCGGAATGCGAGCAACGGCACGAATATTGATTAATCCGTCGTGAATTTCGGGAACTTCAAGCTCGAAAAGACGACGAAGGAAGTTTTCGTTTGTGCGTGAAACGGTAATTTTGGGATTGTTGTTTTTATTATCTACGTTTGCAACAACGGCTCTAACGGTTTCGCCTTTGCGGAAGAAATCGCCGGGAATAGATTCGCTTTTAGGAAGCAAAAGCTCGTTTTTGTCATCGTCGAGAAGAAGCGTTTCCTTTGACCAAGTTTGATAAACTTCTCCCGAAACGAGTTCGCCCTCAAGTTCTTTGAACTTAGAGTAGATTGCTTCTTTTTGAAGGTCAAGAATCTTAGATTGAAGAGTTTGACGCAAATTAAGAATGGCACGACGACCAAAGCTTGCAAAGATGATTTCTTTAGTGTGCTCTTCGCCAATTTCGGCATCGGGGTCATTATCGGCACGAGCGTCGCTAAGGCTTATTTGAGTGTTGGGGTTGGTGACTTTGCCATCTGGCACAACTATTAGGTTTTGGAAAATCTGAACGTCGCCTTTGTCGGGGTTCATAATTACGTCAAGGTTTTCATCGGTGCCAAACATTTTAGCGAGAACGCTGAGGAAAGATTCTTCCAACACGCTTATCATTGTAGTTTTGTCAATGTGTTTAAGCTCTTTGAACTCGGCAAATTGTTCCACCATATTTGGTGCTTGCTCTTTTTTAGCCATTTTGTTGGTTGTTTTATTTGAAATTAATTAAATATTTTACAGATTTAGCATTGTCAAATGTCAAAATGATGGGTTCCATCACGAGTGAGGGTCGTTTAGCCCCCGGTTTTTTAACCTTTTTAGCTACTTCAATGGTAAAGTCGTTGTCGCTCACCTGAGTGAGTGTGCCTTGCATTTTGCGACCATCGCGTGTGAGAACTTCTACTTCGTTGCCAATGTTTTTGAGGTATTGCCCTTTGACTTTGAATGGCGATGTTAGTCCTGCCGAACCTACTTCGAGTTCGTAATCTTCGGTGTCGCGGTCAAAAGTTGCCTCAATTTTGCGAGTGATTGATGCACAAGTATCAATATCAATACTTTCGGGGCTGTCAATCTCAACAACGATGGCATTGCCGGGATTGATTTTCACGTCAACGATAAATATTGATGTATTCTCAATCGCTTGCTCAATTGTTTGTGTGAGTAGCTGTTTGTCAATCATATTATTTGAATAATTAATAAAAAGGAGGAAGCTATCGCCTCCTCCGTGCTATTTATGATGCAAAATTACAATTTTTTTCAACGCTTTGCAACTCAATGTTTTTGATATATATAATGAGAATTGGAGATATAACAATATTTAGCTCTTTCAGGTCTGAATTTTAGATAATTTAACCATTATTTATTGATTAAAGCTACCGCAAAAGCCGCAATGCCTTCGCCTCTACCTGTGAATCCAAGGTGCTCGGTTGTAGTGGCTTTTACCGACACGCAATCAACGTCGATTTTTAAGTCATCGGCGATGTTTTGTATCATTTGAGGAATATGTGGTAGCATTTTTGGAGCTTGAGCAGCAATTGTAACATCGACATTTCCTATCGAATATCCTTTTTCATTGAGTAATTCTTTTACTTTGCGTAATAGTACACGCGAGTCGGCTCCTTTATAAGTGGGGTCGGAGTCGGGGAAGTGATAACCGATGTCGCGCATTGATGCGGCACCTAATAGAGCATCGCATAGAGCGTGAAGTGCTACATCGGCGTCGCTGTGTCCGAGTAACCCTAAATGATAAGGTATTTTTACGCCACAAATCCAAAGATCGCGACCTTCTACAAGTTTATGAACATCAATTCCTTGACCTATTCTAATCATAACGAATGGTATTATTTGCCAATAAGTTCTTTAAGTCCGTCCATATCAAATGCGAGTGTGAAACGGAGTGTTTGGTCAAGAGGCGAGGTTTGAGCAGTGGCAAGCATATATGATGCGTCAAGACGAATCACGTTTAGAGCAAATCCGGCACCCATTCCAAAGTATTGGCGATTGCCTTTATATTCATTTTCGTAGAAATAGCCTGCACGAAGGAAGAATTGTTGGTTGTAGTTATATTCGGCACCAACCGATAGGGTAATTTCGCGCATTTCTTCTTTGAACCCACCGGGAGCATCGGCAAAAGATTTGAATATACCTGAAATTGATGACATGTTTTCCCAATCAATAAGGGCGTTGTTGTAGGCTTCTTGTGCTTCGGGGTCAGAACCATATTCATCGGCAGTATAGTCGCTTTGACGAGGTTTTGTAGGGACTAGCAGTTTATTTGCATCAAATGAGATTGCAATATTATGATAATCGGCAACAGGGAATGCAAATGTAGTCCCAAGACGAAGATTTGCAGGGAGGAAAGCAGGGTCTTCGCCATTATTATACGATATTTTAGAACCGATGTTTGAGATATTCCACCCCCACGACCATTGACATTCGTTGCGACCAATCACTGGGTAGGTAGTATAATATCCGGCTATGTCGGCTGCAAAGGCTGATGCACCCGATGTAGAGGTGCTTACATCTGATTCAGGAATAGACAGGTCGGAATAAATGTAACGGAATGCAACCCCCATTGAGAATTTCTCGGATAATTTGCGAGAATAACCTAAGTCAACAGCCATTTCGTAGGGATTGATAGTTTGAGTGGCTACACCTGACGCATCATTCATATTTACTTCTCCAAGAGAGAAATAGCGAAGAGACGCACTTAATGCTTGGTTGTCGTTGCGACCAATCTTCCAATACCCGGCCAAATTAGCAAGGAAAATATCGTTAACGAGTTTTCTTAACCAAGGAGTATAGCTCAAACCAATAGACCCTTTGCTATAAGCAAAAGCATATTTAGAAGGGTTCCAATATTGAGAGTTAACATCGGGGTCGGTTGATACACCAAGGTCGCCCATTGAAGCACCGCGAGCGTCGGGTGCGATGTTTAATGCTGCAACCCCGGTTTGTACCGGATTAAATTCATTTTTAGTTTCTTGTGCCAATGCAATTGGAGTAGATATTGCAATGGCTAACAGTCCTATTAATAGTGATTTTAATTTTTTGTTCATATCATTTTAGTATATAGCTAAATATATAAACTCAAAAAAGTGTGATTTATTGCTTATAGGCTGTTGTTTGTGATATTTTATAAAAAATATAGTCCTCTGAAGTTTTAGATTCAGAGGACTATTATAAAGGAATAGCCTTAAGGGAATTTCTATAAATTCCACGAATTATAAACAATAGTTGTTGGGAACTGTTCTTTTGTGAGCTTTATGTTTTTCTTTGGCATCTTTTTGTCTTTGTTTCAATCGCATAGCTCGCTATGCTCATTCAACAAAAGAACAAAAATCAGCTCAAACAAAAATCATAATTCTGCACAAAGCAATTTATAGAAGTCCCCTTAAATTATTTTATAACAATAACATCGATTTTGTCGGAACTGCCATATTGTTTGCCTCCGTTAAGAATAACATAGGCTTTGTAGTTTCCGTCGTTAACGAGATTATTGTCAGTGTCTTTTAAGTTCCATGTATATGGGAATGTGCAATCGTTTTTGGTAAACACTGTGTTTCCGTATGTGTCTTCAATTACAATTCGCCCTAATGGCTCAATCATGAAGTTGTGATTGATGTCGAATGTGGCTTCGGAGCGAACAGGTGTTTTATCTACTGTTAGTTCGACCTTTGCACTGCGATTGATTACAACAAACGATAATGTGTGGTTAGTGCGATTTCCTGAATTGTCATTAACGCTTAATGTTAATGTGTGATGCCCATCTTCAATGCCGTTAAGGCTGAACGAAAGAGAGCTGCTACCATCGGCATTTGGAATGATGGCAGAACTAATTCCAGAGAATGATTTTTTTCCATCAAGAGAAAGGGTAGTGGATAGTCCAACGTTGCTTGTTGATGAGTTTAAGCCAGATTCATCTGGAGCAATTGTGGCATATAATGTGAAATCGCTCTCAACAATGTCGCCATTATTGAATGTGGGCTCGTTGATATAGCACTGCTCTATGATTGGGGCAGTTTCATCTTTGATTGCTATTGTTTCATCGTATCCGGAGAGGGTTATAAAGTTGAAATATCCATTAGCACGTGTTGATTTGTCGTCGGTAATGGCAAAGTAAGAAATTCGATTTACAGAGTTGGGTCTTTGTGAAATCGGAGTAATTAATGTGGCAGAGAATTCTCCATTGGTTACCGGAACAGTAACTTCGGCAAGAAGATTTTCATCTAAAATTATGCCTAAACTATCTGATGAACGATACAAATCATCATAAACAGGAGGAATGGTAATAACCGAGTCGTAGGGTACGAATATAGTATTTTTATTATTATCATTATACAATGAATGAATTTTAGGACCATCAAATATTGATAATGTAACTGAGCCATTAAATGATTTTTGTATGTTGCCAGATTTATTTGTAATTTGTCCGGTGATTGTATTTTTTGTAAGGGGAGCTATTTTGTGAAAAATAGAATCGGCATTTTCTTCAATTTCTACATTGTTGATAGATGATGTCGCAACTTTTAATGTAGGCTTGTAGATGGGGATAGCAGGGTCGCCTGCAAGGTTATAACACATAGTGTTAACACCCAAAGTGCGATCGACGATTGCAGTTGCGGCTTTATTGCGAGCTCGACGAAATACGTCGCCAATTAAATCATTTCCATTCGCATTAAACAATTCACAAGTAAACGCTCTATTGATATATTGGTTGTGTTGCATATATACAGTGCGACTTGCCGCAACAACAGCAATGAACCCGCCATTTTCCTTATATAATGCAGCTTCAGCCATGCCTCCATCTTTACGGTCGAATGCAAATGCGTCGCAAGTGGCAAACATTGCAATAGGGGAGTGATTATAGTTGGTTTCGTTTATAGAACTAACGCTCCAAAGCTTTTTACCGGTAAAAGAAGATTCTCCCCCATGTCCGGCAAAGCTAAAGAAGCCTTGACCTTGTTTGAGAGCTTGAATAACTTTGTCGCGAGATTCGTATGCGTCATATTGAGAATATGGGTAAATAGGTATATAGGCACGAGTACAAGTAGTGGCTGGTGAAATTTTCAAAATAGAATCGGCATTTTCTTCTTGTTGAATGATATGCCCAAAACTATCACCTTCGTCGGCAAGAATTACAGCACGATTGAATGTGGCTGTTGTTGGTGGATTTTGAAGGTATTTGATAATTTTGTTAGTTGCAGCTTGTGCATTAGTTGCAGTTTGAGCAGGAATACGTCCGATAGCAATGTGAACTTCATTGTTGTAGAAATAGTCGGGGTCGAAATCGTCGTTAAGCATGCCGAAATAAGAGTCGCCACAAAATGCTTTTGCTGCACTACGTGCGTCTTCAACAGATTCGGCTTGGTAGGTAAGTAATCGATCTTCTTTAGGATATATTAAACCCCTATTATCCCAAGAGCCTTCGCCAAAAAGGAGTAAATATTTGAATTTAGATTTATTGCGGTCATAAAACATCTTCAAGAAACGGCGATACCCCATAGCAGAAGGTGTTCCAGAAGAAAATTCATTGAAGATTTGTTTTTGGTTAATCACTAAAACGTCCATTCCTTGGTAATCACGATGAGCCTGAGCTACTTGTTCAGCGTATGGTTGACACAGATTGTTGGTAATAATTACCATGTTAGGAACGTTGAGATTATGAAGATTTTGATTCTCAACTTTCTCAACAAATTCTACTTGGTGTAATTTTTTCGTGGGGTCGAATGCTATCAAGCACGCATTGCCGGTAGAACTATATTTATATGTTTTGTCAAATGAACCAATGCTGTTTTTTGAACTTTCGTAATATATTAGGTCGTGTGGATAGATGTTTAGAGGATTTGTAACGTTCCACACTTGAAGGTTTTGATTGCTATTGGTAATGGTAAAGTTTGTGTTTTGATTAACATCATAGAACGACATTCGCATTTGAGCTTCATTCTCAAAGTTATTTTGGCGACGATAGGCTAAAAAAGCATAGTCAATGGCAGCGTAAGAGGCATTTGCATTGGCTGGAAGATTGAAGTTGAATGAGTAGGTCGCATTGGCTGTATCTAATGGCGAAAAGCTTATTTCCCCTGAGCTTGTGTAGAAATATATTGCTGATAATGAGCTGGGAAGGACTGCATTATGCTTGGCTTTTTTTATCAATGAATCGGGGTGGTTAAACTCCACGTTTAGAGAAGTATATGCAGGAACCTTTGCGGCAAAGCTATATTTGAATGAATAATCAAAGTCGCTGATATATTGTTTTGTTGCATTAAATGAATATGATTGGGGATTGTTGATTAGATTCTTGTCAAAGAAGAATGTTCCGGCTTGTCCGGGGTTCTCTTTTTCATTTTCAATATATATGATGTGGTTATGATATTCTCTATTTAAGATGTTGCTAAGACTTACTTTTTGAGCATTGGGTAATTTAGAAACGTTTGATTCACAATCGCTCAGAAAATAATATCCGCATGAAGAATACATGTTGCGAATAATATTGATATTGATTTCGTCTTTGCCAAGATTTACTTTTAAGTCGGGTTCGCCATAAAAAGCAATTTTATTTTCACCATAATATACCGGCTGAGCAGGAAGATCGTCGGGCTGAGTATTGTCAAAAATATTTTTTGTGAGCAGAGCTCCTCCATAACCATATACGCATACCTTTGAAGGGTCGCTGAAGCCCCATTCTCGTAGTTGGTCATGCGAAATCTCTTGCATACCCATTTCGCTAACTTTAATTTTAACCCAGTGTCCTGAACTGAGCTTTGAATTTGCGTTGTAGTATGATGCACTAAGGGCATTGGCAGTGCTTATACAAGAGATTGCAATAACGCATGCAAAAATCGATTTGTAGATATGTCGTAATATCATAATTGTATTTATTTAAATTTTAGTCTAATGTTATGAGAGTTATTTATGTTGCCGTCAATAATCGTATTGATGATTATATCGTCATTTATAGGAAGCGATGCCGGAGCAATTATATCTCCAATTTTTAGCGTGAGATATTTGCTCAAAAGGGCGATTGTTTCTTCTATAGCAAACTTGGAAATGTCAACAGAAAGCTCTTGACCCCCAATTTCAATCGAGATGTTTTTGTTGTTTTGGAATTGGTTGAGGTCGATCCATTCGCCAATTATGAACGCTCCGTCAAAAGCTGATGAGATGGCAGATGGAGCAACAGAGGCTTCAAAATCGAGAGGAATTGTGCAAACCGCCAAAGCTAATGCATCGATATATCGATGTGCAAATTTTGCAGCGATATTCTTCCCTAAACGAGTTACGCGAAAAGCTATAGTAGCTTGATATTTCCATTTTTGAGAAAATCCCGGAATGAAGAATGGTTTCCCCTCGCGAATAATAGCCGAATCGGGAATGATAGCTAAATGGTTGATTGCTTCATTTACCGATTGGTCGAGGGTTCTATTTATAGATAGGATTTTCATTTTAATTGATGTTTCTGAATTTCAAGACGGTTGTACATAACAGCAAGATGTGAATATATTGAAGTGTTTTGAACAACGATGTTGTCGGATAATTTTATGCGTGAGGGGGTAAAGTTCCACAATGCTTTTATGCCGTTGGCAACCATAAGATCGGCAATGTTTTGAGCTTGATCGACAGGAACGGCAATAATAGCTATCTCGGCATTAAGCGATTTGCGTTTATGCTCAAGGTCGGAAATATTGTAGATTGGAATTCCACAAATTTTATTGCCGATGATAGATGTGTTTATGTCAAATCCGGCAACAATGTTTAATCCATAACGCGAAAGCCCTGAATCTTGCATAAGTGCCCCACCTAAACTACCTACGCCTATAATTATAGCGTTGTGGACTTCTTTGAAGCCAAGGAAATCTTGTAACACACATTCCAATATTTTAACCTCATATCCAATTCGTGTTTTCCCTTTTATGTTGAGGCAAGAGAGGTCTTTTGCAATTTGTGAAGCATCAACGTTAAGGTCTTTTGCAATTTGAGTAGAAGAAACAAATTCGACATTTCGCAAAGAAAGCATGTTGACGTATGCTAAATACCAAGGAAGCCTCCTGAGTGTAGGCTCAGGAAGAATTTCTCGGGTATTGTTGCGAATATTGGTCATTGCGTAATGGTGGTTTTGTGGCAAAATTACTAATAATTATACTTTTACGCAAATGGGAGTTGAAAAATCCTTATTCAATCAAGTTATTGAGAGGCAACGGCAAGGCGACGAGCCGAAGATGTATATTGTTGTCCATCGGTAGTGATTGATGCTTTATATACATATATGCCACGATTAACACGGCGTCCGGCAAAGTCGCGAAGATCCCATGTCAAAGGAGAAGATATATACATGTCGCTCGGTCCTTCGCTACTGCTTTCCCACATAAGTCGTCCCATTAAATCATATACGCTAACAGTGATAGATGTAATGGCATCGGGACGGTCGTGTTTAATGTAAAAGTTAACATAGTCGTGAGCCGGATTCTCATCAGTGTAAACATCAAATACAATTGGAGCCACGCCGTTTTTAACTTGAACATCTATGCTTTGTTCGGTTGAGTTCCCCGAAGTATCCCAAACTTTCAATCTTAGAGTGTGTTGCCCATCGGATAGATTGTTTATTGGGTAATTGATTTTTCCTGAAGAATTTTCGCCAATCAAAGGGGTATAATATAAAGAAACGTCGGTATAATCTTTTTCGCCATCAACACGTAGTGTTATTTGATGTCCCACTCCGGCTGTAGAAAGGTTGATGCTTACATTGTCGGACACTTGGGCAATAAGCATTGGAGATTCGTTTACAACACTTCCGTTCTCAAAACCTTCGTGGTTGAGATACATGTAATCGATTGTTGGAGCTATGGTGTCAAGATCGCTTGATTCATTGAAGCCATAAACGAAGAAGTCGCGATTACAACCTATGGCTTCCATTTCATTGTCGGCTTGAGCATATAGGTTGAGTGTTGCCGGGCGATAGTTGTTGGCGATTTCAGTAGGCATTGAGATGTGGATAGAAAATTCCCCGTTTATAACCGAATCGCGACCGGCATAAAGTTTGTCGCCGTGTTCTTCAAATATCACTTCTTTTCCATCGTCTTTATTCGTATAGCCATGAGAAGTCGTACTTTTTTCGGCGTCGTAGAGAGTAGTATGGATAATTCCGTTGAAATTGGGAATGTCATTTCCGTAAATGTCGGTTATGCGACCTTTTATTACAGAGTTTTGTCGAGCTTGAATGATCGCTTCTTCGCCCTGTTCGACATAAGCTCCGTCAATTTCGACAATTTTAACCAAAAATGATGGAATGGAAAGACGCATAGCCGGGTCGCCCATTAAGGCAAATCGAAGTTTATTGCGATCTTGCATCTGGACTCCATTATTATATAGGTTGTTCTTTCCATTACGGAATATATCTCCTATAGTGAGACTATTGCCATTTTCATCGCGAGAGACAATGAATGGGGCTATTGCGTTAGAAAGATAACCGTTGTTGGCAATATATACAGGTCGCGAAGCACTTATTGCACCGATGATGCCTCCGTAATTGAGGTTAAACAAAACCTCAGCACCCGATGTGGCATTTGCGTCCCAACGAAGAAAATCGCACGTTGCGGCATAAAGGAATGGGTATTTTTTGAGGTAAAGGTTGCTCATCTCGGTATATGAGAATAATCCGTCGTGTGTCCACGAAGTAGTATTGGCATGTCCGATATAATTCCACCAAACAGTGCCTTCATTGAGCAATCTAAACATTTGGGCTTTGGCTTGGGGATATGAGTTTCCTTCACGAGTGTAGGCGTCTATATACAATTTATTATAAAGGAAGTCTTTTCCCGAACTATTTTGATTCATGCGAGAGAACATTGATTCAGATTGTTCCATGTGAACACCATTATCCATGTCATCGGCAACCAAAAGAATGTTGTTTTTCCATTCGCCTTTAATAGAGTTGTTTACATAGCGATAGAGCTTATCTACGATTATTTTTGCGTCGGACGCATTGCGAACAGGCATACGACCCACCCCGATGCAATAGTAGTCGGCACCTAAATTTGCCCCGGAGTTGTCTTTAAGGAAGGCTAAAATGTCGTCGGTGCAGAAACTTTCGTTGTCATCAAGCCCTTTGTCGCTCTGCCACATAGGGATTGTCTTGTAGCCAAGAGCTTGCATGTCGCTTGTGAGGTGTTGGTTGTCAAATGTGCCTCGTCCAAAAAGTAATGCGTATTTTAATGGCGAAGAGTTTTGCTCGCCTCTATCCCAAAACATCTTTAGAAGTTTGCGAAGAGCATTAACGTCGGCAACCCCAGAACCAAATTCATTAAATACCAGGTCTTGATTTAATACAATAACTTTGAGGGAGTCGCTTGAATTGCGATGCAAGTCGGCAATGCGTTCAGCTTGGTCGTGCCAGTCGGCAACAGTGAATATAACCATGTCGGGAGAGTCAAGGGCATGGAGGTTTTGGTTAGGAATATTGCTCACGAATGTCGGAGATGGGAGAGTGGCATTTTCGTCCCATGCAACATAGTTGCGAAGTCCGGTATATTCGTTTTGAAATGACGCACTATTTCCTGAAACATACGTTTTAAGAGCGTAAATTTGTTGAGGTTTCGTTACGTCCCACACATGGGTTGATTGGTTGGCTCCGGAAAGAGATATCAATGTGTTGTTAGAACGGAAATTTAGCATTCCGTTTAATAAATTTAATCTACGAGTGTAGTTAATAGTGATATAGTTAAGATTAGCCATCATTATGGTGGCTTGTGAAGATAAATTAATGCCTAAAATTAAATCGCTGTTGGAAATCTTAAACTTGTGTCGAGTTGTGGTTATGCGACCATGTATATAGGCACTTTCTGAACAGCCTTGAATTTTATCGTTAGAGTTTTTTTCGAGAGCAGTGCCATTGGCAGTGAAAGATAGAAGTGACGCCACTGATTTTGTCTTTGTGGCAAAGCTACATTCCAACCATACGTCTTCACTTGGAACGATGTCGGTCAATGAAAAATGAAAAGATTGTGAGGGGGTGTACTTGAAGTCTTCACCTAATAAAAGATGTCCTGTTTCTCCGTGATTTACAAGGTTCTTTTCGTGAAAAATGCTTTCGGTAAAAGTCGTTGTAGCATTGTTTAGGTCAGCATTGCTAACGTCTAATCCTATTGTAGAGATGGCGTTGGCGGTCAATGGCTCTCTGTCGCTGATGAAGTAGTAGCCAACAGAGCTAAAAGGATTTAGAGAGTGTGAAAACTGGTTATCGACAGGTGATGACCAAGTTTCAGGACCTTGGGCATAAAAAACAATTCCTTTTGATGTTTTTTGTGATTGCACTAATGGTAAATCATCGATAAAGGTAGTAGCTGATAGTACATCTGGAAGACGTTTACCTCCATAACCATATACATTGACTTTAGAGGGGTCAGAGAATCCCCAATTTTGCAGGTCGGTGTAGGTTAGCATATATACACCTGAGTTAGGAATGCTCACTTTTACCCATTTGCCTTCGCTTAAAACTGAGTTGTTGGTATATGTGGAGAGTGAAAAGGCGTTTAGGGATATGGGGCAAAGCATAATGATTGCTCCTATTATAAACGAAGTTATGTTGAGAGAAGTATTGTATTTAATCATGAATATGAGTATTTATAGTGTACTATTAGCTCAAACATATAAACGTAAAAACTATTACTTTATTGTGTTATGATTAGGTCATGAGCTATGTAAAACAATTGAAGACGAGAAGAAAGGATTTTGAGGTTAATGTATAAGCAAAAATGAGTTTTCGTAAGTGAGAAAAAAATGTTAACTTTGTAGGCTAAACAAAAGAAAAATATGACTACGTTGGATATTATTCTAATCGTTGTTGTGGTTGTGGCTGCAATCTACGGATATTATAAAGGGATTTTATCGCAAATAGGTGCACTTGCCGGTGTGCTTGTGGGTATAATATGTTGTCGCATTTTTGCTTCGGATTTAACTTTGGCACTAAATGATTTTTTTCTTGACACAACTTCAACAACGGATTCATCTCGCTTTTTGAACTCGGTGATTGCACAAGTTGTTTTATTCATAGCAGGATATTTTGGAGCAAAATGGGTGGCCTCATTATTGACAGCAATTTTCAAGAAAGTGAAATTGAATGTTGTGAATCGTTTGGCAGGAGCAGTGTTTGCTGTAGTCCAAGGATTGGTGATAATGAGCTTGGCTTTGAATTTGTGGGTTGCCATATATCCTGACAGTAAATTGTTAAAATCATCAACAGGTGTTGTAGATGAACAACTTATAAATTTAGCTCCTGATATTTTAGGGTCGAAAACGGCGAGAGAATTTTTGGACGCTACTAAAGATTTAACCAAATAATATTATTAAACGACTTTTATATATCGTGATATATTCGCAATTATGAAAGAGTCAAATAACGACAAAGAAAAGAAAGAAATTTCAAAACCATCAAAGAATTCATCAGACGCGTTAATTGACGATGTTACGTCGAGTGAATATAAGTATGGTTTTGTAACCAATATCGACACAGATATCATTCCACAGGGGTTGAATGAAGATGTGGTGCGATTGATTTCGCAAAAAAAAGGAGAGCCGGAATGGTTGCTTGAATTTCGTCTTAAGGCATTTCGTCATTGGCTGACTCTCGAGGTTCCCACATGGGCACATCTTGATATCCCAAAAATAGATTTTCAGGCAATAAGTTATTATGCCGCACCAAAGAAGAAGGAGGGTCCCAAAAGTCTTGATGAGGTTGACCCTGAATTGCTTGATACGTTTAATAAACTTGGTATTCCTCTTGAGGAACAAAAGATACTATCGGGCATGGCTGTAGATGCGGTAATGGACTCGGTGTCGGTAAAGACTACTCACAAAGAGAAACTTGCCGAATTAGGCATTGTTTTCTGTTCATTTTCTGAGGCGGTAAGAGATTATCCCGATTTAGTGAAACGTTATCTTGGCACTGTGGTGTCGTATCGTGATAATTTTTATGCGGCACTCAATTCGGCAGTGTTTAGCGATGGCTCATTTGTGTATATTCCCAAAGGGGTGCGTTGCCCAATGGAGTTATCGACATATTTCCGTATCAATGCTTCGGGGACAGGACAGTTTGAACGCACTTTAATAGTTGCTGATGATGATGCATACGTGAGTTATCTCGAAGGTTGTACGGCCCCAATGCGTGATGAGAATCAGCTTCATGCAGCCATCGTGGAAATTATTGTTGAAGATCGTGCTGAAGTGAAATATTCAACAGTGCAAAACTGGTATGCCGGCGATAAAGATGGCAAAGGTGGTGTATATAACTTTGTAACCAAACGTGGATTGTGTCGTGGTGATAACTCAAAGCTATCGTGGACACAAGTAGAGACCGGCTCGGCTATAACATGGAAATATCCAAGTTGTGTGCTCGCCGGAGATGGAGCTGTGGGTGAATTTTATTCAGTGGCGGTTACCAATAATCGTCAACAGGCTGATACCGGAACAAAAATGATTCATACTGGAAGTAATACACGTTCAACAATTGTATCGAAAGGGATTTCAGCCGGACATAGCCAAAATTCGTATAGAGGATTGGTAAAGGTGGCACCAAATGCTGATGGTTGTCGCAATTATACTCAATGTGATAGTTTGTTGCTTGGTTCGCAATGTGGAGCACACACATTCCCTTATATAGATGTGTTGAACGACACGGCAGTAGTTGAACATGAAGCTACTACTTCAAAAATCAGCGAAGACCAAATATTCTATTGCAATCAACGAGGCATTCCTACCGAAGAGGCTGTAGCATTGATTGTCAATGGATATGCCAAAGAGGTAATGAATAAATTGCCAATGGAATTTGCTGTAGAGGCTCAAAAATTATTACAAATCACCCTTGAGGGGTCGGTAGGATAAAATACTAAAACGAAACATCAACCAATGAATATGGATAATATATTATTAGATGTAAAAAATCTTCGTGCCGGAATAGAAGGCAAAGAAATATTGAAAGGAGTGAATCTCACAGTACGTCCAGGAGAAGTGCATGCAATCATGGGTCCGAATGGAGCCGGGAAAAGTACTCTTTCATCGGTATTGGCGGGCGATCCATCGTTTGTTGTAACCGAAGGGACGGTAAATTTTCATGGGGTAAATCTTCTTGATCTTTCGCCCGAAAATCGTTCTCATGAGGGGTTGTTCTTGTCGTTTCAATATCCGGTTGAAATTCCAGGAGTGTCGATGGTAAACTTTATGCGTGCTGCCATTAATGCAAAACGCAAATATTTTAATCAAGAACCATTATCAGCAAGTGAGTTTTTGAAACTTATGCGTCAAAAACGAGAAATAGTAGAGCTTGACAATAAGTTAGCGTCACGATCGGTAAACGAGGGCTTCTCAGGTGGAGAAAAGAAACGTAATGAAATATTCCAAATGGCTGTGCTTGAGCCGCGATTATCAATTCTTGATGAAACCGATAGCGGATTGGATATTGATGCGTTGCGTATTGTGGCGGGAGGCGTGAATAAGCTTAAAACGTCGGATAATGCTACAATTGTCATAACTCACTATCAACGATTGCTCGATTATATAAAGCCCGACTTTGTGCATGTGTTGTATAAAGGTCGCATAGTGAAGACAGGTGGTCCGGAACTTGCTCTCACGCTCGAAGAAAGAGGCTATGATTGGATAAAACAAGAAATAGATAATAAATAATTGCCAATAGTGAAATGCTATGAGTGCATTATCTCAATATATAGAATTATTTGACTCGCATCGCAGCACGATTGAGGAAAAGTCGGCGACATTGTTAAATCAATATCGAGGCGAAGCTCGCAATAAATTAGAAGGTAAACACTTGCCGATAAAAGGTGCAGAGGGATATGAGAAGACTTCAATAGAAGATATGTTTGCTCCCGATTATGGAGTAAATATAAATCGAGTGAATATTCCGGTTGATGTGTCGTTGTCGTTTAAGTGCGATGTACCCAACATGAGTACAATCATGGCTTTTGTCGTAAATGACAGCTTCCTACCATCGACAACGTTGCATAACAAGATGCCACAAGGAGTGATAATTGATTCGTTGGCGAAGGTAGCTCACGAACAGCCCGAACTTGTTGGGAAATATTATAATCAACTGGCAAACAATGATAACCCAGGAGTTGCATTAAACACGATGTTGGCACAAGACGGAGTATTTATATATGTGCCACGCGGAGTTGTAATGGAACGCCCCATTCAGCTTGTGAATATTTTCAACTCGGCAGCCCCACTGATGGGAGTGAGACGATTGCTAATAGTGGTTGACGATGGAGCAAAAGCACAATTGCTAATTTGCGACCACACTCAAAATAGTGAGTTTGATTATTTGTCATCGCAGGTGATTGAAGCGTTTGTAGGACAAAATGCGTCGCTTGATATTTATGATATAGAGGAATCATCGGCAACGACTTCTCGTTATTCCCAACTGTTTGCTCGTCAGCAACGAGATTCTCGATTGTTGGTAAATGGAGTAACATTAACGTCGGGAACCACTCGCAATGATTATAGCATTGATTTGATGGGCGAAAATAGTGAAGCAACACTTGCTAGCATGGCTATTGGTTCGGGTTGTCAACACATTGACAATAACTCAAATATACGTCATCTTACGACACATAGTAGTAGCAATCAATTGTTTAAGTATGTGCTTGATGATGAATCGACAGGGGCTTTTGAAGGTGCGATATATGTGGCAGAGGGAGCTAAATTTACCGAAGCATATCAAAGCAATCGCAACTTATTAGCATCACGTCAAGCTCGTATGCACACAAAACCACAGCTTGAAATCTACAATGATGACGTTAAATGTAGTCATGGTGCAACAACCGGACAGCTTGACGCCGATGCGTTGTTTTATATGCGTTCGCGAGGCATTCCCGAGCAAGAGGCTCGCACAATGTTAATGCAAGCATTTATGGTCGATGTTATTGACATGGTAAAAATGGAAGGATTGCGTGACCGTTTGCGACATTTAGTCGAAAAACGATTTTATGGTCAGCATGCTTCATGTGCCGATTGTGGAGTGTCGTGTAGAGATACTAAAAACGACTGAAACGTTTGAAATAGTTTGAACTGGTGTAATGGAAGAATTTGATATAACGCAAATCCGCAATGAGTTTCCCATACTCAATCGCAGAGTGTGGGATAAACCAATGGTATATCTTGATAGTGCTGCTACGTCGTTTACGCCGACACGTGTGGTAAAAGAAATTGAACGAGTGTATGCAACATGCAAGGCAAATGTTCATCGAGGAGTTCACACACTTTCTCAAGAAGCAACCGACTTGCAAGAAGCAACTCGCGAAAGCGTGCGTGAATTTATCAATGCCTTTTCAACTCAAGAAATAATATTTACTCGAGGAACTACTGAAGCCATTAATCTTGTGGCATCATCGTATGGCGATTTGTTAGAAAATGGCGATGAGATAATCATTACTACCATGGAGCATCATGCCAACATTGTGCCATGGCAGTTGTTAGGACGCCGTAAACGAATCATTTTAAGAGTCGTGCCAATAAAGAGCGATGGCACGCTTGATTTTGAGGCTTATTGTTCATTGTTTAATGAACGCACAAAACTTGTGGCAGTGTGTCATGTGTCGAATGTGCTTGGGACAGTTAATCCTGTTAAAGCAATGATACGAGAAGCACATAAGTATAACGTTCCGGTGCTTGTTGATGGAGCTCAGGCAGTGTCGCATCATAAAGTTGATGTGCAAGAACTTGATGCCGATTTTTATGCTTTTTCAGCTCATAAAATGTATGGTCCCACAGGAGTGGGAGTTTTATATGGAAAGCTCAAGTATTTGAGTATTATGCCCCCCTATCAAGGTGGTGGCGAAATGATAGGCACAGTGAGCTTTAAGAAAACCACATACGCAGATTTGCCATTTAAATTTGAAGCCGGAACTCCTGATTTTGTGGGAATTGCCGCATTCAAAAAGGCTATAGAATTTATGCAACAATGGGGTGTGGAACGTATAGCAACCCATGAACATGAATTACTTGAATATGCTACCGTCAAGATGTTGCAGATTCCTCAAATGAAGATATTTGGAACTGCTCCTCAAAAAAGTGGGGTAATCTCGTTTCTCATAGGAAATGAACATCATTATGATTTGGGAATGTTGCTTGATAAATTGGGAATTGAGGTTCGCACCGGTCATCATTGTGCTCAACCATTGATGCAAGCATTAGGAATTGAGGGTACTGTGAGAGTGTCGTTGGCTGCATATAACACAAAGGAGGATATTGATGCCTTTATTGTGGCGTTAAAGCGAGTGTCGGCAATGTTGGGATAATAGATAATACTTCAAATATAATCAATATAGTATATAAATGGCTATTTTTGCGAAGATTTTGGCAGAAATAGCCATTTATACAATATTTAAGACTTTATATTGGTAAAAAGTGGCTATATTTGCAGTGTTTTTCAAAAAATAGATTATGGAACAATCATTGCATATAGCTCAATTGAGTGGAATCAAGCATTTTTCGTTTGATTATAGTAAGTTTGGGGATAATTATATGTTCTCCCATTTTGTGCCGGGAGATCGTGCTATGAATTATTTTACGTCACCTATCAGATTTGATGGTTTAATTTTTGTTCTTGTATTAAAGGGGCGATTAGATGTTGAAATAAATCTTGAAACAGTAGTAATTGAATCCAATTCAATGTTATGTATGGGCCCAGATCGAATAATCTCGTCGAAACAAACAGATTTTTCGGATTTTGAAGCTTATTTTTTGTTTATGTCTCCACAATTTCTTCGAGAGATAAATATTGATATGAATATAGTGAATAGTGTTGGACAATATGCAGCAATAAAAGAAGATAGGAATCCTGTATTATCTCTAACTGTTGAGGAGTCGAAATTATTGCAAAAATATTTAGAGCTATTGCACGATAATACTACGCAGAATGTAGATGAACTTTATATCAAAAGCATTTCGCGAAATATAATTGCATCGATATTATATCAAATTATGCAATTTGTTTCGACACGCACCCCTCTGCCTAAAGAGGAGGAACGTCCTCGCACGCGTCGAACAAATTATGTGCATGAATTTATGCATTTGGTGCATACACATTATCGCAAAGAACGTTCCATTGGTTTTTATGCCGATAAATTGTTTATATCGCCAAAGTATTTGTCTTTAATAATAAAAGAGATGACAGGGCGTTCAGCAGCCGAATGGATTGACGAATGTGTGATTCTTGAAGCAAAAAATTTACTTAGATATTCGGGAAAAAATATTCAGCAGGTAGCATACGAATTGAATTTTACCAATCAATCATCATTTGGTAAATATTTTAAGCATCTTACAGGAATGTCACCATCGCAATATCAAAAAACATAAAGGTCAGCGATTAGATTAAATAATAAGGAAAGCGAGTGAAATAGTCGGTATTCCCGAATCATTCCACTCGCTTTTGTTTCGATATGTGTAGATGAATTATTCGTCGGCAATTACTTTATAAAGATACCATTTTCCATCGATACGTTCAAATTGGAATGTATGGGTAACGTATGAGTCAACCCACCCACAATCGAGATATGTTTTTTGATATTGAAGCTCACCCCATGATTGGTAATACATATCGTCATCTTTTGCAAATGGTTCTTTCGCTGTGAAATTAGAAGGGACAAGAAGTTCGGCAAACTCGGTGCTTTGTGCATCGCTGAGTTTTATGCGTGATTTCATGAATTCCTCATCGGTAGAGAATTTTGCAATAAAAGAGTTGAAAGCTTCAGGGCCTTTGTTGCAAAGAGCCGATTTACTTTCCATTTTAGCAATTGTAGCTTGCACTTCTTTGGCTGTTTGAGCATTTATAGAAGTAGAGCCAATGATTATAGTTGCGATAGCGATAATGAATGATTTTAGTTTCATAATTGTTATTTTTAAGTTGTTATATCGATTGGAATAAATAATAAAAGACAGCCCACATAATACCTACAACAATGAGCAATACACTTGAAAGAAGTATTCCTACTATAGCCATATTATGAAAACGCCCTTTCAATCCAAAGGCAGAAAGTAATATGCTTATTGTTGCAAACGAAATTCCGCCCCATTGATATTTATATAGAATAATCCAAGCTATTATGCTTATAATCAATCCAACCAACCCAAGAATGTTGCCTTGTTTGGTTTTCTGTTTTGTGTTATTTCCTATTATTTCACTCATAGAGGGGACGTTTAGATATATTATTTAACGCAAAAATAGGTATTTGTTGCTAAATAACCTAAAAAGCGTTAGCTTTTTTCTTATTTATGACAATCTATTAGCAATTTGGTTTAAGTGATTGATTAAATTTTGTTGAAAGTTGAATTTTATGTAAGTTTGTAACTGTTTCATTAAATGAATGGCTATGGAAAAGTTGATGCAATATGTGTGGCAACATCGTTTATGGATATCACAAGCAATGATAACGGTTGATGGACGCAAAGTGCAAGTTATTGACCCCGGGCGGTTAAATACTGATGCAGGTCCCGACTTTTTCAACGCAAAAGTGAAAATCGATGGCGAAATGTGGGTGGGAAATATCGAAATCCATGTGCGTGCGAGTGATTGGTTTCGGCATCATCACGATGAAGATGTAGCATACGATAATGTGATACTGCATGTGGTGGAAAAAGATGACATCGAAGTGCGACGCTCTAATGGAGAACTGATACCACAAATGTGTATGCCATGTTCGCCGCAGTTTAGTCAGCAGTATAGTCGATTGGTGGGTAGTGCTTCGAGTGAGTTGCCATGTGCTGATGAGATATCACGATTACCATCGATATATCTAACCGATATGATTTCAACACTTGGATATGAACGGTTATATTCAAAGGTGGAGCGTATAGAGGCTTTATTGCAACGTTTTTCAGGCGACTGGAATGAGGTGTGTTATGTGCTGTTGGCTCGAAGTCTTGGCTTTGGAGTGAATAGTGATGCGTTTGAGCGATTGGCACTTGCAACACCATTGAAAGTAATGGCAAAACACAGTGATTCGTTGACGGCTATCGAAGCAATGTTGTTTGGGCAATCGGGATTGCTTGATAAAGCCCCTGATGATGATAGTTATGTTGCGACATTGAAAACGGAATATCAATTTTATGAACACAAGTTCGGGCTGAAACAACCAACTTCATTGGGGTGGAAAATGGCACGAATGCGACCTCAAAATTTTCCTCATCGTCGCATTGCGGTGTTGTCGGCATTAATTGAAGGAGGATTTAGCTGTGCTTCAAAAATGATGTCGGCGAAAAATATAGAAGAAGTGCAGCAGTTGTTTAATGTGAATTTATCGGGATATTGGTCTTCAAGATGTTCGTTTAATGCAATTGGAGGTGGAGGAGCAAAGGGGTTGAGTGATAGTTCGATAGCGATATTAATTATCAACGCAGTAGTGCCGGTAATATATGCGTATGGAAAATTGCAAGGCGATGATGATGCTTGTAACCGAGCAGTTGAAATGCTGCAGTCGTTGAAAGCTGAACGTAATTCAATAGTAGAATTGTTTACACGTGCCGGAATTGAGTGTAAAGATGCTTTTACTTCACAAGCATTGATTGAGCTACGACGTCAATATTGCGAAACCCGCAAGTGCTTGTATTGTCGCATAGGCCATCGCATGCTTGCCAAGCATGCTCGTAAACAAATTTAGGAGCTGGTTAAACATTTTTAGTCGTCATATAAAACCTCATATTATCAAAGATTTTAACTGTTTTTGGGCATAGCACCAATAAAAAAGAGATGAGTTGCTCATCTCTTTTGGTTTTAATAGTCGGGGTGAGAAGACTCGAACTTCCGACCTCCACGTCCCGAACGTGGCGCGCTGCCAACTGTGCTACACCCCGCACACTTTTGTGTTAGCGAGGCAAAGTTAATTCTTTTTTCGCAAATGCGAAACAATTGACGCGTTATTTCTTGATGAATTTGCCTACTGATTTGTTGTTGATTTTTATGAAATAAAGTCCTGCTTCAAATGAAGTGAGATTCACATTAGCACGATTGCCGTCAATGATACAATAATCGGGACTAATCATGGCTCCCGATAGATTATAAATGGCAATTGAGTTGATGTCGTAGGCAGTTTCAATTGTCATATCGTCAATAACAGGGTTGGGGTATAGGCAAAGTGATGTAACGTCGTTGGCAATTATGCTTTCCACTCCGACTCCATTTTTATCATAGAATCGATACATTGCCATGCCATTGGCAGGACAGTAAGAGTAGATGTAATAACTGTAATCGTTAATTTGTTCGGCAAAAAGCCAGTTGCTTGTATTCCCACCCGATACAGCGAGGTCGCCAATTGGCTCAACCGAAGTAATAACGCTATCGGCAGTTAAATCTTTGATAGAGAATCCTCCTTTGAAGTTAGAACCCGAAGGGTAAACCAAAATTTCATGCCCTGAAAGAGTAAAGAAGTCGCCACCTCCAGAAGTGTTTCGCGTAGGTGCACTTGTTGAGCCACGACCAATTAGCACAGCTTCATTTGCTCCACCTTGGTAACGATAGAAACCTCCTGTACGCACGTTATATATCCAATCTTCGGAGTTGTTATCAATAGGAATTACGATGCTTGTTGCGTTGCCGGTGAGAGAGGTGTAGCCTGATGGGTAAACTTCGATGATTTTACCTTTTGACATTGATATTATGTTGACTTGGTCTTGTTTGTTTGGAAACATGTAAATATATCCGTTATTGCCAAGAACATCGCCTGAAGCAGTGATGAAGTTGGTTTGTCCGGTGAGGGGTACTGTAACTTCTAATTCTATTGCGTTGCCGGGGTTGTTAACTGTAGCTCCGCTGGGGTAAATAATAAATTTATGATTACCTTCGGTGTTGTTTTCATCACGAATGATTATGTTTCCGGCATCATCGGTAGCTGTTCCCCAACCACCACCACCGGGAATGCCACCCTGACAACCGGTTTTGTCGAAGATATAAAGAGTTGAATCAACACAGTCGTTTACATAGAAGATTTCTTTATAAGCTGCACCTTGTTGAGCATTTTTGCCATCGATATGTTCGGGAGCGTTGCCTTTGTTTAGAGAATTTTCCCAAAGAAGTTCGAGTGCAAAATCGGCATTTGCTGAGGGTGTAAGTTTCTTACCTTTTATTAGGTATTTCTCCAAACCTTCATTCTCAGAGAATATATATAGCAAGATATCGCCATCGACATATTCAATTCCGGTGAAAACAAATGCGTTTATACCTTCGATGGCAGAGCTTGGATTAGGTAAAGAGGGAGAAACTGCTTTAGGAGTGCCGATGCCATCGGTTACATTATACATTGCTACAGATAATCCGGCATCATAGTTGGCAGAAAACGAATACACTTTGTTTGCAAGGCGAAGAAATGAATGACCTTCGGCTTGTTTGTCGAGAGCATACTCTATCCATTGAGAATGTAGAGCCATTGGTTGTCCTGTTTTATCCCAATCAAAAGAGTATTGCACCGGAGTGATTGAATTGCTGTCAATCAATAGGTTGTTGCGAGAGAAAGGGGTAACCATAATTGTTGCATCTTCGCCCCATTTTGCGGTATTATAGTTAGAGGGGTCGGTAGCGTATGTTGTTGCAGTAATAGCACCGTTTACAACTTTTGTTCCAAGTAACATATAACTATTAACACCCTCAACTGTTGCCATTGAATAAAGATATAAATCTTTCATCTTACCACTTACGGCAAAACTGCTACCAATAGACATCTGACTCTCCACCTCAAAAGGCATATCGTCTTTTGATTGAGCTACCAACAATTGAGGAGTGGCGTTATCATTGTCCCATTTATATACTTTCCATGCTGTTGCATCGGTTTCATCGTAATTCATAATTACGTTGTTGCAACCTAACAAAATATCGTCGGCACTAAATGCAATGTCGTTTAAGTTGTCAACACCGGTCAAGTCTATTCGTTGGATTTCTTCTCCGGTTTCAGGATTGACGATTGTTAAAAGAGGCTTTTGGCTTTTGTCATGAGCAAGTATGTACCATTTGCCATTGCGAATCAAAGCACGGCGGATTGTCATTCCGTCTAAAAAATCAGGGATTTCGGCACTTGACACATAGGTGGGTTCATAATTCCCTCTTATTGCAGCATCAATTTCAGGATAATCCACGAGGTTTGGAGGAAATAAAACGTCGGGGTTGAGCTCGGGCAATTCTTCGGGGTCGAGATAGTCGGTAGTGATAAAATCACAACCGTAATTGCCATAGGTTTTATAGGCATTATTTGTGTTGCATGACCATGCGTTAACTTTTAATCCCGCATCGTGATATCGACGTACTCCTTCTTTTGTGATTTCGGCACCTACTCCCACTCCCATGTGAATGCCTTGTTCGCTGCACCATGCCAAACTACTTTCAAAACTTTCAGAATAAACCAAAAGCATCAATTGAATATCGGGGTAATTGTTGCGAATATATTGAAGACATGGCTTCATTGAAGTGAAAATGTAGCAGTTGTTGCGGAAACCTTTCTCTTCAATTACTTTGATGAGGTTGGGAATGCCCGAGGTGTCGCCTGAGTTAATCCCCGTAGCCCATTTTAATTCAATAATGGGAATTACATTATATTCATTACAAATATCCAAATATTCGGCAAGGGTGCAAATATTACCTGTGTATGTAACATTGCTATGAGTTTGAGAAAGTGTTTCTGCTTTAAGATCGGCAAGGTTGCTGTTTGCAATGGTCAGTGTCCCACCCCAGCTTTTGAGGTCGTCGTTGTGGCAACATACGTGAACTCCATCTTTGGTAACTTTTACATCAGTTTCTAAGCAGTGATATCCTTTTTTTGCTCCATTAATAAAAGCTTCTGCAGTGTTTTCTACACCCCACCAGCTGCCTCGGTGGCCGATTAATTTAGGTTGAGCAGATGCAGAGATGACTGCTATTATGCTCAAAAAGAACAGAGTAAATTTCTTCATGACAATAGATTAAATATTAATATTTTTGTAAATATACGAATATTTTTGCAACAAACCACCCAAAAGAGTAAAATTTTGAGTAACTTTGAGGTCTCAATGAAAAAGGTTCAACAATATATACTATTATCCATAACTTTTGTAGTTGCCATTCTATTGGTAGCATGTGCAAGTATTGGTCGTCCTGAGGGAGGGCCTCGCGATGAAACGTCGCCGATATTTGTTAAAAGTAGCCCTTCCCAGGGCGAAACCAATGTGAAGAAGGGTAAATTGGAATTGTTGTTTGATGAAAATCTAAGAATAGATGATGCGTCAAATAAAGTAGTTATCTCTCCTGTTCAAAAAACAATGCCTTCAATCATTGCTAATGCAAAAAAAATCATTGTTGAACTACGTGATACCCTAATTCCTAATACGACATATACGATAGATTTTTCTGATGCTATTCGCGATCTAAATGAGGGAAATCCGGTAGATGGCTTTGCTATTGACTTCGCCACCGGAGACTCGATTGATTCTTTGCGAATTTCGGGAATGTTGTTTGAAGCCCGTAATCTTGAACCGGCTCAAGGAATGATTGTGGGTGTGTATAGCAATCTTGCCGATTCTGCAATTTCAACGTTGCCACTTGAACGTATCTCAAAAACGAATCAACTTGGACAATTTACCATTCGTGGTTTGAAGCCCGGGAATTATCGATTATTTGCGTTGAATGATAAGAATCGGGATTTTTATTGGGATCGCACCGAAGATGTGGCATTTTATGATGTAACAGTTTCTCCATCGGTAGAAGCGATTGAAGTAACCGACACGTTGCGAGCTGTTGATGGTACCGACTCATTGGTGGTTCGTCAAGGCGTTAAATATTTGCCTAATGATGTTTTACTTACGTGGTTTAATGAGGGCTATGTGGCTCAATATATGAAAGATTATAAGCGTCCCGACCGACGTCGTCTCACATTTAACTTTGCAACAAAGTCTGACACATTGCCTCAAATAACACTCGTAAACGGACCGAAAGCAGGATTGGAAATAACCGACTGGGCAGTCCTTAATGCAAATGCAACGCTCGATACTCTTGAGTATTGGATTAACGACACAATGGTTTATGCTCAAGATTCAATGCTAATCGCAGCCCGATATTTGCGAACTGACACAAATGAAGAATTGACATGGACAACCGATACGTTGAAAATGTTCTTCAAAGACCCAAAGGTTAAAAAAGATAAGAAAAAAAAGAAAAAAGAAGAAGAGGAAGAAGCTGATACGCTTCCCCCTCCATTAAATTTTATCAATTGGAGCCTTCAGGCAGCCAATCCACAAGATGTAAATCGTCCGTTGCGTTTCACCTCATCACAACCGCTTGCGTCGATAAATAATGCCGGAGTGAGGTTGTCGATTAAACGCGACACTATTTGGGAACAAATATCACATTCAGATATTTTGCCCGATACAACTCGTAATGTGTTAAAATTTTCGATGCCCCATGAATGGGAGCCGGGAGAAAGATATCTTCTTGAAATCGATTCGGCGGCATTGATGGGGATATATAATGAATGGAACAAACCGTTTAAGCAAGAGTTTGCGGTGCGTCCAATGGAGGACTATGTGAATCTCTTTTTCAATGTGAGTGGTACTGATTTGCCAATCGTAGTGGAGTTGCTCGATACAAGTGATAAGGTGGTTGCTACATCTCCGGTGGTTGATGGTCGTGCTTCGTTTCACTTTTTGTTGCCAAACAGGTATTTTGCACGTGCGTTTATAGATAGAAACAATAATGGTAAATATGATACCGGAAATCTACTTGGGAAATCTCAACCCGAGGAGATATATTACTATTCAAAACGCATTGATGCCAAGAAAAATTGGGATATTGAGCAATCGTGGGATATTTATGAACAACCTCTCGACCTTCAAAAGCCTTATGACATAAAGAAAAACAAACCGGCTCGGAAGAAAGGGGAGAAAGATAATCATAATCATCACGAAGAGGAGGAAGAGGAAGATGAATTTGGCGGTAGCTATTATGGCGGATCTAATAGTCAGCGAGGTTCATCAGCTCCCACAAATCGCAGTGGTTTGCGACAAAATAACTTGTAATATAGACTCAACTCTGCATCAATGGAACAAAATATATTAATTTCTCAAAATAAACGCGTTGCATACCTTGATACATTGAGAGTGCTTGCATGTTTGATGGTGGTGTTAGTGCATTCTCCTGTTGCACATACCTACTTAAAAGAGGCTCCTATATACGGCATTGTGTCTTATCTATGCTCCCCCTGTATTGGATTGTTTTTAATGGTTAGTGGAGCATTACTATTGCCAACGACGCTTAACCTACGGCAATTTTTAACTCGCAGATTTTCTCGCATCTTATGGCCTTTAATCATTTGGTCTGTTATTTACATCTTTGTTGATGCAATAAATTGTGGGCGACCTATTTTTAATATTTTTTCAAGTATATTGCATATTCCATTCGGACCGACGGCTAAATTTGTGCAATCTTGGTACCTATATACATTATTGGACATCTATCTATTCATTCCTATTTTCAATACATGGATTAAAAATAATGACCGTCGTAATTCTTTGTACTTTATTCTCATTTGGAGTGTAGCTTTAATAAATCCATTTCTAAAAGCCTTGCCTACAGGGGGGGTGTACCCCCCCGTATATTTTTGCCGAATATTTTGGATATATTGCTCTCGGATATTATCTTCACAATTATCCAATAAAATTGACATCATTAAAGACATTTTCAACAATGTCAATATTGCTAATTGTTATAGCTGGAATCATTCCCGCTATAATCTATCTTGCCAATATTCCTGGATATGACGCCTATTCCAATATCATTTATAATTATCTATCCCTTTCTTCAATGACAATGTGTTTATTTATATATACTTTCGTACAAAACTTTAATCCTCAAAGCCATATTTTCCAAAAAATAATGGCTCATCTTTCACCTCTTACATTTGGAATATTTCTTGTTAACTATGCTATTATTTACTATATCTTCTTCCCATATTTTACAGCCAATCCATTGTCTAATCTTTCTCTTGAAATCGCAATTGTGTTTATAGGTTCATTCGCAATCTCGTATATTATTACCCTCATCATAAACTATCTCCCTTTTAAAAAGTATATAATCGGATAGGTAAGATTCTTATATTGCTATGAATCAAAAAGAAACATTAAATAAAGATCTCATTAATGACCCTCGGTTGTGGCGGTTGGCATTGCGTATTGATTCGAAAAAAATGCACGTGGTGTTGTTTTGTTCGGTAGAAGATAATTCGCTTATATATCGAGAAATAGTACTTGATTCGGCGGCTCAGTCAATTCAAAAGGCAATTGAGGAGGCGATATATGACAATCCATTGCTGTTGAGCGATTTTGCACGTGTGGATTGCATCATAGAAACCGATAAATTTACAATCATACCTTCAGAGATTGACAATCCTGATGTTCAAGAGAAGATTTTTCGCGAAACATTTCCATCATTTGAGGGAAATGTGCTTGAAAATAAGTTGAAAGAACTTGAGGTATCAATAATGATGGGTATTGATGAGGAATTGGTAAACTTTTTGCGACGTACGTTTAATAACCCTTGCATTCAACATCATTTAGCCCCTCTTTGCATATATTTTAATCGCAAAAACCGACTTGGAAATGCAGGCAAAATGTATGCACATATTCATGATAATAAGCTTGATTTATTGGTGTTTGGAAGGGATTCATTGAAATTTGCCAACACGTTTGCGTTTCGCGAACCACTCGATGCGATGTATTATATTTTTGCATGTCGTGAAATGTTGCATTTTGATGCAAGTAGCGATGAGTTGTTTGTCTCCGGCGATAATGCGATGCGCGAAGCAATCACTCCTATGTTGCGAGAGTACCTTGCTTATGTGATGCCGGTAATTTTCCCTGCAGCTATGTTTAAGACCGGGAAAGATGCCCTCAATGCACCATTTGATTTAATAGTATTGCCATTATGCGAATAATTAGAGGAAAATATGGTCGTCGTCGTTTCGATGTGCCAACAAATATTACAGCACGCCCCACAACCGATTTTGCACGTGAAAATCTTTTTAATGTGCTTGAAAATATGATTGATTTCGAGGGGTTGACGGCTCTCGACCTTTTTGCCGGAACGGGAGCTATAAGTTTTGAATTGCTTTCGCGAGGCTGTGAGTCGGTAACAGCACTCGAGAAAGCTCCAACACAGTCGGCTTTTATGAAAAAGGTCGCTACTCAATTGGGGTGCGACAACTTTAATTTGGTTCGTGGCGATGCGTTGAAGTATATCGAAGCATCGTGTGCAAAGTTTGATATTATCTTTGCCGATCCTCCCTACGATCTCAAAGGATTTGGCGAAATACCCGAAAAGGTGCTCAACTCAAAGATGCTCAAGCCCGGGACGATATTTATCATAGAACATTCTCGCAACTATGATTTCTCACATTTGCCACATTTTTCATCTCATCGCACATACGGCAGTGTAAACTTTTCGATATTTGAGATTGAAGAGTGATGAGCTGATAAAAAGCTGATAAAAAACGATCAAAAGTTTTGCGAAATAAAAAAATAGCCTTACCTTTGCATCGCATTTGCAAAAACGCAATGACTCCGTAGCTCAGTTGGTAGAGCAAATGACTCTTAATCATTGGGTCGAGAGTTCGAGCCTCTCCGGGGTCACAATAAAAAAGAAATCTCAAATTCGGGATTTCTTTTTTTATTTATTGGTGTCCGATAAAAGTTTTCAATAACAAATGCAACCCCAAAGGGGTTTATTAGTATATAGCCGGGTTTAGCCACACAGTGGATAAGCCCGGTAATGTATTAGAGAGGTTTAGTTTCTGAAGGAAACATTAATTGTAGAGAATAATGAATCTTTCAGATTCTATTCAA